>VEQR01000019.1 GCA_018883125.1 Candidatus Kapaibacterium sp.
AGATCTGGCCGGTGGAGTTCAACACCTACGGCCCCAACAACACGCGCATCATCACGCGTGCCGACGGCACCTCGGAAGTGGTCATCAGCGACTACCTCGGCTCGGCCCGCGTAACACTCAGCAGCAGTGGGGAGCCCCTTCAAAGCTCATCGTACCACCCCTATGGCACCGAGCGCACGAGCACCGGCTCCGGAGCGCGTACCTCGTACATCGGACGGGAACATGATAACGAAAGTGACTTGGGGTTCTATGGGGTAAGACTCTACGAGCCCGAGTACGGGAGGTTCCTGAGTACGGATGTGCTGTGGGGGAAATACCTGCCGCTGCAGCCGTATCAGTATGCGGGGAATGAGCCGGTGGGGCAGTTGGATAGGAATGGGAAGGACTACGATCTAATCATCGATGAAAAAACGAAGACCGCGAACGTGAAGGCAACGTTTTACGTCGATCGGAAATCGGAAGTTGCATCAAAGGCGGCCGCGGGTAAACTCAACGCTCTGAATGGTACTGAAGTATCACTGAAGGGCGTCACTTACATATTGACATTCGAAGTAAAGGTGGCGCTATCGGAATCACCCAAGGAAGCAGTATTGAGCGCAAAGCAGGGGCAGTATAACGAAGCTACTGGCGAACTGATAAAGGAGGGGGAGTTTGCTTCGAATAGCATCTCGACTATCGACGACGCTAGCACATCAATCAATGGCACCGCAGCTGCATCAACTGGTTCGGATGGCCGCACTATAAGTGTTCGGGAAAGTCACGCGTCAGACACGGACGTGATATTGCATGAGATACTGCACACTTTCGGAGTCGAGCACACGAATACTGGAGTCATGACTTCGAGCATGAAAGATCCTTTCTGGTCACAGCAGATTGATCCGAAAGTGTTCAAACAGATGATCGACAAACCCCTCCACCCCAATATCAGACAAGTGATTAGAAAGTAATGGGGTGTCGAACCTACTAACGATATTTCCGTGGCTAATGCCATTTTTAGCACTTGCTGCATTAAATGGAAATGCGCAGCAAGGCCCAACATTTTCATCTGACCCATATTTCGGTACAGCTGTGTTGAGCACTTCGAAGGCTGTGCTCAATGAACACGCTGATTCGGCAATGATAATCATCGAGGTATTCAATCATGATGATACAAGATTGAACTACTATCGTCTGAATGTGCGTTCCGATAGTTATCGTCCATCTAAAGTACGGGATACTATTTCAAGACCATATCCATGGCGCACGGAGAAGCGCATCGTTCCACCGGGGGTGTATTCCGTTTCTGTAAATCAAGGTGAGTTGAGAGACTGCTATGACTGGGTTGTGTGTAAGAACATTCATGTTGAACCAGGCTCAGTTGTGAAGGTGCGATTCCAACTTCCTCCGATTCGGACATTCGAAGAAGGGTTGCCTTTGCCCAAGAGCACTATAATTCAGAGTAAGCTGCACCTGCAGAGCCTTATCCCAAAATCTGCAACTGGACAAACACGGTCATCTTTGACTCTGCGAGTTAGAGACTCGCTTCGCGCGCCCTATCCATTTGGAGCTGTGCTCAAAACGTCCCAGGGTTCGGGGTCGAGTCTTGTTGGAAAAGTATATTTGATTGACGACACGGTAACGACTCTCAAGCTTGATCCTGGAGAGGTCAGGTTGATGATGGACTCTCGATTCCGGGCTTCGGCAGAGTTGCAGTTACCACAGGAATTTGACCTAAGTCCTGGGGATTCTGCGGTAGTTGACGTGACTCTCGGTGGCGCGTTTGTGATTGATTCTACCGTATTGTACGATGGATATCAGCGACGTCGACAATTCTATGGCACTACTTCAGTACGTCATGAGCCAGCTGAAATCGCGTCAACTCGTGACTCAGGTGTTCTGGATCTCGAGGTTGTTGACGCGGCGACACAGTTACCCATCACGAGTGCTTATGCAAGGATATCTGAGACATCCCTTTATCGAGAGTGGATAGTGAGCAGAGGAATATCGTCGTTCCCTATTCCTACGGGTGTATACGATGTTACCTGCGATCCAACTGGCAGTGAGGGCTGCTGGTTTGTGACTCGAGAAGACGTGCTTGTGCTCCCAGGTAAGCGAACTGTTGTCCGATTTGAGATGAATATGAAACAAAGTAGTCCGTGAATGCTGGTTGAAGGAGTTTGGTTGATTTGCCCGTCAAGGCCGAGTCAAAGACTCGCGGCATAGGTGGCATCTCGTGAATCAGGAATCCACGTCACGTATCGTTCTCATGCACAGGTCACGCCATGCTGCGACCCAGCATTCGGCCGTAGAGCGTGAATGTATCGGGAATTCGCCACGGTTCATTGGGCGACCACGCTGGTTAATCGGTCGACCACGCTTGGTCATTGGGCGACCACTTAGAATCGCCCCTGCTGGATGAATTCCTGCATTCGCGGAAGAGACGATACCATCTGCAACCCAAAACCTGCGCATAGCGCCCAATGTTCTCAATCAAGTAAGTTTGGTCACGTACCCAAAGATCAACGTGACGACCACCAACACCTATAACGCCGCCGGAGCCCTGCTGCGCAGCAGAACGCAGACAGATCCTCTGTCGCTTGTGCCTCAGCCCCAGATGCGGCAGTACTACGACGAGGCGTTCAGCTACAGCCGCGGTGGTCTGATCAAGGAGAAGTACTACACGCAGGATGGTGAGTCGAGGCGCGAGACATACGGATATGACAAAGCTGCCAGACTTACGAGCAGTTTCGAGCGGGCATGGCCTGGGAGTCCCATGTTTGGTGTCGCGTCGGATCAGACAGTGTATGAATATGATGCTGCCGGCAACCGAACCCGTGCTTTCAGAGAGACTCGAGTCAATAATGTCTACTTGCCGACGCAGCAACAACAATACTCCCACACCCCGGGCACGAACCAGCTCGAGCGTGTGTCGGATGCCACGATCATCAATGGCGCAGTGGCCGGACGTGCCACCTTTGATGACCAGCTTACCTACGACCCCGACGGTTCGATGATATCGCGTACAAAGAATCGCGCCGAAGATGGAATGCGTCAGCAAAAGATCGAGACCTTTGGGTACGATGCGTTCAATCTAATCCACGTGTACACTGTGCAGACGGCTACCACCACGGGTGCCGAGGCCAGCTGCGCCCCCGATGCCTCGCTGGCCCCGGTGGAGCAATGGCGCTACCGCTTCGGCCCCCTTCAAGAGCGCGAGCAGAAGCGACAGCTTTTCAGCAGCGCCGATACCACCCTCGCATGGGTGTACACGCTCGTTGGTGCCGACGGCAAGCAGCTGGCCACGTACAATGGACTGCAGGGGGCTCTCTGCGGCCGCGACGGTGTGCGCCTCTGGCCGGTGGAGTTCAACACCTACGGCCCCAACAACACGCGCATCATCACGCGCGCCGATGGCACCTCGGAAGTGGTCATCAGCGACTACCTCGGCTCGGCCCGCGTAACACTCAGCAGCAGCGGAGAGCCCCTTCAAAGCTCATCGTATCACCCCTTCGGCACCGAGCGCACGAGCACCGGCTCCGGAGCCCGCACGTCCTACATCGGACGGGAACATGATAACGAAAGTGACTTGGGGTTCTATGGGGTCAGGTTGTACGAGCCTGAGTACGGGAGGTTCTTGAGCACGGATGTGTTGTGGTCGAAATACCTGCCGCTGCAGCCGTATCAGTATGCGGGGAATAGTCCGGTGATGGCGGTGGATTATGATGGTAGGGAAGTCAGCTTCGCGTCGCTTTTAAGCACCGCGAGCTTCGATGATGACACAAGGGCGCAGGAGATTGTTGATCGTACGGTCGAAGATCTGCGATGGTTAACAGGCCTATCCTCACTAAGCGTCGGAGGAGACGGCGTGCTAACATTTGATGCGAACGAGACTGCACAGGGTGGCAGCATCGCTGCACGAACTCTTGTAACTGGTCTCATTGCCTCGCCGGAGATACTTGATGTTGTGAGTTCAGGTGTCAATGAAGCCGATCCAGCTAAGAACACAGTGGGTCTGAACTATGACCAGACTGCATCGTTCATCGCAGGAACGAGTTCCAATCTGGACAATCGTACTATGGGGTTCGGAACAACGTTCCTTCATGAGGCACTGCATACACCTATGGGCGGAGGACTGGACGATGGTGGCGCAGGTACGCCCGGACCTGTTGAGAACACCGTCAATGTTATCCGTTCGCAGATGTGTGAACCCTTAGGTCAGCGACTGTTATATGGCGCAATTCGAGTGCACGGCGTGCCCACGATCCCCTTCAGCGCGGCAAGTCTGACGACGATTCAAGAGGGAAAGCAACCTGTCAGTTCCTATGTCCGACTGCCGAGTGAGGAGGATAAGTGAGATACGGATTGGAGTGCCAAGCTGTCCCCATTAGCCGTTGGCGAGCCGGAGACGTGTTTTTGCTGGTACTGCTCGCAGCAGCGGTAGTAACTGGATGTGCAAGTTCGAATAGCGGAGGAGAACGGCGGCGGTTTACGTTGTCACATGTCTTGAGTGACACCGCCCTTCAGCGTCGTTGTTTCGGGACCGTCGTTGCCATCGATAGCCTGTACGTATGCGAGACAGAATCCAATGCAGCATTGTGTGGATTGTTTCAGCTGCCGTCCGGCGTTAGATTGTCCAAGCATGTGTCGTCGGATGACACGACCGGAGGTGGTGGATTGCGAGAGCTGGCACTGAGAGAATACGTGCGCCGTACGTTTAGAAAAGGTGATGGTTATTGCCGGGACAGTATCTCTGCTGGTAGATACTCGTATGTGGCTGTGTTTGACACTTACTTTGACAGACAGATCGTCAGGGCAGCAGTGTACCGAATTGTGCAAGATGACGGTGCGTTGACGATCGACCGTCAGTCGATGCTGGTAGCCGTCGTCGTTTGGGATGCGGTCGATGGGAGTCCTCATAAGATCGTTGGTCGGCTTGTCAGGTAGGCATCACCCTCGATAACGTAGCACGCGTGATCGAATCGCGCTCCTGCACGGCCTATGGCACCGAGCGCACGAGCACCGGCTCCGGCGCGCGTACCTCGTACATCGGACGGGAACATGATAACGAAAGTGACTTGGGGTTCTATGGGGTCAGGTTGTACGAGCCCGAGTATGGGAGGTTCTTGAGTACGGATGTGCTGTGGGGGGAATACCTGCCGCTGCAGCCGTATCAGTATGCGGGGAATGAGCCGGTGATGGCGCTGGATAGGAATGGAGACTCGATCATCGTGTTGCAGGACTGGGAGGGGGCACATGGCGCTGGTCATTCGGCGGTGCTCATTGGCGGGGATGACAAAGGATGGAAGCTGTACTCGAAGAATGGGGGAGAGTATGTGGCGTTTGGGGCGTCGAAGGATCCACAAGCGGGTGGTGATCTGGAGAGCTTTAAGACTCTGTCCGACTTTCAGATGTCTGCGAGAGATCCGGGACAGCTTCAAGGCAGATACGATAATGCTCTTCTGATTCCAACGTCCGCGGAAGATGACAAGAAGGCCGGAGCGGCCGCTGAGAAGCAAGTAAAGAGCAACTATCTACTTGCGGGAGCGAGTTGCATCACCGTTGTGCATGATGCGCTCGAGGCTGCGGGTAAACTACCGGTGTTAGGCAGTCTGTTTGGGAGCCCTGTCAGAGGTCTGTCGCCAGTCCCCAATGTGGCGTTTAAGCAGATTAACGCTATGCCCGAGTCGCAGAATGTTGATTCGCGAGTCATCTCGCCTGAACGCAACGATCCAGAAAGGAAGGAGGATAAGTGAGGTCGCTATTAATTGCGGGTGCAATCCTGGTCGCATGTGCCGGCCTGATTTACCTTCTTTTCATGTCTCCGTATGCGTTCACGATTCTGGACAAGTACGGTCCGAGCGAGTCGATACGTGAATCAAGGGAACGTGGTGTCTACCTTTTTCGGTACAAGGTATTGAATCCAGATCACTACATCAACGACTCTACGGAACTTCACATAAAGGAAGCGTGGATTGAGCGTCCATGGCGCGTTGGGACATTCTATCATCAGACGCTGCAGAACTATGATGGAACATTTCTTCTCTGTGTCATCGATTCAACAACAAGAGATAGTAAGTCCATAAAGCTTGCACCGAAGCTGCACGTCAATGGTCGTTACTTCGGAGGATTTGGGTACACTGAGTACCAAAAGTTGTTTGTCAGTTCTTACCAGTATGGCTACGGCACGCCACCGGACCGCTACGATTTCCCCATCGTCATCGGTGATTTTACAAGACCAGACACCGTCGGAATTCTGCACCTCGTGTTTGAAGATGGCCGTCCACGGTAATCAACGTAGCCACCTCGGCTCTGCGCTCATCACACTCGATAACGCAGCACGCGTGATCGAATCACGCTCCTAGACGGCCTTCGGTGACGAACTCACCTCCAGCGGCGCAGATGCGCGCACTAGCTATATTGGACGTGAGACAGATAATGAGAGTGACTTGGGGTATTATGGAGTAAGGATGTACGAACCGCTCTACGGCCGCTTCCTGAGTACCGATCCGCTGTGGTCAAAGTACCTGCCCCTGCAGCCGTATCAGTATGCGGGGAATCAGCCGATCAGTCTACTAGACGACGGCGGCAAGTGGGTTCAGGCTGTCGATGCCAAGGCTCAGGAAGCCGTAAGGAACTCTGTACCGGAGAAGTTCAGAGATTTCGTCGTCTTCAATGATGGTATCCTTGATGTCGGCCGGATCAAAGAGGGGGCTCAGGGCCAAGACGTCAACAGCAACATATCCGTCCTTAGTAGGCTCGCTGAGAATGACAATACTATCGACGTAGCAGTGTCGGACGAGGTCACGGCATTAGACAAGTCGGGAGACCGCATCAGTGCTCATTTCTCCGACTTCGATCGACCCGGTGAGCGTATCAACGGACTGACGTTGGCGCCCCGATCAGATCAGAAGTCATCGGGACTATCCGACGGAGTACCGTTCTCAACGACTGGAAACATTCAGGTTGTGATCCGTGCATCAGGTGAGTCGAAGCAGTCAAAGGGAGTAACGGCTGCGCACGAGTTGTTTGCACATGCACGATTCATTCTGCTATGCAGAGTAGGCAAGGCGGCAAGTGCTCGGGAGAGTGACCCTGCCGTCCAGAAGGCTATCAAACGTGCGGAACGCGAGGCCCAATCACCATGAGATCCATGATACAAGGTGCTCTGCTGCTCACGTGCGGAGTATGCGCGATCCTCGGCGCGCAAGGGTGTAGCAAAAGAAGTGACCGACCGTACAGCGGCGAATACAACACTGCTGGCGAGAGTGTCGATAGCGCGGCAGTCGCCACACAAGCGTTCGAGAGCATCGATTCGGTTGATCTGGATGCTCGGTTTCTTTGGCGTGATGGAGCTCTTTACGCAGAACTGGTTGTGCGCAATCAATCAAACCAAGAGTATGCTATGCTCCCGAGTTTTATGCGACGGGGTGCGAACGCCGCAGGTAAATATCGACTGGTGTCAGACCCTGGTTCGCTGGGTATCGACCTGACGTGGAGCAAAGCAATCCCAATTCCCGAGATACTCGAACTAAACCGTGTATGGCCTCAGTACGAAGAAAGTATGGTCGCTCAGTTCGTTCTTGTTCCCGCTCGGACATCGATTCTGATTGTAACGGAAATGGGTGATATGAAGCGCTCCAGAAATAGCCGGAACGACACGCAAGCAGTATTGATTACCTCGATCCCCTTGTGGCGAAGAGGTGATGTGCAATTGGAACGTCTCTTCTCCAATGGTCTCGCTACGGGTAATAGTCTGTATCGGGTTGTTGCGGACACGGCCAAGCCCTTTCAATCGCACATCGTCGGTTACGCCAGGAATACTCCCCTTACCTATGACGATTACCTACTTCTGCAAAGCGAGAATCTTGGAAGTCGTATGAAGAAAAGACGTTGGTTCTATCTTCCTCATTAGTCGGAATGGCCCCGCCCACGCGCATGCACACGCTTGCCAACGACCCCGATGGGGCGTTGCAGACACGCACGCAGGACGAGCTTGCCGATGGTATGGAGCCTGCACCGTATCCGCCCGAGCAACTACATGTTGCCTGTTAGGCCTGCGTGCTGAGGTCGATCTTGTACTCACACCCGTTCGCTCAGCTCCAACCAGCGGAGCGTGAGACTGTCAAGTTCCTCTGTTAGCGCTGCATGCTCGGCGGCCCATGTGTGGTGATCCGAGTATGAGCCCTCACCTGAGGCCATGCGAACTTCGATCGCTGAGATTTTGGCTTCTGTTTGGGGAATCGAGCGTTCCAGAGCCTGGAGTTCCTTCTGCTCCTTGAAGGTAAGCTTCTGCTTGGCAGGGGGCTTTGCATCGGCCTTTGCATCGGCTGCTTTGGACTTTGCCTCCCGTTCGGCGGAGGCGGACTTTGCCTCGAGCTTTTCGAGATAGGCCGAGTAATTGCCGGGATACTCCTTAATGCGCCCGCCCTCTTCAAAAGCCCAGATGGTGGTCACGGTCTTGTCGAGAAATGCCCGGTCGTGCGAGACGATGAGCAGCACACCTTTGAAGTACGCGAGATATTCCTCGAGGGCCGACAGCGTAACGAGATCGAAGTCGTTCGTTGGCTCGTCCAGAAACAGCACATTGGGGTTGCGCATCAGAATGCGCAGCAGGCCAAGACGGCGGCGCTCGCCCCCTGACAACGTATGGACGAAGGCATGCTGCTGCTTGGGCGAAAAGCCGAACCGGTCGCACAGTTCCTTGGCGGTGATGTACCGCTCGCGGCCAACGCCAACGTCGATGTACTCGGCGATGGCGCGCACGTTGGACAGCACCGTTTCGTTCTCACTGAGGTCGCGGATCTCTTGCTCAAAGAAACCGAGGTTCACCGTGTCGCCAATGGTCACGTGACCCTTTGTAGTGCTGCGACGTCCGGCAAGAGCATTCAGGAGTGTTGTCTTGCCAGCCCCATTCGGACCAATGATTCCAATCCGGTCAAGGGGCGCCGCACGATACGTAAAGTTCGTTACGAGCGATTCAACGGATACGTCAATCGCATCGATGATCTTGCCGCCGAGGAACTTCCCGCCAACCTCGATGTCGATATCGCGGAACTCGGTGCTTTCGGTGCGCTGCTCCTGCTGCATCTTCTCGATCCAGTCGATGCGGCTCTGCTGCTTTGTGCGACGTGCCTTTGCCCCCTTCTGCAACCATGCAAGCTCGGTGCGGAGCTTGTTGCGCTGATGGGCGGCAGTGGCATCGGCCACGGCGATCATTGACTCTTTGCGCTCGAGGTACTTCTCGTACGAGCCTTCGTAGGAGAAGAGTCGATGCTCGTCGATCTCCACGATGCGGTTGCACACGGCGTCGAGAAAGTACCGGTCGTGCGTCACCAGCAGCAGGGCGCGAGGGGAGTTCTGCAACGTGTCCTGCAGCCACTGCACGCTTGCCGCGTCGAGGTGGTTCGTTGGTTCGTCAAGGATCAGCAGGTCCGGCTCGGCGATCAAGGCTCGGGCGATCGCCACGCGCTTGCGTTGTCCGCCGGACATCGCATGAACGCTGCGAAGGGGCTCATGGATACCCAGCCTTCCGAGCGTCTGACGTGCCCGTGTTTCGAGTTGCCAGTCTTCGAGATGACCATGCTGCTGGTCATAGGCGTTCATCACGGTGGTTAGCGCCAGATCATCAACCTCGAAGGTGGGCAGCTGGGCGAGATACTCAAAGCGTGCTTCGCGATTGAAGGCGATCTCTCCGGCATCCGGTTCGTCAATGCCGGCAATGATGCGCAGGAGCGACGTCTTACCGGCCCCATTGCGACCGATGATGCCGACGCGTTCTCCGTCCTGCATGCCGAAGGAAATGTTCTCGAAGAGGGTCTTTTCGAAGTACGACTTCGAAAGCTGAGAGGCCGAGAATAGTGTCACGCTTCTTCGAGAACCTCTTCCTCTTCCGTCAGGGCAAGCGTCTGAACGTTCAAGGCCGTGTGCTGACTGTCGATGCGACGCTTCTGCATAAGCGATTCAGGAATACGGGTCACCTTACTCACAAGGCCAATGCGCTCAAACAGGCGGATCATAAAGCCCGTTGGGTCGATCTGCCACCAGGCCAGACCATGAACGGCCGACGATGGGAAGGCATGGTGGTTGTTGTGCCAGCCTTCGCCGAGAGCAAGGAGTCCAACAATGGGATTGTTCCGACTCATGTCCGTGGTAGTGTAGGTGCGGCTACCGAAGAAGTGGCACACGGAGTTCACACTCCATGTGACGTGCGATGAGATGAAGATGCGCACAAGGCCGCCCCAGAGGAAACCTGTCCATGCGCCGTGCCAGCCCCCTACCATGTATCCGAGGACCGCCGGAATGATGAGACTCAGCAGTGCCCAGAACAGAAACGTCGAGGTGAACCACACCAGCATAGGGTCTTTCTTGTAGCGTGTGCCCCATTTCTCAACAACGGTATCAAGCTCTTTGCTGTTCATCTCCAGAAGCCACTCGAAGTGAGCATGGATGAACCCGCCGATCGTGGGCGAATGCGGGTCCCCTTCCTGGTCGCTGTGGGCGTGGTGCTTGGTGTGGACGCTTGCCCAGTGCAGTACCGGACCCTGGAACGCCATCGAACCGAAGGCCAGCGTGATGGCCTTGATCACCGGATGGGCTTCAAAGGCCTTGTGCACCACCATGCGATGGTAGGCGAACGTGATGCCGAACTCGGTCAGCACCACGCCAACAAGACACATGATCACATTGAACATCGAAACGTCGCCGGTGGCTGCCTGATAGGCAACAAGGATGACAGCGGCAAGGGGCAGGCCAACAAGGCCGTAGATGGGAAGGGAAGACATAGGGCAAAGTTACGGAGGACGGATTACGGATTACGGATTACGGAGGACGGATTACGGATTACGGATTACGGAGGACGGATTACGGATTACGGAGGCACCCGTCATCCCGGCGGAGGCCGGGATCCAGCTTTGCATATCGTCTTTTGGCATGGGCCCCGCTTTCGCAGGGATGACGCATGGATCCCCGCTTTCGCGGGGATGACGCATGGGCCCCGGCCTTCGCCGGGGCGACGACGGAAACAAAAAAGCGTCGGCCCACGCATGGTGTGCCGACGCTTGAGATGCTATGCTGGGCAGTGTTACTTGACGATCTCGAGGAGTTCCACTTCGAAGATCAGCGTGGAATTTGGACCGATCGTCTGGCCGGCCCCGTTGGCGCCATAGGCGAGGTTCGATGGGATGTACAGCATGTACTTTGAGCCGACGGGCATGAGCTGGACGCCTTCGGTCCAACCGGCGACCACGTTTGCCAGAGGGAATTCCACTGGTTCGCCCCTTTCAACCGAGCTGTCGAATACCGTACCGTCGATGAGCTTGCCCGTGTAGTGGACCTTTACAGTGTTGGCCTTCGTTGGCTTGTTGCCGGTGCCTTCTTTGACGACCTTGTACTGCAGGCCGCTTGCGGTGACCTTGACGGCTGGATCCTTCTTGTTTTCGGCAAGGAAGGCTTCGCCCTTCTTGCCGTTCTCTTCACCGGCCTTGGCTTGCTCTGCCTGGAAGCGCTTCATGTTCGCCTCTTGCAGGGCCATCAGAATCGATTGGATCTGCTCGGGTGTGAACTTTGGCGTACCGGCCTTGAAGTCACGAATGCCGGCTGAAAGATCGTCGATGTTGAAGTCGATGCCTTGCTCAACCAAGGACTTGCCCATTTGAAGTCCGATGGCATAGCTGGTCGAATCGATCTTTGAATTCATGGTCTTTTGTTCCGATGATGAAGTGATGGCAAGGGGGCTTGGTGCAGAACCGCTCGACACAGGAGCTGCCGTGGCGGCCGTCATGGCAAGCACTGCGCCGAAGGCCAGTGCCGTAAAAGTGCGTGTCTTCATGATGGTGTTGTGTGAATACTGGGGGAAATGATTGGGTT
Organism: Candidatus Kapaibacterium sp.; assembly: GCA_018883125.1. Lineage (GTDB taxonomy): Bacteria > Bacteroidota > Ignavibacteria > Kapaibacteriales > Kapaibacteriaceae > UBA10438. The sequence continues at coordinate 11,845 of VEQR01000019.1, forward strand.
CAGACTTACTTGATCGCCAGCAGCTCGATCTCAAAGACCAGAACTGAGCCCGCAGGGATCGTTCCGGCCTGTTGCAGACCGTAGCCGATCTCATGCGGGATATAGACCATGTGCTTTGATCCGACGGTCATAAGCGAAAGTGCTTCGGCAAAACCGGGGATCACGCCGCCAACGGGAAACTCAGCCGGCTGACCACGCTTGATGCTGCTATCGAACTCCGTTCCGTCGATGAGTGTGCCCGTGTAATGAATACGAACCGTTGACGAGGACTGAGGCTTCGGACCGCTGCCGGCCTTCAGCACCTTGTACTGCAAACCGCTGGCTGTAGTGATGACGCCCGGCTTCGATTTGTTGGCCTCAAGGAAGTCCTTGCCTGCCTTGATCGTCCCCTTCGCCTTTGCCTCGTCTTCTACGAGCTGCTGCTCGCGACGTTGCTGTTGGAGCTTGAACATCAGCTGGGAGATCACCGAATCCGGCATGGCGGATGAGCCGTTCAGTGCATCAACGACGGCCTTGGCGATGATCTCGGGGTCGACGTCGAACTTGCTTTCGCCGATCGACTTACCGACCTGTGCACCCATGGCGTAACTCGTTGAGTCCTTCATGGTGCTGAGTTTGACCTCGCCCGAGTCACAGGCCGTCATCATCAGGCCGATGGCAATGGCAAATACGAGGGTTGCCGCGATTCGCATGGATACTTTTCGGATGGTTGGAGAAAGGACCGCAAAGATACGGTCAGCCAGCCATCGGTGGTATCCATAAATGCCGTGAAAGGTCCACCGCTTCGCCACGAAAGCCGACGTTTTCGGCCTCCAGACGCTCGCGCATCACAAATGGTGTCTCGAAATGCATCCTGCCGGAGAGTTCTCCCAGGCGGTTAACGACGCGGTGACAGGGAATGTCGACCCGGTCCGACAGGGCAACGGCATTAAGTGCCCATCCCACCAGGCGGGCACCGCCACGCGAGCCGATCGCCTCGGCAATGTGTCCGTACGTGGTGACCTTGCCGGCAGGTATCGCACGCACGATGTCGTAGATGCGTTCGTAGAGATCCATGGCTGCAAGTTACGGCCGTACTTTTGCTGCGTGACGCAACGAATTGACATGGTCCTTACCCCCGCCGAGGCGGCCGATGCGGCAGAGCTGCGTCGCCACGCCATGGGTCAGGCCGGAATCTCACCTGCCCGTGCCGACGTCAACGTCAAGGTGGTACGTCGTTCGATCGACGCCCGTTCGCGGCAGCCACGGATTCGGATCGTGGCCGACGTTTTTGTGGGCCATGAGCCCCCTGCCGAACGCCGCGTATCCGATATGCTGCGTCAGGCCAACCCGGCGCGCCGCGTCATCATCGTCGGCGCCGGCCCGGCCGGCTACTTTGCCGCCCTGGAGCTGCTGCTTCACGGCATCACGCCGGTGGTGCTCGATCGCGGAAAGGACGTGCGGGCCCGGCGACGTGATCTGCGGGCCATTCAGCAGGATGGGGTGGTGGATCCGCATTCGAACTACTGCTTTGGTGAAGGGGGCGCCGGAACGTACTCGGACGGCAAGCTCTATACCCGTTCACACAAACGTGGAAGCATCGAAACGGTGCTGCAGCTGCTGGTCGAGCATGGGGCTACGTCTGACATCTTGATCGACGCTCATCCGCACATCGGATCGAACAAGCTCTGGCAGGTGGTGCAGAACATCCGACATACGATCGAGAATCACGGTGGAGAGGTGCACTTCGGTGCGCACGTAACGGACCTCGTCATCACGGCCAATGGCAACGGTCGTAGGGCAAGAGGTGTTGTAACATCCGATGGCATGGAGTTTGTCGGTGATGCGGTGATTCTGGCAACAGGTCACAGCGCCCGAGATGTATTCGCGCTCTGCGCCCGCCGGGGCGTGGAGATCGAGGCTAAACCGTTTGCGCTCGGTGTGCGCATTGAGCACCCGCAGGAACTCATCGACGGAATCAGATATCATCAGACACCGCGCGATCCCAATCTGCCGGCCTCTTCATACTCGCTTGTGTGCCAGTCCGACCAGCGGGGCGTCTTCTCGTTCTGCATGTGTCCGGGCGGACTGATCGTGCCGGCAGCAACGGCGCCCGGCGAGATCGTCGTCAACGGCATGTCTATGTCACGCCGTGACTCGCCATTTGCCAACTCCGGGACCGTTGTGGCCGTAGAGCCCGATGACTGGAAGCAGAGTGGCTATGACGGTATCTTCGGCGCCCTTGAGTTCCAAGCACACACCGAGCGAAGTGCATTTGCCGCCAACGGCACAGGGTCACAGAAGGCGCCCGCACAGAGGCTCATGGACTATCTCGATGGACGAGTCTCGACGCAGATCCCAAAGACATCCTATATCCCCGGACACGTCTCGGCCGACATGTCCGATGTTCTGCCGGCGGCTATCGATGCACGGTTGCGCAACGGTATCCGGCAGTTCGGCAGCATGATGCCGGGCTACCTCACAAACGAGGCCGTCATGGTTGCCGTTGAATCACGCACGTCCTCGCCGGTGCGGATTCCACGCCACCGCGAAACGTACGAGCACGTTGGAGTGAGCCGACTCTATCCGTGCGGCGAAGGGGCAGGGTATGCAGGGGGCATTGTGAGCGCCGCACTGGATGGGCAAAATGTTGCCCGTGCCATCGCGCTCACTTACGCAGGATCTTAAATACCGTTCGGCGGTTCAGTGCCTGATTTATCGGTGTATCGTTAGGAACCAGTGGCATAAGGAAACCGAAGCCCCGAGTACGAAGTCTCGTGGCATCGATGCCGCGAGTCACCAGTGCGTCTTTGACGGACTCGGCCCGCCGCTCCGACAGTTTCTGATTGTACTCTGCGCGGTTATCGTCGACGCCGTTGCGGGAGGCGTGACCCTGGATCTCGAGAACTACGTTGTCGAACCGCTGCAAGGCATCGGCCAGCTCGTCGAGGATCGGATACGATGATGTGTCGATGATGCTCTCGTCGAACGCAAACAGAATACGCTTCGAAAACTCCGACGAGTCGATCATAGGATTGAGCGGCGTCTTGTCGTACACGCCCCTTGCAATGAGCGTGTCGCGTCCGGGAATGCGCACTGTCAGATCTGCCGTGTGCAGGCCTTCGAACTGCGGTGGCCGATAGGTGACGAGGTAGTAGTTGCGCAGGCTGTTCCAGATGTCCTGAAAGATCGCCAGCAGATCGCGCTTGGTATAGGCCCGGTAGTACTTGCCGCCGGTGTAAAGTGATAGGTCCTGAAGGGGCTCATCCTTTGCAAAGCCAAACCCCACGCAGTAGATGGAGATGTTGTGTTTGGTGGCGTATTCATAGATCTCGGCCACCTTGGTGTTGGACGTGTTCTCGTCACCATCGGCAAAGACAACACACACCTTCGGCTGATCAACGGGAACATCATTGAGCGTCTTAAGCGATGTCATGATCCCGTCATAGGTCGATGTGAAGAGTCCGATCGGACGCTTGACGTATTCGGAGAGCTCGCGCATCATCAATGCCGAGTCCGCCGTGAGCGGAAACACCGTCGTGATCACCTTGTGATACGCCGTAAGTGAGATCTTATCTACCTCGCGCTTCATTCCGATGAACAACCCCGTGCCCATATCCAGCGTTGGCTTGGCCCCCTTCATCGAACCCGAATTGTCGATGGCCAATGCAATGTTGGCCGGGATCGAGTCAAGCTCGCCGATCTCACGGACGGTGTAGTTTCTGACGGCCGAGTCTTTGACGCGCCGACGTGAGCCGAGGTGTTCGACCAGGGAAGGAAAGTAATCGGGAGCGCCTTCCTTCTTGTATGGGGCGGCCATGTGGGTGACAACGAAGCCCGTTGTGTCGATCACGCGAACGAACATGCGGATCGAGTCCGGGTAGGCATAGTGCTCAAGCTTCCAGACATCCGCACGGATGGTCTTGACGTCTGCGATCGAATCAATATGCCGTGTTGCGGTAAATCGAAGCTCCGTCGTGCGCTCACCATCATCCCGCAGATCGAAGTCCTGATTGAGGTACTTCGGCCCCTTACAGCTTGTCAGCAGCAGACAAGCAAGCAGCAGGGGGCTGAACCGGCGAAATGGCGATCTGGCATGTTCACTCATGTCCGAGGCCGACGTTGACGTTGACACCTTTATTGCGGGCGTCCTGCAGAATGGCGCGGATCCAGTAGAGCGTGCTGTCGAATCTTTCTGCGAACTGCACATCATAGATCATGGAGTTGATGAGCCCCTTGCTGGCCCGAAACTCAACGATGACCGAATCAAGGCGGCGAACGAGCGTGTCAGCTCCGCCCAGAGCCTTGTCTGCACGGACCAGGGTGCCGTCGATCGATGTCAGCGTCGCATCCAAACGGTCGATGAGTCGAGACACCTTGGGCTCGTTTCGGTCGATGCTCGTGCGAAGCTGCGAGGCGATCGCCCGAAGGTCGCGGATAGACTGCCCGAGCGGATCCTTGTTGGCGGCGAACCATGAGCGCAGATCTTTGACAAAGACCGCCCCTTCCGAAGAGATGGTCTTGACGTCACTAACGAGCTGTCCGTCGCGGGTCAACTCAGTGAGCGTTCCGCTGAGCGAATCGAGTCGACGAACAATACTCACCGCATTGCCGCTGACATCTCCGAGCGTGGCAACCAGCTGACTGAGATCGGCCGAGATGGTACCGGGAATTTCCTTGCTCGCATCGAACGACGTACCGGGCGTACCTGGAATGATCTCGATCTTCTTTCCGCCGGTGATCTCGAGGATCATCACGCGCGCCTTGGCATCGGCGTGCAGATCCGAGACGTCGTCGATTTCGGCTGAGATCAGCACGGTACCGTTCTGGTTCACTACTGCGGTGACCTGGCCACGCTTGACGCCGTTGACCACGATAGGGCTGCCGCTTTCGACGCCGCCGGAGGACTCGGCGCGAATGGTGATCTGCTTTCTGCTTGGGTCGAAGCTGACCCCTTTGCCAAGCATGATGCCGCCGATCAGAAGGGCGATCGACAGAATGCTTACGATCCCGACACGAATCTCCGTGCTACGCGCAACGTCCAAACCGAATTCTCCAAGCTGTTAAAAGGGGATCTCGTCACCGCCGGCCGTTGACGTACCATTGTTGTTTTCAGTCTCGGAGTGGCTCGCAGATTGTTCAGGGCGCTTGGCATCAAGCAGCAACAGATTCTCGGCAACGATCTCCGTCACATACCTTTTGTTGCCGTCCCGATCATCGAACGAACGCGACTGGATCTTGCCCTCAACATAAAGTCGTGTGCCCCGCCGCACGAGGCGTTCCACAACATCAGCCAGACCCCTCCATGCGATCACAGTGTGCCAGTCCGTGTGTTCCTGAACGGCCCCGTCCTTGTCCTTCCAGGTTTCGGATGTTGCCATGCGGAACTGCGCGACTTTGACGCCGCTGGGCGTGAAGTTGACATCGGGATCCTTTCCTACGTTCCCGATGAGCATCACTTTATTGAGGGTGCGAGACATATGGTACCTCTTCCGTATACACGTGGGTTGAATACTGCGCCCAAGTGATTGTCGAAGTTCAAGTAAACTACGCAATATCTTGGCTTTACAGTCCATGATGCACGGGGCCGTCGAAACGTGACATTCACCCGCGTAATTTGTCGGAATGTTATCGCAAACATCAACACGTCACCTCGTGATCGATGGTCGGACATATGATCTCGATCACGCTATCGACATATCCTTGCCGATCACTCCGGATGATTCGCTGAATGCCTTTTCTCTACCCCGCGCACGCTTCGAGCCCTTTCGCGTCGGGGCTTTCGTGGGTAGCATTGAAGAAGGCGGACCTGTTCGATGCGATGTCGTGACGCTTGCTCCTCACGGCAACGGAACACACACCGAATGCGTCGGTCACATTGCCGGACGTGGCTACACCGTTGACGAGTGCATGCGCGATCTGGTCGACTCTGCGACTCTCGTCAGCGTGGAACTTGCCCTGTCAGGGGGCGATCTTGTCGTATCCCGAACCGCTCTCGAAAGAGCATGGCAGCACGCATCGACAACGACCTTGATCCTTCGCACGCTCCCGAACGACCCGTCGAAGCGCACCCGTCAATGGTCGGCCAACAACCCTCCCTACATCCACATCGATGCGATGGATCTGATCGTTGAGCGCGGCATCCGACATCTGATGGTAGACCTACCATCGGTTGACCGCGAAGAAGATGCCGGCGCACTCGTTGCCCATCACCGCTTCTGGCAGTGGCCGCATGATCCGCGTCCGGACTGCACCATAACAGAGTTGATCTTTGTTCCCGATGCCGTCCCGGATGGCATCTATGGCGTGATGTTCAACGTCGCCCCTTTTCATGGCGACGCCGCTCCGTCAAGGCCGGTGTTGGTAGGGACGCTTCGCGTGTGATACGCCTTCGGCGTGGGGGACGCTTCGCGTGGGGGACGCTTCGCGTGGGGGACGCTTCGTCACTTGTCACTTGTCACTCGTCACTTGTCACTTGTCACTCGTCACTCGTCACTCGTCACTCGTCACTCGTCACTTGTCACTCGTCACTTGTCACTCGTCACTCGTCACTCGTCACTTGTCACTTGTCACTTGTCACTCGCTGATACAGATTCACGATCTTCTGCACGGCGTCGGAATTGATTTGGCGGACAGGGGGCATGAGGCCCTTGCGCACATCGCCGATACATTGGCCGAGCGCGCGGGCAAGATCTGCAGGATCCTCGTTGCGAAAGAGGACGGTTCCATCGGGGCGTGGGACGGAGTCTGAGCCGATGGACCAGCGGCCGAGTTCGAGAGACTCGGAAAGTGTTAGGGAAGGGCCGCCCTCGGTTCGTGTTGGGCGGATAATGACGTGGGCGTGTGCTACCATCGGAGCAAGGGGGCCATTGAGATTCCGAATGACAGTGATCCTCTGATCGGCCATTATTCGTTGCTCGATCGGTGCCCAGCGCGAACGGTCGACAACATCGCCGATCGCAATGCAAAGGCGCACGTCGGTTTCGGTGATCAGCGACATTGCGTCTACAAGCACGTCGATTCCGTACAGGTCCTTCCCTTCGTACGTTACGATACGTCCGGCATTTGCGAGGAGGCGAACAGGAGCCCCCTTCCACTCATCCGGTACGAGGGTGCTCATTGGTGAGCGATGTTCCCATTGGCTAACAGGAAGTGTTGACGGGATGGTGCGCGTGAGCTTGTGCCGCACGCCGATGCGGGCATCGAGGTCCCGCACCACGGCATCGCTGATGCAGATGACGGCCTTTGCGCGTCGGTAGGCCCGAGCCAGTGACCTGCGGACACGTGCGCTGGTGAATTCCGGACGGTCGCGAAAGGAATGCACCGTCACCACGTACGGCGTTCGTGTCAGCCACCAGTAGAAGGAGAGCAATCGCATCCAGCGATGGTTTCCTTCATCGGTATGGTAGTGAACAAGCGTTCGGCTGAAGAAGAATCCGAGTCCCAATCGTCCAACTCCATCCACACCAGCAGGTACACCGCCCTGCGAGATACCGGTGGCCTGCATGCCGAGTTGGCGCAGACCTTCGAGAAGCCGGATACCGTGCAGCGCAACGCCGCCAAAGGGCGGTGGGAAGGGGGCAAGCAGACGCACCTTCATGGTGACTTATTCGCCTTCGGTCGGGATGAAGACAACATTGTCGTTCACATGTGGGGCATCCAATGCCGATGGAACGGCCGCCCCATCATCGGCGATGGTGAATGGTGCATACCCGCGCTCGACCATGAACTCTTTGATCTGACGGCTACTCATACCACGGTCGGCCTGAAGAACGTCGGACAGCTCCAGGATAACACGTGGACGAAACGTCCGGAGAACGTGGTCAGCCCCTTGCAGAACCTCGAACTCGGCACCCTCAACATCGACCTTGATAAGGTCAACTCGCTCAATGGACCACGTGCGCACAAACGCGTCGAGTGTTGTGGCAGGGATCTGTATGGATTCCTCCGTCACATTGCGCTCGTTGTACACGGTGCTGTGTGTTCCTGCATTCGCAGTCTTGGAAAGAAACAGATGCAATGTTCCTTCGATGTTGGAGACCGCTTCGCGATGAAGCGTAACGTTCGAGATACTGTTCAGCGCCATGTTCTCCTGAAAGCGGGCAGCATTCATGTCTTCCGGTTCAAAGGCGTGCACGGCTGTAGTTCGTCCTGCACTGGTGGCCATTGCCAGGGAGAGATATCCCATCTGCGCACCAACATCGACGCATACAGCACCCGGGGTGAGAAACGATCGGATATGTCGGATCGTAGGCAGCTCGTATGAACCGAACAGGTACAGGTGCGCCTGAAGGTATTCGCTTGGGTCGATCTTCATGCGCAGTCCATGCCGCAGCGTGGTAACCGTAGCCTTGCCGGCCTTTGGAGCAAGCAGGGGAAGGTAGATGTTGACGAGGATCCAGTACTTCCCCCGTTCCATGGGGTACAGTCTGAGTATCATCCGCAGGAGGGAACCAAGTAGAGAGCGCATTCGCAAAGTTATCACCTGTCCTAACCACATCATGATGAACCGTCTACGCCGATGATGATCCGACGTGAGGGATCCCATTGCCAGACTGGGTTCTGCGATCGCACGGTGCATCCACCTACGTCGCGGGTAATGCTCAGGCCCTCCCGCTGACGTCGGGTCCATTCGATCTCCCGACGGATCTGCATATCGCCCCATCCATAGCGGTTTTCATCGATCGCCATAAATGCGGATATCAACGCGCTATCGTCGTCGATCCCCCGATCAAGCAGCTCATCGATGATCTCCTGCGGTCGGCCCATGCCGGAAATGGTGCTCGGAAATCGTTCAAGGTGGGTCTGCATAGCCGGCAGAAAGGCACGCATCGACGGCGGGGCTTGCTCGACAAGGCCCTCGAGGATGCGTGGGTCATCCTGCGTGTAAGCATGCCAGCATGAATGGAGAAACACGCGGTCAAGAAGCGATAGGGGGCTCGACTCTTTCGATGTGGTCCAGACGAGCTCCGGTACTTTCCGCAGGTGCGTGACGAGAAACATGAGATTCACGCAGCAGAAGAGGTCCGTGTCGAAGTGAAGATGAGCCCGTTGTGGTGGCAAGGAGGTGAGCTCCACGAACGGATCCACAACCATCGCTTGATATGATCCTTGGGCAGCCCCATAGGCTGTTGCAACAAATCGGCTGCGGAGAGCAAACAGATCGTCAACAAATGGCCGCACGGGGCCGTCAGCCAGTGCTTCTCTCCATGCAACAACTCCCGTGCGTCCGGTTCGAATAAGGCGTTCGGCCTCAACGTCGCCACTGGCGATATGAATCTCTACGGTATCCATGCGAGAACCTGCGGTAACGTGAAGACAGAGAGCAGCGTCGAAACAAGTATCGCCTGCGCAAGCACCGATTCGTCGAGTCCGAATCGTTCGGCAAACACCATCGTCAGCATCATCGTTGGCATGGCAGTTTCGAGCATTGTCGCCTGCAGCACATCGCGATCCATGATGATCGCTCCGGCCAGCGGCATCACAATGAGTGGCACCAGTACCGTGCGGATCAGCGCCGACGGTATCAGCAGCAGGATCGATTGTCCGGTTGGCAGGCGCAGTGCCAGACCAATGCTGAAGAGCATCAATGGTGCAACTACCTTGCCTGCCCCCTCGCAGGCCGACAGAAGCCAGCTCGGGGGCGTTACATCGAGGATGTTCACGACGATTCCCAGAGCGATCGCTATGATCGGCGGCAGGCGCAGGACTTCCACGATACCCTTCCCAAGAGATGCCGTGGTCTGACGCGTTCCGTAGTGCGAACTCATCACTGCTCCAACAGTGAAGAGCAAAGGCGTCATACCGAGGTAGTCGAAGAGGATCGGTACTCTACCAACATGTTCACCAACCACGGCTGTCGTGATGGGAAGTCCCATGTACATCGCATTACACCATGCCGAGGCAAGGATCAGCGAGCCAATGGCGGGTGCCGTCAGACGTCGAGCCAGAAGCTTGGCATACACAAGCCAGCCGACGCCGAAGCCCAGAAGTGCAGATGCAACAGAAACGATCGGCACGGTGATCAGATCAGAACTCACCGGGGCAGTACTGATGAAGGCAAACGTAAGAAACGGGATAAAGACGTTCAGCACAATGGAGGAGATGATCCTTCGAATATCCGCCGGTGGAAGTGCACCCGGCAGATATCGGTAGGCAATTCCGGCTGCGGTGATCACTGCAAGTCGAAGAAATACATCGGTCATTCAGGAAAACTACGATGTAAAGAGGTGGACAACGAAGTATTTGGCACTATGACAGAATATGACATAGTTTCGACATGTACGATCTGAGGTTTTGACTAGAGGTATGGTATGTTTTTGCGACTCGCAATTGTTGTGCTGAAAGAGCATAGTCAGCAGCTCGAACATGGTATCATGGAAGCGGCTGGTGCTGCCGTACAGTTCACGAGCTGGCATCACGATGCCAATGAGGCACGAATTCGCCTTGCACTTGCCGGACCAGATGTAATGATCATCGCTTCTGGCTTAGAAGCGGCTGCAACGGAGGCTCTGATACGAGCCTGCGGGATAGCGGCGACTCCGGTGATCCTGTGGCAGTCCGAGCCAAACCACCCAGAACTTCCTGTAAGCGACTCGGTTGTTGGGATAGTGACGAGCTCCACCCCGACGAACGTTGTTGTTGATCTGCTTGAACGGTCAGCCCAACTGGCTTCACATCGTGCGGAAGCGATGGTGCAAAAACTACGGCAGCCGGGCGCTTCCTATCGCCCGGACATGATTGCCTTTCCGCACATCGGTGGTCTTGAAGTCCGAAGTATCGAATCGATCTGCCATGTGCGGGGTGACGGCAACTACACGGTGGTATCGTTCGACACCGGCAGCAACATTGTGATGTCGCGGACGATCGGCGATTATGACGAGGTACTGCCGCCGAGCATGTTCCTGAGGATCCACCGATCACACTACATCAATATCCAGCAGGTCAGAAAGGTAGTTCGTGGCAAGATCATGCGTGTTGTCTTGAGCAACGAGGAAGTGGTGGACGTTGCGGACAGCAAGCGCGAGCAGCTTCTTCAATGTCTGAATATTCTCAGGCGCCGGAGAACCCCCTAAGGGACGGCGGAATTTCTAGGCATTCCGCATGAACATGCGAAGCATAGCCAGACGCCAAATCAGCAAAGCGTTCGAATCATCGCCGCGACGATAGGCATCGAGAAGCGCGTCCAGCCGGCGCAGATCAATGTATGGCTCAAGGTCCTTCCAGGATCCCTCAAGCGTATACGACAGCGCCCCTCGTAGCCACTTGATATGCCCTGGCGTGATGAAGCCGGTCTTGTCCTTTCGGTCGAGGATCTGGTCCGGGACGATCCCACGCATCGCGGCGCGCAGAACGCGTTTTGTCTCACCGCGATAGACCTTGTGTTGCGTTGGCATCCTGAAGGAAAGATCAACAAGCCGATGGTCCAGAAAAGGCACGCGAGACTCGATACTGAAGGCCATGGAGTTGATGTCCTCCGTATGCAGCAGAGTTGGCAGCAGGGTAACGCGAAGCAGGTTATGCAGGAATCCGTTCAGCCGAGATCCGCTGACCGATGAAAGCGTCAACGGAATGGAACGGGGCTCCTGTCGCATCAACCACGGATAGGTATGGGCGAGCTCAATCTCGTAGAGCGACTGTTCGGACCGCGCTGCCGTGAGCAATGCCTTGGCCAGCACGTTCAAACGACGCTTCAAAGGATAGGACTGGCGTTGTGCGTGTGCATGGAGTTCGGCATGCGCCTCGAGAATGCGTCCGCTCGAGAGCTTTTCTGCGATGACGCGATAGAGCGAGTGCATATATCCGCCGAGCATCTCATCGGAGCCCTGCCCATCGAGGACAACCTTCACTCCGTGGCTGGCTGCAAGCCCCATGACAAAGTACTGGGAGACGTACGACGACGATGGCATCGGTGCATCCATGAGGTGCACGATACGCTGCAGCGCCTCGGACACATCCTCATCGGTGGGCGATATCTCGCTGGAGATGATCTGCGGGTAGCGCTCGAGAAGGTGTCGGATGTACGGCCGCTCGTCCACCGTTCCGGGGCCGGTGTAGTAGGCAGTAAAAGCTCGGACCTCGTGCTCAGCGGTCGAAGAGGCCAACACGCCCGCGATCGATGTTGAATCAAGTCCGCCGCTAAGGCACACGCCCATCGGCACGTCTCTGCGTGATGTGAGCTTGACGGAATCGATAAACGTTTCTCGAAATCGGTGCACGTTATCCTGAAAGCTCAGTGAGGTATCAACCGATGTGTCAACCTCGGCGTACTGCCAGATGCGCAGTTCGCCATTACTCAGAAGCGCGTTGTGCGCCGCTGGTAGGGCTTTTATGTCGGTGAAGTAGGTTTCATCCCAATGGTGCATCCAGCCGAGATAGAGTCCACGTGTTACCTGCGCCTCATTCATGCCCCCTCGGTCAAGGGGCATCCCACGCAGCGCTTTGATCTCCGAGGCAAAGTAAAAGCTGCCGTTACGGTAGCTGTAATGATAGGGCTTGATACCAAAGCGGTCTCGCGAACAGAATAGGGACTGCTCAGCCCCATTCCAGATGGCAAAGGCCCACATGCCGATAAAGCGTTCAACCGCATCGGCACCCCAGTAGTGGTAGGCCTTGAGCACCACCTCCGTGTCTCCGGTGGTGTCGAAATGATATCCTGCGGCCGACAATTCACTGCGGAGCTCAACGTAGTTATAGACTTCGCCGTTGAAGGTGATCGTTAACTCACCAAACGACATTGGCTGGTGGGAAGCAGCGGAAAGGTCGATGATGCTGAGGCGATTATGGCCAAGCCACACAGGCGCCGAACAGAATGTTCCGCTGTTGTCCGGACCTCGGTGCGACGTGGAGCGCAGCATGCGCGAACCCAGATCGGCCAAGGTGTCGGACGTCAGAGTTGAATCAATGATTCCTGCTATACCGCACATGGCTCAAATCTACGGTGGTAAATTGCCACAATGAATCTTTCGTGGACGCTTAGAATCCTGCGCGGACCGATGCGCCCCTTTCTCGTTGGGAAGGTGCTTCATCGTCTTCGGGAGATCGTTGAAACACGACGCGCTCTCAACCGAATGCCGACAGCGCTGTCGGAAGGCCGTTCTGTGCGCTCGAATATTGTGCCCCTTCCATCGGCACAATGGTTCGCCGTGAACGGTAATGCGGTGCTTTCCTTTGCACGACGCATGCGCTCCGGACGCGTGGAGGCATATAACGTAGGGCGTTGGGTGGTTGGCGCCGATGACCCCGCCGAGGTCGATGTGCGATCCGTGCATGAGCTCAGCCGCATGCATCACTGGTGTGCCTATGCGCTGGCGGCGCATCTCGACCGTGAGAACCGCGATGCATGGTGTGAGCTGCTCGAGCGGGAGATCCGGACGTTCACAACTTCGTACCCGATATCGTCCAGTGTGCATTGGCAGTTTCCCATGGGCACGGGCATACGACTTCACTCAATGCTGGTTGCATGGGACTGGGCGCGGCGTAGCGGATGGGAAAGTCCGGACGGAGACCGTCTTGTTGCTGCGGCGGCAATCGATCATGCTCTACTCACAGCAGCACAGAGAGAATCGCGTGGCGGTCTTTCAACGTCCCACTACGCTGCAAATCTGCTCGGCATACTTGCCGCAGGATGCTACATCACCGGTCACCCAAAGGTTGAGCGGTGGAAGAAGTTGGCAACACATGAGCTTTGCCGCGAGATCATGCGTCAGATCCTGCCCGATGGAATGGCCAACGAAGGCAGCACGGGCTATCATCGTCAGGTTACCGACACCTTTGTTCATGCTATGATGATCTGCAAGGGGGCTAATGGAAAGCTGCCTCTTTCGTCAGAGCAGCATCGGCGTCTGGCGCTGGCCGTTGAGCGGTGCCGTCAGCTCATTGATCTTGGAATGCCATTGATCGGTGATAATGATGACGGGTTGTCGATGAAGCTCGCCGGCTTCGCTCCGGATATGTCGTACCTCTTTGATGTGTCGTCCCGACTCGGACTCACCACTTCCGGTGACACTCTCGATCCATCAATGCCGGATTTTGGACTCTACACCATTGGTGATGGCCGCATACAATGTGCGCTGCGGAATGGTCCGGTGGGCCAGTTCGGCAAGGGTGGGCATGCCCACAACGACCAGAACTCGGTTGTTGTACGCGTGGACGGTGAACCACTCATTGTTGACCCCGGCTCGGCCGTGTATACGTCGAATCTGTCAACGCGAAATGCTCAGCGATCTGTTTCGTGCCATTCAACAATGTGGTGGGCGGGCCGTGAGCAGGCTGAGTATCCCGCGGGAGAGCAAGGCCTGTTTTGGCTCCTTGATGATATGCTGGAGCGGCATGTTGCAAAAACAGAAACATCCATTTCGGCGCGGGTAACGCACCGTTTATTGGGGTTGCACGAAAGGACACTCCTGCTCGATGAGGGCATGCTCAAAGGCCATGACCGGTGCACCACAGCAAGCAACATCCCGGTTGAGACAGTCTTTGTCTTCGACCATCGCGCCAGGGTGCGCATGATCAGTTCACGTGCCGTGGAGCTTGCCACATCGGGCACTACTGTTATCCTTGAGTGGTCAGGGGGCGAAGGCCGCATCGAGCCCGTTGAGGTATCTCAACGCTTCGCCGAAACACTTCTCGCGCAGTGTCTGCGGATTGACGGGTCCGAACTCTCGTGGACCATTCGCCACAGTGGCACGTAACCGAGCGGAGCGCCGCGCTATCTTTGCCGCATGAAGGTTACGGCCCATTTGGGAGCCATATCGTGGTCAATGGCGGACAAGCTGATGTACGTCGGCTATGGCTTCGTCCAGTTTCTGCAGATCGCTGCGCTCCCCAAGGAAGTGTACGGCGTTTTTACTCTGCTTGTGGCTCTGAACACGTGGATCATGATGGTTTCTGACGGTTCGGCGCTGGCGGGCGTGATCCAATTTGGCGTTGATGTCGAGGATCGGCCGCGCACCAACATGCTGGCGATGATCATCCACACGCTCGTCGTCATGGGGTCCTCCGGGCTGATGTTTCTCCTTAGTGAGCCCCTTACCGACCTGTTTCGCGTCCGCGAGTTTACTCTGGTTGCACAGTGGTTGCCGCTGTATTGTTTGCTGACCCTGCCGAGGATGTTCTGTCTGAAGATTCTGTACCGTGATATGCGGATGCGTGATCTGTTCATTGCCGATGCAGTGTGGTTTGGCGTGCGAACATCAATGACCATCCTAGCAATCTCCAACGGGCAGCTGAAAACGTTCGAGGATATTCTGTTGATCGACCTGGCGGGTATGGCGGCAAGTTCGCTCGTGGCTGTGCTGATGACGCGCAAGGACCTGGTGTTTTCGCGTCTGGGAAAGATGAATCTGCGGACCTATCTCGGGTATGGACTGCCGCTCGCGGCTGCCACGGCCCTCAATGCGGCGCCGCGTCTGCTAGATGTGTATGTGATCGCTGCATTCTTTGATGTGGGCGTTGTGGGCGTTTACAATCCGGCAAAGAACTTGTATCGGATCTTCGAACAGGGCTTTGATGCGGTCACCACACTCATGTATCCGGCTGCAGTCCGCATGCATGCGCAGCATCGGACGCAGGACCTGCAGACACTGGTAACCAAGGCCGTGAGCTTTACGCTTGTGCCCATCATTGTGATCGTTGCGATACTGGAGTTGGGGGCAAGTAACCTCATCATCACGTTCCTGAAGCCTGAGTATGCGGCAGCGGTGGGACATTTTGATGTGTTGACACTTTCGGCGCTTATCATGCCATTTGGACTTCTTGGCTCGATCATCCTTGCCACCGGACAAAGCGCCTCCATACTCAAGTACAGTGCTGCAGGAGTTATCTCCTCATTTGCCGTCCTATTCCTGGTTGGATATTCCGGGCAGGCTCATCTGATTGGTCTGGGCCTTGTTGCAAACACACTAGTGGTCAGTATCCTCTACACGGCGCACGTGCAACGAGATCTGCATCTCCCTCTTAGCGCCTTCTCGCGCGTATTGCCCGATGCACGCAACATGCTGCGTCGATTTCGTGGAGGAGCATCCTAATGTGGGTTCACCTGATCATGGCACGGGGCTTTGTACGACGTCGCCTGCCTTTGTGGACGCTCCACGTGATTCTTGTTGCGGCAATTGCATCCACTTGCTGCCTAGGTGCTCTTCTGCTCTGGGATGCTGATTTCAAGATTGGCGAAAAGTCCGAGGGTTTTTCTATCGACATTGTTCTCCGTGAACGTGTATCTGGGGAGCAGACATTCGATCTCGTGTCGATGCTCAACCGCAGGCCCGACGTCCACAGCTGCAACCACCTCGATCGGCAGAACGTATGGCGCATCTTCCAGTCCGAGATTGGCGTTGAGTCCGAGGGCATGGCCGAGATCGCCGCTCTTCCGGAAGTCATCCGCATTCACTTCCGTCGTGAGTTCGTCACCAACCAGCACATCCATGATGTTGCGAGATCACTCAAGCGCCGAATGCCAGACCGAATCGAATCGGTCATGGTCCCAACTTTGGCGATCAATGACGTGGAGCGGGAACGCAGACAACTCGAAAACAACCTCTTTTTTGTTGCCATTAGTGGAGTTCTGTTCGTCATCATCCTTGCCCTTGTGACTGGCAGGAGCATCCGCATCCACGGTCAGGCCGCTATTGCCTCGCGAGCAGGACGTGCTGCGCGATGGATGCGCCTCGGACCGTTTCTTGGTATGACCGCCGGGACTGTGATAGGCCTATTTCTCACGTGTGTCGGTGTTTTGCTTATTGCCCCTTGGCTTTTCCTTGACCTGTTAGAACCGTACGCAATGGTTGCCATTGCCGGGACGTTTGCTCCAGTGCTGCTGGTGACTCTTGTGCATGCATTCATGGTCATCGTGCCATCGACTCGACAACGGGGCTGGCAGTGAGAACTCTTGACCGATATGTAGTCCGGCAGTTTGTGCTGACATTCATGTTCTCACTACTGGCGCTGACGATGATCTTTGTGATCGTTGACCTGATCGATGGTCTCGACGAGTTTCTGGACAACAAGGCAACGACCGAGGTTGTTGTTCGATACTACATTGCCTTTATCCCTGAGATCCTTGAACTCATCACGCCCATAGCGCTCATGCTGAGTGGTCTGTTTTCAGTGGGACGCTTGAGCACGCTGAATGAGATCACAGCGATGAAGTCGGGTGGCATAAGCGCGGCACGGATTCTGCTGCCGATCCTTGCCGTGAGCCTTTTCATTAGTGGCGGCCAGCTCTACTTCAACGGATGGATCGTTCCCAAGGCAGCAGCGCAGAAGCGCGATCTTGAGCGTCGCTATCTCGGATCAAGTCTCGG
This sequence comes from Candidatus Kapaibacterium sp., assembly GCA_018883125.1. Classification (GTDB taxonomy): domain Bacteria; phylum Bacteroidota; class Ignavibacteria; order Kapaibacteriales; family Kapaibacteriaceae; genus UBA10438. Next base: position 29,127 of record VEQR01000019.1, read on the forward strand.
CGTCAGCATTATGAGTGATTTGGCGTTTCGTCAAACGCCCACAATGAACATTGGTATCGAACGATACGATGCAGATGCACGCATCGGCTCAGGAGTGACGGTTGAGGAGTTCGGTTCGGTGACGTCTCCACGGCTGCGATGGAGAATGGACATTGACCGGATGTCGTGGGATTCATCTCGCTCGAGATGGGTCGGGCGCGACGCTGTGCAGCGAACCTTTACCGACGATACGGTTCGCATTGTCGAGCTTGACACGGTTGATGTGCCCTTTACGATCGGCCACGATCAGATCATGCGTCTGCAGCAAAGCACCGATGAGATGACCTTTCCAGAGCAGGCGGAGTATCTGGACATGCTGAAGAAAGGGGGCAAGCAGACCCGCGCAGCGGAGATCGATCTCGCCGGACAATGGGCCTTTCCCTTTGTGAATATCATCGTGGTGATGATCACTGTGCCATTTGCCTCAGTGCGACGTCGAGGCGGTTTGGCGGCCAATATCACAGCAGCTCTGGTGATCGCCGTAAGCTACATTGCCTTTACGAAGATCAGTCAGGCAATCGGCGTTAATTCCGACTTCTCTCCCGCGCTCGTTGCTTGGAGTGCGAACGCGGTGTTCTCGATCATAGCCGTCATCATCTTCATCCGGTATCACTCGTGATGCAACGCGGAAGATTGATAGCGATCGGCGCATTGCTGCTGCTGTCAGCTGCCAATGGTCTACAGGCACAATTGTTCAAGGCCTTGCCGTCGTCCAACTCGGGGGTGACCTTTCGCAACGACATCACCGAGACCGAGTCAATGAATATCCTTGCCGACTTCAATCTCTTCAATGGAGGGGGCGTTGGCATCGGTGATCTGGATGGCGATGGTCGGCAGGACATCGTGTTCACGAGCACCAATCGCGGCATTGCGATGTACGGCAATCTCGGACGCTTGCAGTTCGAAGATCGCACGCAAGCAAGTGGCCTGGTCGTTGATGACACGCTCATCAATACAGGAGTTCTTGTTGCCGATATCACAGGTGACGGGTTGCTAGATGTGCTGATCAGTCGACGATACAATCCCAACATCCTGTTTGTGAATAACGGTTCCGGAAGGTTTCATCGGGATACTGCCTCGCCCCTTGCCATCAGCATGTACACAACACATGCGGCCCAGATCGATTACGACCGTGATGGCGATCTCGATCTGTTCTTCGTCAATAGTGGCGAACCCCGACGCAGCGGCTATCTCAATCCTGGTAGGGCCGACCGTTTGTTCCGCAATGATGGTGGCGGCGCATACGCTGATGTTACGTCTTTGTGTGGACTGTCCGACAAAGGCTATGGACTTTCCGCTGCGATCGGTGATGTGAATGACGATGGCTGGCCGGACATCTTTGTCAGCAATGATTTTGAGGAGCGAGACATCCTTTGGATCAACCAGAAGAACGGCACATTCACCAACAAGGCGCAACAACAGCTGCCGTATATGTCGTGGGCTTCCATGGGAAGCGACATCGCCGATGTCAACGGTGACGGGATGCTGGATGTGGTCACCCTCGACATGCTCCCGCGCTCGAATTACCGACGTCAGACCCAGATTGGGGGCATGTCGATCTATGGACCATTCTTCGACAGTCTTCAGCGCGTGCAGAACTGCTTTTTCCTCAATCGGGGCAACGGCAACTTCGTTGAGATCGGACATCTGGCCGGCATATCAGCTACCGACTGGAGCTGGTGCGTATTGGCGGCCGATTTCGACCTCGACGGTGGGCTAGACCTGTTCGTCACCAATGGCACCAAGAGGGATATCGGAGATCAGGATTATGCCTACAACCTGCGGTCCACCGGTATCACAAGCTTGAAAGAGGCATCAATGAAGATGCCGTCATCGAAGCTCCCAAATTTTCTCTTCATGAGTACAGGGGGCCTGCGGTTCCGTCTTGCATCGGAAGAGACGGACGTGAACAGACCACACGTTTCCAATGGTGCTGCCTATGCAGATCTTGATGATGACGGCGATCTAGATCTCGTTGTGAACAATACCGATGATGAGGCATCGCTGCTGATCAATACCACATGTGACGGTGGAGCCGATGATAAGAGCAGTCGCTGGGTCGGACTTCAACTGTCAACCGGCGGCAATCGGCAGGGTATCGGAGCTCGAGCCCAGGTCCATGTGTCCGGACGAACGGTGGTGCGCGAGATCTATGGTTCTCGAGGTTTTCAATCAACCTCGGATACGCGAATTCTCCTAGCCTTGGGCGTCGGTGAATCTGCTGACAGTGTTGTCATTGACTGGCCGGATGGCCGGCGCACGTGGCATGGAGCAATGGTGCCGGGCAGATATCACCGCATTGAGCAGCAGCCAATGGGTACGCCAACGATAGATTTCTTTGAGCGCGCACAGTCCTCACCGGACACGTCGGTATCGCGCAGTGTGCGCCCCCTTTTCAACGAGGTCGGCGATTCGGTGTTCCCATTCGTTCATCGAGAGAATGCCTTTGACGATTTCAAGAGGGAACGCCTGCTCCCGTATCGATATTCCAAGGATGGTCCGCGCATGACGATAGGCGATGTGAATCGCGATGGTCTGGAGGACGTGATCATCGGTGGTGCCAAGTATCAACCGACGCAGTGTTTCCTTCAGCAACGTGGTGGGACGTTCCAAGCTGCGTCCTGCGGACTCGATGACATGACCTCTGCCGAGGACGTTGATGTGCTGCTCTTTGACGTTGATAACGACCGCGACCTTGATCTATATGTGGTTACAGGCGGTGCCGAGTTTGCTGATGGAGACGAGGAGCTTGCAGATAGACTCTACCTCAACAATGGCAAGGGGCAGTTCATGCGCTCGGCGGCACTTCCCGATGCCCGCGATGCCGGCTCCTGTGTAGTGGCTGCGGACTTTGATAACGATAACGATGTTGATCTCTTCGTTGGAGGCCGAATCGTACCCGGCAAGTTCCCGTCCGGCGCCCGTAGTGTGCTGTACCGCAATGACAAAGGAGTCCTTCGCGACGTAACAGATCAGATTGCCAAAGGTCTATCCACTATCGGTATGACGAGTTCCGCTGTGTGGGCGGATATCGACGGAGACAAGGATCCTGACCTCGTTGTGGTTGGTGAGTGGATGACGCCATCGGTCTGGAGGAACACCAAGGGAACATTCGAGAATGTCACATCATCGGTCATCCCGGCTGCGCTGCGCGGATGGTGGCAATGCGTGCGTGCTGCGGACATCGACCGCGATGGTGATCAGGATCTGCTTCTCGGTAATCTCGGGTTGAACTGTCGGTTCGTGCCCGAACCCGGACGGCCCATTCGGTGTCGCACTGCCGACGTTGATGACAACGGGTCGCTCGACCAGTTCATCACAAAGGATATTGAGGGAGTGGAAGTCCCCCTGCGCGGACGTCAGGTGATGATCCAGCACATGCCAACCATGACGCGAACCTTCACAACCTTTGATTCCTACGCAAAGGCCAGCATCGACGATGTTCTTGCCGGGCGAGACACAACGTCGATGTCCTCGATGCTGGTTGAGACCTTTGCCTCGGGTGTGCTCAAGAACTCCAATGGTTCGTTCGCTTTCCAGCCCTTTAACGACCTCGCCCAAGTTGCACCGATCACGGAAATGCTGGTTGATGACCTCGATGGTGATGGCAACGGCGATGTGATCATTGCCGGCAACCTGCGTACCGCAGATGGTGAGGTCATCGGATACGATGGCGGCATGGGGCTTGTGTTGCGCAATCAGGGTAGGGGAGTGCTCAAACCAATGACGTCAAAAGAAAGCGGGTTCGTGCTGTTCGGCGAGGGACGAGACCTTGGGATTATTCGATCCGGACCAAGACGCCTGCTTATTGCTACACGGAACTCTGCGGCAGCTCGTCTGTTTGCCCTGCCAGACGGCAAGTGATAATTCCCGTATTTTTGTTCATGTCCCTGCTCCGCCCCTACATCATCGCGGCAGTTCTGTTTGCCGCTCCGCTAGCACATGCACGCGCTCTCGACGGTGCGGAGATTGTGCATACCTGGAACAGACTGATCATCGACGTCATCATGGAGGACGGTTTTGGTCCACCGGTAGCGGCACGCATTCATTCCTACTCGAACCTTGCCGGGTATGAGGCCGGACGTCACCAGACGAAGGGCTATCGGTCCATGTCCGGAATGTTGAACGGATTTTCCGGCGTGCCACAGCCATCTGCCGATTCGACGTACGACTGGCGTGTATCGATGGTTGCCGCCTATCAGGTGGCATGCAGCAAGCTTCTGTACCGCATTCATTTCTCTGACAGTCTGGCCAAGGTTCAGCTAGCGCAGCTTTCCGCTGAGATTGCTCCCGACGTCTTTGAGCGTTCGAAACGCTACGGAGTTAGCGTGGGTACTGCCATCAACGCCTACGCCCGGGCCGACGGTTATAACCGGACGCAAGGACTTCCCGATTATGAATGGCCGCGGTGTGACTCCTGTTGGATCCCCACGCCGCCGAACTATGCCCGCCCCCTCTCGCCGTACTGTGGTCGCGTTCGTACAATCGTGTTAAAGCAGGCATCGGAGTTTCCTGTTCCCCCAAGTGTGCGGTTTAGCACCGACCCGCGTTCGAAGTTCTTCCAGGCCGCTCAGGAAGTAGTTGATATTTCGAGGAACCTCACACCGGAACAGCGCGAGATCGCCAACTTCTGGAACGACAATCCGGTGGTCACCAACTACCACGGTCACTTTGTCTTCAATTCCCGGCAGATCTCCCCCGGCGGACATTGGATGAATATCGCGCAGCAGGTCATGGTTGACCGGCAACTGCCGATGGTTGCGTGCATGGAAGTGTACTGCAATCTCGCATTTGGACTCTTCGACGGGTTTACGGCATGCTGGCAGGAGAAGTTTCGGGGGAATCTGATTCGCCCCATTACCTACATCAATCAGCATATTGACCGGACGTGGGAACCTTTGCTCCAGACTCCACCGTTTCCCGAGCACGCAAGCGGTCATTCGACGATTACAGCTGCCGCTGCGGAGATTCTCACGTCGTACTTCGGAGACCTGCCGTTCACTGACAGCACAGAGGCACGATTTGGGTACGGCGTGCGAAAATTCGCCAGTTTCCGAGCTGCTGCAAGCGAGGCATCGATCAGCCGGTTGTATGGTGGTATCCACTACCGTCGCGGCTGTGACGCCGGTGCTGAGCATGGAGCAATGATCGGCAAGGCTGTTCTGGATCGTGTGCGCGTTAAACCCGAATAAGAAATCTCGTCATGTACCACCATTTCACCGCCTCACGAACTCAATGAAAATCACCACCACACTTTTTGTTGCCGCCCTGTTTGCGAGTCTCGTCGTTTTGCCATCGTGTTCGGATAGCACAACGGAGCCCCCTCCCGACCCAACGGACACGACCACGTTCGCGTTCTCCAATGTCCAGACGGACAGCGTGGTAAAATGGCTGTACATTTCGCTCGATAGCATGAAGGTTGCCGACTTGGGCAGTTCTAATTGGGATGTTCGCATGCCGTACATCTATCCGGACGGTCGCACCCGCTCGATTCCGGTGCAGCTCAATTCGGGAACAAATGGTCCGGGAACCACCACCGGTGCGGTTGTTTCCAGTCGATTTGAGAGTCTTGCGGCCATGCCTGCCGGCACAGTCCTTCGCTCAGATGATACGGCTAATCCTGTTGTGTCAACGGCATTGTCCGGCGGACCAACCAACACCATGTTCGTGTACGATGCCCCAACGCGCACTATTCGATGCAGCCCGGATCGGACGCTCATCGTCAAGACCGGCTCTGGAAAGCTCTTCAAGTTTGCGGTTACCAGCCTGTACAAGGATGCCGTATCGAACCCAACGATGATGACTCCGCTGGGTTTTTACCATTTTCGCATTGCCAGACTACCACAATAGGACACGATCCATGTACGGAAACATCACCATCGTTGATGCGCCGGCCGCCGGCGAACAGGTTCAAGATGACCCGCAGAAGCTTGCTGAGTTTGAGGCACGCATTTCACGGGGCGAAAAGATCGAGCCCCATGACTGGATGCCGACCGAGTACCGTCGTCAGCTGATCCGGATGATCGAACAGCACGCACATTCGGAGATCATCGGTGCGCTTCCGGAAGGAACATGGATCACGCGAGCTCCGGGCTTCAAGCGCAAGCTTGCATTGATGGCGAAGGTTCAGGACGAGGTGGGCCACGCGCAGCTTCTCTACAGCGCTGCGGAGACTCTTGGTAAGCCCCGTGAAAAGATGATCGACGATCTGCTTACCGGTAAGTCGAAATACTCGAACGTCTTCAATTATCCGGCGATGACGTGGGCCGATACTGCCGTTATCGCATGGCTCATCGATGCCTCGGCGATCATCAACCAAGTTGCGAATTCGAAGGGATCCTACGCGCCGTATTGCCGCGCGCTCGAGCGCATCTGTCAGGAGGAATCATTCCACCTTAAGTACGGCTACGACAATGTAGTTGCTCTGGCCACCGGTACGCCGAAGCAGCGTGAGATGCTGCAGGAGGCCCTTAACCGTTGGTGGCGTCCGATTATGCACTTCTTCGGACCTCCGGATGTTGCCAGCCAGCATACAGAAAAGCTTATGCGCTGGAAGGTCAAGATGGCCACCAACGATGACATGCGTCAGCAGTTCTTTAACCAGTACGTTCCGAAGATCTGGGAGCTTGGTTTAACGATCCCTGATCCTGAACTGAAGAAGGACGCAGAAACGGGCAAGTGGACGTATGGTGATCCTGATTGGGACGAGTTCAAGCGGGTCATCAATGGTCACGGACCGTGCAACGCAGAACGTCTGGCTGTGCGGCGCAAGGCCGAAGAGAACGGTCGATGGGTGAGGCAGGCTCTGTCAAAAGGAAATGAGGAGTACGTTACTCCGCTGGCCTGACGCTCTAGACCCGTAAGTTTGCCGTCCGATTCTTTCACCACCGGCAGGATGCACCGTGCCGCCACTACGGCCAGTTCCACTCCCAACTGATCCGAGCGATACGCTTTCGCAGCTCGAATCCTTCATTCGGTTGGTGAGGATCCTGCGTGCGGATTGTCCATGGGATCGAGAACAGACGCATGAGAGTATCTCTCATCTTCTGATCGAAGAAGCCTACGAGACCCTTGATGCCATCCAGCAGGGAAGCGATACCGAATTGCGCAAAGAGCTCGGCGACCTGCTTCTGCATGTTGTCATGCATGCCGTCATCGCTGAAGGGCGAGGTGCGTTCAACCTCCGTGATGTTGTCGAGGGTGAGTTTGCGAAACTTGTGAACAGGCATCCTCACATCTTCGGCGACGAACAGACCGATGACACGGCCACCGTGCTGCAGAACTGGGAGCGACTAAAGATGAAGGAGGGTCGCACATCGATCCTTGATGGTGTGCCCAAGATGCTTCCCGCTGCCCTGCGCGCACAGCGTGTGCAGGAAAAGGCTGCCAATGTGGGGTTCGACTGGCACGACCGACGCGACGTATGGGCAAAGGTGCATGAAGAAATCGCGGAGATGCAGCAGGAGATCGACGCCGGCAATAGGCCGGGTGCAGCACGCGAGTTTGGCGACGTGCTCTTCGCACTCGTGAACGCTGCCCGACACGAGGGGATCATTGCCGAAGAGTCTCTTCAGGGAACAACGAATACCTTCATCAGCCGCTTTCAGTACATCGAACGTCGGGCACAGCAGGAGGGTCGCGAACTGCGCGACATGACTCTTGAGGAGATGGATGCGTTTTGGAATGAGGCAAAGGGGCTGGAAAAGTGATGCACGTGCCTCGCCTGCTGATCGCTCTGGGGATATCGTGCGCTGTTCTCGTGAGCTGCTCATCTTCGGACTCAGAACCGACCGAACAGCACACTGCCGATTCAGGTGCTGCAAAGCCCCCTGCGAAGGTTAGCTCTGAGGGAATCGACACCTCGCGGATGAGCTTCATCGACAGTACCGTGAAGGTGCACGCCGATTCCTTCCCGAGCCCCGGCGGACGTGTGGTGAACATGCTTGTGACGGGCGTAGATGCCCGCATGGGTGAAGGGGGCGGCCGTGCTGACGCGAACCATCTCGTGCGATTCTTTCTTGATTCCGGTTACGTGGAGATCATCTCCATTCCGCGTGGAACCCCTGCTGATGCTGGGTTCCCCGACACGTCGACCTTTAACATGATTGCCAATGTCCGCACAGCGAAAGGTCAGTCCGGCTATTTCAAAGCCATTGCCGAGATCGCCGGTGTGCCAAAGGTTGACTATTGGGTGGAGTTTGGATTCTCCCAAGCTTTGGGACTTTTAGAGTTGATGGGATATCGCGATAACGCCTCGTCAACGCTGCGTGTGCTGCGCTCCCGCAAGGCCTATGCTACAGGAGATTATCAACGATCATACAATCAGGGCCAGTTCATCCGTCAGGCAATGCTTCGCACGTTCGATCGTACTGATGATATGCTTGCACAGCTGGCGATGAGAGCGGCCCTCGCCATCGTCGAGACGAATCTTAGCTTTGACGTTACGAAGGGTATACTGGACGATCTGCGCCGCCATGGCTTCTCTTCACAGACCAAGGACCGTATCTGGGTTCGCGTCAAGCCCCAGGACATCTCGCAGTTTCAGGTGTTCGACTTTGACAGTTCAAAAGTTGCGGCACTGGACCAGCAGATCTCCAAGCGTGTGGATCACACCATCCCCGACTCAGCCCGCGTGACGTCACAGTCCGTTGAGCAACGCCTTGCACGCCTGATCAGCAAGGCTGCGTTGGACAGTGCGCGCAGCGCCGCATCGGTGATACGACTTCTCCAGCGTCCATACCAGCAACGAGCCTGGATGCAGGTTGCGGACCGCAGAACACGATATGCCTATCGCGACCGCATCTGTGGGTTGCTTGTTGCATCCTATTATCGCGTTGGTCGTGGCGATGCTGCAAAAAACGTCGAAGGATTTCTGGCGCTCGACCGATCGGTTAACGCAGGTAGGAAAGTGGATTAAGCCGCGAGCTGCCGTTCCACACTTCAAAGTGGACCACGTCGCCATCCATGCTTGTTCCGCTAGTACCGATTCGCGATCCTGCCTGAACAGACGATCCGTTTGCCACGCGCACACTGGCAAGGTTGGCGTACACTGTCCGGAAGCCATTCTGATGATCAACGATCACCAGAGATCCGTATCCTGGTAGCCACGTCACCGTGCTGACGCGTCCCTGAGCTACAGCACCAACTCCTGATCCCTGTGTGGACCGGATGTCGATCCCGGGATTTTCAAGGGTCGTACCCGTCTGCGGATTTCGATACATGCCATAGCCCTGCGCCACGGTGCGGGACGATGTTGGCCACGGGAGCGAGTTGCGAGAGAATGCCCCACGCTGCGGAAGGGGGCCAGCATCAACCGACGTGCGGTCCGGCACTGCTCTTCCACCCGTACTCGGAGCACGCGAGCGAGCTTCGTTGCGTCGCCTCTGCTGCTCTTTCCTGACGAGACTCTGAATCAGCCCGGCAATTCGTCGAGCGCTGGCCTGCTTTGCTCGAAGCTCCTCCATGAGCTTGGACTTTGATTGCACCACCTGCGCGAGATCCTGCTGATTCGAACGGATCGTCTTGTCGACCTGGACTCTACGCGACTGGTTCGCAATAAGCAGATTCTGTTGTTGCTGCGCGAGCGATCCAACTTCGGCTGCACGATTCTGCAGGGAGTCGGCAACCATCGTCATACGGTTACGAAAGCTACTCACGGCTTCCGTGGTTCGCTGATACACCAGTGCTGGAAGTCGTGAATCCTCGGCACGTCCCTGGTGATGACGCTGATAGTGGAACATGGAACGGGTGAGTTCCTGCCATCGCTGTTCTGATCGGCGGATTGAGCTCTGGGTCTGTTGCACAAGCGCTTGAAGAGAGGCCACTGAGTCCTGCAGACTCCGTAACGATAACTCCAGCTGAAGGATCTGATTGCGCAGCGTCTGACGCTGCCGTTGAGACATCGACAGAGAGCGCCGGGTCTGACGTTCCTTCGTGGTAAGCTGGCGTATCTGCGCTCGCGTCTGCTCGATGGACGACCGCAGTCTGCGGAGCTCCTCGTTCGAGGAGTTAACCGACGGTTGTGCCGTGATGGCAATCAGCATCAGGGGAAACAGAACGCCGATGCAGACTCCCGCACGCCGCACCATCAATAAACCTCCGTTGCCCGACGTTCGATATGCGCACCGAGGGCGCCGAGCTTGTGCTCGAGCGCTTCGTATCCCCGGTCGAGATGATACACGCGCAGGATCTCGGTCTGCCCGTCGGCAACAAGGCCCGCCATCACAAGGCTAACGCTTGCACGCAGATCGCTTGACATTACCGTTGCACCAGTCAGGTGAGCACCGCCCTTGACCACGCAGTAGCCCTCGCCGGTTTCGATGTTTGCACCAAGGCGATGAAGCTCCGGCACGTATCCGAAACGAGTCGGATAGATCGTGTCCTTGATCCGAGAAGCCCCTTTCGCCGTGAGCATATAGGCAGCCCACTGCGCTTGAGTATCGGTAGGGAAACCAGGATAGATCGCGGCGGTGATGTCTACAGCTTCCGGCACGTCATCAAGGCGCACACGCATGGTGCTTCCGTCAACCTTTACCAGGCAGCCGGTTTCTTCCATACTCTGCGTAACAGCTGAAAGATGGGCAGGTTCGACGTTGGTAAGCGTCACATCGCCCCGCGTCATTGCAGCAGCAAGCATGAATGTGGCTGCTTCGATGCGGTCGGGAATCGTTGCCTCGGTCACCGGGTGCAGCTCATCAACCCCATCGATCTCGAGTGTTGTGGTTCCGATGCCATCGATCTTTGCGCCCATCTTCACAAGCATGTGGGCAACGGCGGTGACCTCGGGTTCGATAGCCACATTCGTGAGCGTCGTGTGCCCCTTGGCAAGAACCGCAGCGGTAAGGATGTTTACAGAAGCACCCACGCTGGAAATGTCGAAATGAAAGTGCGTGCCCTGAAGACGTGGGCAGGAGGCATTGATATACCCACCGCTGAGATCTATCGTTGCTCCGAGTTTCTCAAGACCTTTCAGATGCAGGTCCACCGGACGTGGGCCAAAGTTGCAACCACCCGGGAGAGATACGCGTGCCTGACCATACCGCGCAATAAGCGGCCCGAGAACGTAGATCGATGCACGCATCTGCTTGACGTGTTCGTAGGGGGCTTCATGGCTCGTGATGTTTGACGCATCGAGCGCAAGCACATCACCCTCCAGATGCATGCCAACGCCCATGCTGCTGAGCAGGCGACTCATCGTCCCAAGATCGCGGTTGTTCGGGGTGTTGGTAAGGGTAAGTGTGCCGCTGGTCAGCAGGCAGGCCGGCATCAGGGCCAGTGAGGCGTTCTTTGCCCCGGAGATCTTTACCGTCCCTTGCAGTCGGGTGTTGCCATGCACGATGAACTTGTCCATGTGCAAAGATAGAATCTATCCACACCGTATCTTCGAACTCCCGTTAGAGGTGCTGCACGCTATTGTGCGGCTGAGATCACACTCTTGGTACCTGATCCGGATAATGCCGGCGAAGGAAAACGGCGATCACCCTCGTAACGGACGTTTCTTCTGTGTTTCATCACTGATGAGGTTCGTCCATGTCCACACTGTTCGTATTGTTCTGCCTTGCAGGTTCAGGTGCAATCACAGCCGCTGCCCAGGCTGACTCGGCGGCTAGCCACGATACTGTTCTTATAGCCCGGGCTCGCGCAATTGAAGTCTCGAGTTATCGGATTGGTGCTGATGCCCCGGTGACGCATACGTCGATATCGACTCGAGATATCCGACGTTGGCATCAGGGGCAGGATCCTCAATTCCTCCTTGAGAAGACCGTACCGTCCGTGCTGGCATTCTCCGAGTCGGGCACGGGCGTTACCAATTATGGGTCTTTCCGACTTCGCGGAATCGACCAGACACGCGTCAATGTGACGATCGACGGGGTGCCGCTGAACGACATGATCGATCAGGGTGTGTTCTTCTCCAACATCGGCGATCTGGTCAACGGTGCGTCGTCGATCCAAGTTCAGCGAGGAGTTGGCATGAGCAGTAACGGGACTGCTGCGTTTGCCGGTAGCGTGAACATCGAAACCCCTACTGTTCAGCCTAAGCGCCCCTTTGCCGACCTTTCGCTACAAAACGGATCGTTCAACCTGCTGCGTGGCAGTGCATCGATCAGTACAGGTCAGCTCGACAACGGCGTGAGCATTATGGCTCGCATGACGACGCTATCGTCAGACGGGTATCGGCGTAACACCGGTACAGAGGCAACATCGCTGATGGTTGGAGGTTCATGGGTGCGTGGTACAGATATGGTCCGTGTTCTTATGCTGTTGGGACGAACAGACAATCAACTTGGATACTATCCGGTGCCCAAGCCCCTTGCTGAGGCAGACCCGAGAACAAATCTCAACGACTCGACAGATCATGATGACTTTGGTCAGCGACTTCTGAAGCTCACCTATGGGAGGATCCTCGGTGATGGTTTGACCTGGGAAACATCGATTTACTCGGGATGGGCAGGGGGCGACTATTTCTCAGGATATCGCGATACCGCAGGAGTGCTGACGCAGATCAACTATCCGCTTACGAACATTCATCGTGGCGTACTCTCTACGCTTGCCTGGAACGGAATCGCGCCGGGCGTCAACGCCACGATAGGCCTGCACGGATATAGGTTTGATCGCCGAAACTGGGAGACGATCTCACCTGCTAGTGATGCGCCGTATTATGATGACCGCACACGGAAGGATGAGCTCAGTGGATTTGTCCGTGTCGATTACACAACAGGAGCTCTCGGCATGCGGGCAGATCTGCAGCTTCGCAATGTAGACCTACGATTTTTCCAGGATCCACGAACGGGGATCAGTGAGCCCCTTCCCATTCACTCGTGGTTATTCGTCAATCCGCGGCTTGGTGTTATCTACCGGGCCGGTTCGGAGACGGAGCTCTATGCATCCTATGGAAGGACCAGTCGCGAGCCGACGCGATTCGATCTACTCGGTTCGACGCAGATCTCATTGGCCAATGCAAGTGTCCTTCTCAACCCCAATACCGTTCGTCCGGAGGTCGTTGACAATATCGAACTCGGATATCGATGGAACACCGAGAGCACTCGGCTGTCGGCTAATCTGTTCGGAATGTTCATCACCGATGAGATCGCTCCCATCGGGGCGTACATCGAGCAGCAGTTTGTTCAGCTTCGGAAGAATGTTCCGTCCAGCCGCCGAATGGGAATTGAACTTGAGGCATCTACCAGCCCCATGTCATCGCTGGATGTCTCTGCGACGGCAACCATCATGTCTGCCACGATCTCTCGCTATGAGCCCGAGAACATCGGGCTTGATACAGTGTACACGAACGTCACACCCATCTTGACTCCTCGTCTGATGGCAGGAGTGACGGCCACCTATCGATTTGACCGCAGGATGTCTGTTACAGCCAATGGCCGGTATGTCGGTCAGTCGTTCGTTGACCTGAATAATGATCCCACGATGGTCCTGCCCAGCTTCTTTCGGGTTGACGTGCAGGTCGCCTATGCGATCAGCGAAAATTCCGAGTTGATGGCGTCCTTCAACAACATCACGGATGCCTTCATCGTGACCAATGGTGGGTCTGGCGTGTACGGAGGATCTGCTGTGCCGACGTATTTCATGCAGGCCGGGAGAAACTCATTCATGCACTTCCGGTGGAAGTTTTGACGTAGTATCAAATCGGTTGCATCGTCCCATATATTCGCAGCCATGCAACGTCACGTGGTGAAGGTCACAAAACGATGTGCGCACGTCGGTGACCGAGGTCGATGTAAACGGCTGACAACAACAACACATCCTTTCTGCGGACAGCACACGCGGCAGGTTCTTGGTGTGTCAGTCCGAAAGAGTTCCATTCCGCAAGCTGGCAAGGGGCTCTTTGCCGAACGCGTCTTCGAGGTTGATCAGCGCATCGTCGAGTACACCGGCGAGAAGCTCACAACCGAACAGTATGAGCGTCGGTACAAGACCGATGATCTCGGATCATATGGTCTTGCACTATCTGAGAAGCATGTTCTTGACGCGCGCCGCACCGATGCGAGCGTTGCGAGGTATGCCTGCGACTACCATGGTTCGGGCAAGAAGCCAAATGCAGAATACGTGAACATTGGGGGTCGCGTTTGGATCGTCGCGCTGCGGCGTATCAAGCCAGGGGAGGAGATCTTCACCGATTACGGTGAGGAAATGCATCGAGCACTCGGCCTTTGACGCAGTCGGGTGAGTGCCTCGGCATTCATCCACTATAGCGTTAAAGGAAGCCCCATGAGTGTTGAGATCATCTCCAAGCGTGATGAGACAACTCGTCTCTTTTCCAATCCCGTGCTCGAGTTCTTCTCGCACGTTCATCCGATTACCCCGGTCCTTGTCTTCGCACCAGTGATCGGCGTCACTGCGGTACTGTCGGCACTGGTTCTGCCGCTCACAACGGTCGGACTGGCTATCTGGCTCGGCATTGTGGTGTGGACGTTCACCGAGTACACCTTGCACCGATGGGTGTTTCACTACGAGCCCGCCTCGGAACTGGGCAAACGGCTACACTTTCTTATCCACGGCATTCATCACGCCTATCCTCGAGACTCCACCCGACTGGTGATGCCCGTGCTGGTGAGCGTGCCCTTGGCAGCGGTCTTCTGGGTTCTCTTCGAACCGGTCTTCGGCACCTGGCGATCGGGGGTCTACTCGGGATTCCTTTTCGGTTACGTCTGCTACGACGTCATCCACTATGCCACGCACCATTTGCCGATGCGGAGTCGTCTCGGACGCTTCCTTCGGCGGTATCATATGAACCACCACTTCGTGGATGGTGACACGGCATTCGGCGTGAGTAATCCGCTGTGGGACGTTATCTTTGCGACCACGCCGAAGGACCGCGGCAGTGGACACGAGCTCTCGTGATAGGGGGCTTGCTGCAGAAACTCGGTCAGCCCCTTTGCAGGAATCGTCAAGGATCATTCGAATGGCACTCTCCATCACCGACATTCTCACCGTTGCCAAGGCTGTGGCACCAGGATGCACGTCGACGGAACATCACGGAGATCATACGCTGCACGTCAGCTCAAGCGAACTCATCGAGGTTCTATCGGAGCTGAAGGAGAATCCTTCGACGCTGTTCAATCAGCTTGTTGACGTCACGGCAATCGATTGGGCTAAGCCGGGCGATCGGTTTGAGGTTGTGTACTTCCTCTACTCGATCCCCAACGCCACACACCTGCGCGTTAAAGTAGCCGTTCGTGAAGATCGCCCGCATGTTCCAACAGCCGTGAACGTGTTTGAGAGCGCAAACTGGTACGAACGGGAAGCCTACGACATGTACGGCATCATCTTTGACGGTCACCCAGACCTGCGTCGCTTCTTCATGCCAGAAGACTTCATGGATGAAGACGGTACGCCACTCTACCCGCTACGCAAGGACTTCCCGCTGATGGGAATCCCAGGCTCGCTTCCGCTGCCACCGAAAGAGTGACGGCGCAGCCATGAACGTCATCCCCGCGAAAGCGGGGATCCATGCGCCGTGCGAGACCTACGGTGCGAGACGCCTACGCATTGAATCAACGGGACCTGAGTTCTTTTCGAGCTGTCATGCCGTGTGCATGGCGGCTGGAGATTCGCCGCAGCAACAACATCTGACAGTTGTTTGCAACCATTGATCACTATGACATATGCTGTCATAATGATAAATATGTTTGTGTAGTGTAACGAAGCGAGACTATATTGGCTCCTCGATCATTACGTAGAGAATTGTCATGGTAGTTGTTACCCCCCCCCCTTCCCCCCCGCAAATCGCGGACACGTCTTTTCCCTTCGCAGCTCAGGTGCGCCGAGGTATATCTTATCGGAGGCCCAGACGATCAGCGCTGCTGATTCTGTTCGTTCAGCTGATAATCTGTGCACGAATGACAGCGCAGCCAACGCAGGGCATTCGTGACTTTGTGCCGAATGGCTCCTTTGAGCAGATCTCGATCGATCACCAGAAAGTTCTCGCACCGGGATCTCCGCAGCCGGTCTGGCCGGCCTGGGACGTACGATATCTATTTGTTAGCCAGTGGTGGAGACAGTTCCATCGATATATGCTTGATAACAGTACCGCTCCGCCGAATATTATTTCGTACGAGCAGGATCGTGTTCCCTATATCACTCCAGGGACATTTTATGACCCTGTCTCCTGCTCAAGTTCGGACCTATTTACTAGCGAACAGGAATTGTGCAATCCTGCGATAGGGGGTGGCTCGTATGCCGGCATTCCCGAAAACTGGTTTGGATACGAGCCGGCACGTGATCGCACCGATGGCACAAATAAACGGTATGCCGGCATCTACTATCGGCTCAATGGTGTAGAGGAACTACCCACAGGGCAGCTCCAAGTAGTTCCGCTAGCGGAAGTCAACAATCCTGCTACTGACCTGTGGCGTGAATATCTCGAGGTTGAGCTCCTTGACCCCTTGGAACAGGGAAAGAAATACACACTAAGCTACCATGCCTCGCTGGCTGAGGTCAGCACGCACGCCATCAGGCTTGAGGCACGGGTTTCACCAAACCCGTACCTGACCGTACAGCAGAACCAGTGGCTGGACGCTTGCAACGACATTTACGATAACGATGGTCCGACGGCCAAAGTTGGCATCCCATACACAACCGGTGACCCCGGAATCAGCCTTGTCTCGGGAGCTAACATAGTGCAAAAGGTCGGTTGGAAGGAGATCACGCACGAGTTCGTGGCCAAGGGTGGGGAGCGATACCTGACGATTGGAAACTTTGAGCTTCAACCATCTGTAAAGAGCTCGCCGCCTGTAGCGCCGGTCTGCCAGAACTATTACAGCACGCCAACGGCAACAGAAATCGCATATTATTACATCGATGATGTCCGACTTACGCGGGTGATCGATTGCTTCTGCAAGGAGAATGATCAGGCATTCGACATGCAGCTTGTGCCCGTCGCATCAAGTGATCCCACAAAATGCTGTTTCAATGTGCGGATGGTCAATGGTGGTCGCGGAAAAGAGGGCGTGGATCGATTAACAAACGCCTGTACAATCTTCGGTGTTGATATCAGCCGAACGGAAGGTCAGAACATTCTCAATAACGTCTTCAGCTGGGAATCTCGAGATTCAGGTGCTGGCAATCCGACACAAGAGCCGCTTGTGGGCGACAATCAGTGGCGCGATCTGGGAACCGTCTGTCTCCCTGCGTTTGATGTGCAGACTACCAAGGAATTCGTCTACCAGGTGAAAGGTCAGGATGGAAGCGTATTCTGCGAGCAACGTATTCTGCTGTCGGGGTGCAAGGACGAATGCGATTGTAAAGCCTTCACAGCTGCCGTGCGGGTTGAGCCGAACAGAGATAGCACGGCGGGCTGTTGTTTCGACGTTTTCGTTGATGCTTCAAAGCTCAGGTCCGGTTGCGTGATTGGGTCGGTAGACGTATACACCGATGCGACGAACCAGTCTAAGCTAACCGACACCTACAAGCCCGCTAAAGCTGTTGCGCCGTCATTCTCTGGTTTGCTCTACTCGTTCTGTATTGATCCGACCGCAATTCTCACCCAGAATGTTGAATTCGTGTTCCGGGATACGGTGGGTAACATCATTTGTCGCAAGTCGGCCAAGTTAACATGTACATGCAATTGCAGAACGCTTCCGCCCAAGCTCGAGTTGCAGTTTACGAATGTTGGGCGCTGTTGTTTTGACCTCCAACTCTCGTCCAAAACGTCCTGTGATTTCCAGCTCAACGATCTGAAGATTCAGATCGGTGATGCGGTGACCTTTAATCCAGTGAGTAAATGGTTGATGAGCAAAGGGAGCTCATCAGTCAGTATAGCGCCCGTATCTGGCAGCGTCAGCGGTAATACGACAATAAGGCTTGGCGAGCTGTGTGTTCCAGCCTGCTTTGCATTTGATCCGAGGGCGCTGGTCGTCTCGGCGGCTGTTAACGTTGGAGGAGTAGCCTGTTCGGTTGATGTTGACGTTGCGGCTGATGCGAAAGCTGTATGCCGCAGCTCACTACCCTGTAGCGACGTCATCGTGACGCTTGTCAAGCCCGTCGGTTCATCTTCTCCTGCCGTCGATGCCTGCTGCTACCGCGCACGGATTCAGATTCGCAACTGCCCGTCGAGAAATGATGGCCTGATAATGGATGTGACCGGACCAGGTGGAGTGTCCCTTCGGACGATGAACCTCGGCGGAGGGATATTCGAATCCGCTCCATTGTGCAGATCTTACCACAACGGGGAAATCTTCACGGTGAAGATTCGGAACTTCGACGGCACGATCTACTGCGAAAAGAAGATTCCCGTACCAACATGTTCGACAAGGGAGACCAACGAATGAACACGTCAATCGTTCGAGTGCTTGCCATGATCG
>VEQR01000157.1 GCA_018883125.1 Candidatus Kapaibacterium sp.
GCTGTGCGAAATCGGACTAGAATACCTGACCCTGGATCGACTCTCGCACACGCTCTCAGGGGGCGAGTCACAGCGCATCAATTTGGCATCATCGCTTGGTAGTGCGCTCGTTGGCACGCTGTATGTGCTGGACGAGCCGAGTATTGGCCTTCACCCGCGCGACACCGGTCGGCTTCTCGGCATCCTCCGTCGACTCAAGGGGCTTGGCAATACCGTGCTTGTTGTAGAGCACGACCTTGATGTTATCCGAACGGCAGACCATGTTATCGATGTAGGCCCCCTTGCCGGTGAGCTCGGTGGCGAGATCGCCTTCAGCGGGTCGCTTGATACCATGATTGCCACGGGCCATTCCCTGACGTCCCAATATCTGCGGGGCGAGAAGGCCATTGCGCCCAAGCCGGCATTCCGGCGCGGCAGCGGCAGATCCATCGACGTGATTGGTGCGGTGCATCATAACCTCAAAGGAGACAAGGTCAGCATTCCTCTTGGAACCATGACCGCAGTCACCGGTGTGTCTGGTTCGGGAAAAAGCTCGCTGGTTCACGGTGTCATTTATGGTGCCATAGCTCGGGCCTTCGGTGCCTACGGCGGAGAAGTTGGTTCTCATTCGCGCATTGATGGTCTGGAGCATATCTCTGGTGTGGAGATGGTGGACCAAACACCGATCGGACGCTCCTCACGCTCGACGCCGGCAACCTACATCAAGGTCTTCGATCTGATCCGTGACGTCTTCGCTTCCACGCAGGCGGCCAAACAGTTTGGTTGGAAGTCGGGGTACTTTTCCTTCAACGTCTCTGGTGGACGCTGTGAGGTCTGTGAAGGGGCAGGCTCGGTTCTGATCGAAATGCAGTTCTTGCCGGATCTTACTCTACCATGCGAAGCATGCCAAGGGACGCGGTATCGCCGCGATGCTCGATCGATCCTCTACAATGGTAAGTCAATCATTGATGTGCTGGCCATGACGGTTGACGATGCGATCACGCATTTCAAAGACTACCCACGTATCGTCAATAAGTTGAGGATTCTCTCTGATGTTGGTCTCGGTTATCTGCGCCTCGGCCAGCCATCGACGCACCTCAGCGGGGGCGAAGCGCAGCGCGTAAAACTTGCCGGGCATTTGGATTCTCACACAGAAGGGTCTCGACTTTTCATTTTTGACGAGCCAACCACGGGTCTGCATGTACATGACGTGGCGCGCCTCTTGACGTCATTCGATCGAATGGTGGATCAGGGTCATACGCTGCTCATCATTGAGCATAACCTTCATGTCATCAGTTCTGCCGACTGGATCATCGATATCGGTCCGGAAGGTGGCTCCGCCGGAGGTAATGTTGTGGCGTCCGGTACTCCGACCGATGTGATCAAGGTACCGTCCTCGCACACCGGTCAGGCACTGGCGGCATTCTATAGTGATCACCAAGAAGTGGAGCAAACGGGGGAGGGAAAGCCGAATAAGCCCCGGAAGAAAGCCCGGTCATGAAACGTGTCACCCGAATTCTGGTGTCCTACATCGTGCCCCTCGTCCTGGTTGTCCTAACCGGGTCGTACCTGCTCAATGGCACCAGTGCCGCCGATCTTGAATTGATGATGCGCAGTATCGGAAGGCTGCACAATGGGTGGGTCATCGTCGCTCTGCTCACAGGCATTCTTTCACACATTGCCCGAGCGCTTCGCTGGGAAATCCTGCTTCGCCCATCAGGTGCCAAGGTACCTCTTTCTTCGTCTTTTAACGCCGTGATGATCGGATACGCAGCAAATGCCATTGTTCCGCGGGCCGGAGAGCTGGCACGCCCCCTAGTGCTTGCTCAGCGTGCTCGCATTCCTGCCGAAACAACTATCGGCAGTGTTGTTATCGAACGCGTCATCGACGTGCTGACGCTGCTGGCAGGGATATTCATGGTGATGACGTATGCTCAGAGTGAACTCATCACAACTCTGCTGCGCATGCAAGGAGCTGCACCCACAACCTTTGCGGCTGCAGATACACAGTCAACGATCACGAGTCTGTTTCTCATTCTTGCCTTGCTTGCTGTTGTCGTGGTGATCGTTGTCTTTACTCGCACCGGTGAGGCCATCATCGGCGCTACGCTCGGCAAGGTCCATCAGAAAAGTGCCTCGTCAATTCAGGGGGCTCTGCACCGCCTCCGCGATGGACTCGCCTCGGTGCGTCAGCCTCGATTGCTGATCCCAATTTCACTTTTTACCCTTGCCATCTGGGCATTGTACATCATTACCGCGTGGGCCGCCCTTATGGCCATGCCATATCCGGCAACAGCCGGCGCTGGGCTTGCCGATGCGACACTGCTTATGATGATCCTTGCGCTGGCCGTGACTATAGCGCCCACGCCAGGAGCAATTGGTGTCTATCACGTCGCTGCACAGATTTCCCTTGTTTCGCTTTTTGGCGCAACTCCTGCTGAGGGATTTGTGTTTGCAATGATCTCGTGGATCGTAAATCAAGGCACGGCATTGCTCATTGGCGGTGTCTGCTGGATCATCGAGACACGTTCCGGAATTCGAATCCGGTTGTTCTCGGAACCTTCATCAATGGAGAATCATCAGTCATGACGTCAGAATCAAATCACGACAATGTCCACCAAACGGATGTTATTGTTATCGGTGCCGGCCCTTGCGGTCTGTTCACCGTCTTTGAGGCAGGTCTGCTGAAGTGGAAGTGCCACCTGGTTGACTATCTGCCGATCCCGGGCGGACAGTGCGCTGAGATCTACCCGAAAAAGCCGATCTACGATATCCCCGGATTTCCATCCGTTCTGGCTGGTGACCTAGTGGATAACCTCATTAAACAAGGAGCCCCTTTTTCGCCGTCGTTCACGCTCGGTGAGCGCGCGGAGGAACTTGTGAAGCTTGATGATGGCTCGTTCCGTCTGACGACCACAAAGGGAACGGTGATCCACGGCAAGACAGTATTCCTGGCCGGTGGCTTGGGATGCTTTGAGCCCC
>VEQR01000070.1 GCA_018883125.1 Candidatus Kapaibacterium sp.
CAACATCGATAGCGATGCTCGGAACATCATCCGCACTGACCTACGTGTCTGCTTCATTGTATGTCTCCGTTCGATAAACCTGTCTATCACATTCTCGACAATAGTACGAACGTAGGAGAAATGGTGCAGATTTGTGGCGACATTAACATTGAGAGCGAACATGCTTTTCTTCATTGGGCTTGCACTGATCCTACTACACGAGATGGATGCGATGCGATGCCACGAGTGGCGCATCTTTCCGGGCTTATCGCAGCTGAGTGAACACGCCGGGTTTTATCTGTTCATGATGCTGCACATCCCATTGTTCATTGTCATCTTTAGCAACCTTGACAGCCCTGCGTTCCGCAGGGGATTCGACATCTTTCTGATCATCCATCTGGGCTTGCATCTGTTGTTTCTGCGGCATCCAAAGAACGAATTCAAAGACTGGCTCTCATGGTCGATCATTGCTGGTGCGGCTCTGTTCGGAGCTGCTGACTACCTCAGCATCCCGAGGTGAACATCGGTGCTACGTCCGCGCCAATCAATTGCGTACAACTTTTGCTTGTTTGTCCTATTTCATGAGAAGCGGTTCGGCATTCCCCGGGATTACCCGGCCAGTTGCCGTCGGAATCTGCACGAGTTAACCGTTCTGTAATTTCGCAGACAAACATACTTGGAGATGCGTGGTGTTCGACGGTATACCAATGATAGTCCTTATGGTTCTTGTTCTGGGAGCTGCCGCTGCCTATCTCGTGATAAGCTCTACACGCAGTGGAACAGAAACAGACTCGGACTCGGGAACCGACGTTCCACCAGTGCCGGTCCGGAGAATTGCGCAGAGGCGAGATCGGGGCGAGGTTTCGACACCAATGTCGGCTGATATGATAACAGCCAAACCGGTAATCACCGAATCTGCCAACAACGATGCTCTTAAACCTGATAATGGTGCAATACCCTCGATATCGCCTTCGCAGATGGATGAAAGTCAAATAGTGATGGGCCACGGATCTCTGCAGGCACAGCGTAATGTTAATCTGCTTGAGATAGAAGCTAGACGGCTTATTGAACATGGTGTCGGCAATGTCGTTCTTGATCTGCCACCGATTGTTCCCATACAACCATTGGTTCGGAACTTGACGCGCATTGAAGGTAGGAGGTTTCAACTCCTGACTCGATTTGATCAACGGGCTAGCCTGATAGGCGGATCAACAATTCATTCATTCTTTCGCCTGCCAGATCAACTGGATTCACAGTCCCCTATCTACAATCGTCCCCTACTCGCCTCAGTATTTGAAGAGGTCGATACATTCGTCATAGACTCAATGTCATCGGTCGAGGCGCACCTCCTGTATGCGATGGACTGGTGTCTCCGCCGGACACTCGGCAGCAATGAACCATTCGGCGGTAAACGAGTGGTCATGATCGGCTCCTCGTTTGATGTTACGCACTTCTCCAGCGAGAACCTTACGCCCCGTTCAAATGCAGATATGACGTCATACCCCGTGACGAAGAGCAGTTCTTTCATACAGGGTAAGTTCAAGAAGCACGATATTGGACAGTTGCTTGACTGTTACAGTTACTCAGATCGCGGCCGCTCACTTATTCAGGCGATTATCAATGGTAGAGTTGGTAACTCTGACATCAAGAGTTTGACAAATGATGCTAGTTCGGGGTTAAGACATCATGTCACGTGCGTTAGAGATCGCAAGACTGCCGATCGACTAAATACCCAGCGGCTAAAAACGCTATCAACGACATCGAAGGTTTATAAGGCGTGGTCTCAGTCTGAGGATGAAGCGGATAGCTTCCCCGCACCAAGTAAGCTGGAACTTCGACTTGATGCCATCATCATCTTCCTTTCAACGAACCCCGAAGCGGGCTGGCATAGAGGCATGTTTGGGATGGTCAAGGGGCTGTATGACGCGTTTGTGGTGGTTCAAACCGAGAAGAATCAGATTGTTCGTGTTGAGGCTGAGGCGTGGCAGCAGTGTAAGCTAGACTCCGGTGAACGCGGTGGTGAGTTTGTCTATAGATCAACCAAAGAGTTCCAACAGATGCCCATTCAACTTGGTTGGTATGTGTCGATCGATAGTCTGGTCGACATGCAGATACGCAACATTCAGTTCTCCGATACCGCCATGCGTCCGTTACACCCCGGTGAGTTGCTCTGGGCACTGCTCCATGTATCGTCCGAGGACAGAGTAAAATGGCCACGCAACCTTGCTCTCGAAGAGACGCTCACGCACCCAATGACGAGTTCACAATTCTGAACGTGCCTTGAGTTCATATTTCGCCGACGCTGCCTCAAACGTATCTGGCTGTCATCTTGCGGCGCACTCTCCAACGTCCACCCCTAAGCTCGATCTCTCCTGGAGATTCCACGATTATCGCAGTTGTATCTGAGCGATAAGCATTTACCATGTTGGCCACTGGCTCCAACATATCTTCCCTACGTCGCAGTAACAGCTCTGTGGCATCCGATCGATCGGCAATGCTGATCTGTGCAATCTGAGCACCTCCGCCATCGTGGGATATGGCGAAGACAGATACTCCCATGCGATACGAGCTACTGCGCTGGGAATCGTCAAACTCTCCATTTGCGTCAGGCGTAGAAAGATACTCGGTTACCTTCGAGCTCGAGCCCTGCCTACCGGCATCACGACCTAGCTCTTCGTTCACGCCTGCGCGCACGATGGTGATCTTCATCTTGTCATTCCGTTCATTTCGGGTTTCATGTTCCAACTCGCTAAGCCGGTCATGAGTTCTTTCATACTTGACACGCAACGTCTCCAGCTCATCTCGTAGGCCCACGAGTTCCGCCTCATGAGACCTCTTTACTCTTATACGGTCGTTTTCGCCAGTCGCCTTTTGGGATCGTCTACCTAACTGCCGTCCGATGACAAACGAGATGATCACCAGAAGCATTGCGATTGCATAAATCACTAGCTGATCCATCCCCGTAGTAGCAGTAGCTGACGTTACGATTTGGGCTTTGTCAACGTTCTGAGCCGAGTCGGTCACAGCAAGAGCCGTTGATGACTCAGCCGGAGACTGTACGGCTGAATCCCCTCCAACTAAAGTACTATCCGTGGAACGAGAGCTTGAATTCGACGTCACAGACTGTGCAGAGGATGCCTTGGATTCTTTTGTGATCAGTTTCACGCCCGAAGCACTACCAACTTTAGGTTTTGTACCAGATACCCTAGATATCTCCGATGGTTTAACCGAGGCGGGCTGAGAATAGACGTTGCTAGCCTCCGAGCACATGGCCAAGGTTAGTACAATCGTCAGCTTCCAGCTGATGCTATGTAGCGTTCGACTCTCTTTCACGACTTTTCAAGCTCACTGAGGCGGTTTGCAAGACTGTAGATCATACCCTTAAGACCAAAGAAGAATGGTGATTCGGAGATCGGATCGTCGAGCATTACGCCGGCTTCATCCACTTCCTGCAGCACGGCCTGCTCAACATAGCCACGCACGTCCTTGGGAAGCTCCTCCACAAAGGCACGCCACGCTTCAGCACTAACATTGAAGCTATCTGTCAGGTTGAATGACTTATTCAGCTCCACAAAGAACTCGTTAAAGTCCCGAATCGAAGCAACTACATCAGCTACTTGACGTTGCACATCACCATAGGTAATGGAATCAAATTCTTGACCCCGAATGGCAGTATGCACCACAGGCAGATTTCCCTCTTCAATATCACGTGGAGCCATCAGGCCCCCTTTGCATGTTACTTCCTTCGGCATATTCGGCTCTATCAGTACACTCAGACCGTCGATGCCATACTTTGTGCCGAATACATCCTCGAAGATCTTCTTCGTGAGATCTTGTAGCAGTTTGGTACTGGAGGAGATGACCGATAGGATCTTCGACCCCGTGCCGCTGAAAGCGACGTAGCGCGGCAGGTCTATGTGCTTATCCTTCATTGTAACAGCAACGTGATAGACAATTGCTGAGTAGAAGTACACGAAGAGCACTTTGAGCTCCTCGTCTCTGGATAGCATGATATCATAGGCAAAGCGCTGAGGATCCTTAACATCCTTGTTCCGAGACACCGAGAAGAAGAAGGCATGGATGTCTTGAGCACGTCCCCTTTGACTAATCTCATGGAGAACCTCTCGGAGCTCTTCTAACTTGTTAGCATCGAACAAGCTGTCGTAAATGGCGCGATACCGCTGGACGAACGCGCTATTTTCGGACCCACCGAACTTCGCGAATCCATCACCAAAGATGGCATTTGCGGCAAATCTGAACGACGACTGAAAGATTGGGCGATCTTGTCGAAACACGACAACATCTGTCGTACCGCCACCAATATCTATGCTGACGATCGGACTGCTGCCGGCCGCACGGATTGCAGCAGTGCCTCGGTGATGATAATATGGTGCCAGTGATTCAGGCATTTTCTGTATCTGGTCCGGATTACGCGGACGGAAGTAGGCATCGAAATGCTCCCGCCACGAACGGCCGAGATCTTCCTGACGGCCGCGCGTCATGCTTGACGGAAAGAACCACACGATCTCCGTGCTCGAGAGATCACCACCATTCATAATGACCTTGCTTCGCATCAGCATTACGAGTGTTTCAATGTACCTGCTTACTCGCTCGCGCATCTCATCTTGCCCCCTACCGCGCGAGCCCCATTTCAGATTTGTCTGAAACTTCATGCCGCGCAGCGATCGCGTTTCATACGTGAAAGGGATGTTATAGTCAGCGAGAGAGTATTGAGTAGTATTGGCAACGATCATCGGACTTTCGGCGATCACCGTTCTGCGCGGAAACTGATGTTCGGCATCCTTACCCACTTTGAACGGCAGGAACTCATCTAGCACGAGGTAATAAAGCTCGCGACTCCATCCGGGAAGATTCTTACCTATCGACTCGTCGTAAAACAACGGCGCTATGAACTGGTCTACTGTCGTTATGTCAAAGGGGCGAGGCTGACCTTCACCATCGGTGTATTCGATGTGTGTGTTCGTGGTACCGAAATCAACGGCAAACCGGAATTTCTTACTGCTTCCGGGACGATACTCGTTTCGATACCATAGAGGCGCCACGACTCCACGGCAAAGCTCGTTAGTGGAATCATAGACTTGCATGAAGTCGAACGCCTGATCAATGATGTAGTAGTCTGTGCCTACGTCACCATTACGGCCCTGGTCCTTTTTTCGGCGCTGCTTATGGATGACATCTGAACACTGGTGACTGCGATCACCAAAGAAACGTACTTTCAGCGTTGCAGAGCTGGTGGGTCCGAATCGGTCAGCATCTATCGTTTGGACACGATAGCTCGACCTGACCGAGTCTGGAACTTTGATGAATGGGAAGATCGTGACCCCGATGTTGCGATCTACCACGACGCCCTGATTCTCCCGCTCATTCGGAACCAATGTTTCATTTTCATGGGGCACACGGTACGTGCGTTCGAACGATACGAATTCACCGCGTTGGCGAATGGGAATCTTCAACGTCACCTGGACCGAACCTTCCAGTTCCTTTATCGTCAGAATAGGCTTCCCGTCGACCCGCGTTGACGAAGCAAGATCAGCAACGGAATAGAACTTGAAGAACTCCTCTGTTAACGGCAGTAGATACTGCGTAGAGTGCTTTTTCGACATCCCATCTTGCGCTCCAGTGAAGTATCGCTCCGAGTCGATCGCGTATGGCACCCTGATCAAATATGGCTCAAGGAAGTCACTCACGGTGAGATACGGATATGGTAGGTTCCTGTGTGGCAGGCGGCGATCGGGCACAGGTGCCGGATCATAATAGGCCACATCATAGCTCGGCGTCCAGTTACCATCCACGTACCTGAGTGGGCGGTTCAGCTGATTTTGTAGAACAAGCGGCTGCCGCTCGTAGGGATTGAACTGTGACTCAATAACGAAGTCGCTATCGGCAACCGACGTGACCGCATTGCCTAGATGCTGCTTGAAAAGCTCAACACCATGCACGGATAGGTAATCACCTGCCGAGTCACCCGTGATCTGATCGTATAAACTTCTGGCCTTACCAGGTTGCAGAGCCTGAATACGCTCATATACTTCAGGTCGCTTGCTCTTGAGAATCTGCTCGTTACGATCCAAGTAATCGATGAGCTCCTTCATGTCCCTCATCGAGGGATAGTCTTTCCTCAGCTGGTACAGATAGATCTGGAACTCAGGATCTCTCTCGTACAGCGGAGTGTAGTCGGAATCAAACAGTTTATCGTTGCCCGACGTGGGTGCGCTAATGTGGTCAAGATTCTTTGCCGTACAGAAGAAGAGTGTTGCAGGCGATGTGCCCCCTACAATCTCATGGCGAAACTTGACTAGGTATATCCGCGAGCAGCTCTCAAAGTTGTATGCCACCTTATCCTGCTCGAGATACAGACGAAGCGTCGCAGCAAAACGACGATGCTCAATGCTGCCGGCATCGAGTGCTGCCAGCTCACGTTCACGATCCCACGTGATAATCGTGATCTCGGAGTTTCGTTGACCGCTGAAGCTGTCTTTCATGAAGAGCAATTGCGCGATATCGAGGCTGTGAGAAACCAGCTTCTCTTCTTCCAAGCCTGCGATTACGCGGTTCTTACTCGTCTCACTTCGGAGTGTCGTGGTGGCAGAGATGTTATGGAAAGCCGTCTTGACCAGGTCCATCCGAGCAAAGGGACTGGGAATAGCCGTTGGCATGCTTGTCGTCTGTCCACCGTCAGGATCTGGTATGTTGGCTAACTCTTTGTCGGAATACTCATCGGTGTCGAACCAGTCTCTACCGCCGCGATTAGAGTAACCGAAGAGATTTGAATCGTGCTTTTCCATTTGCCTATCCCTTCATTGCAAAGAACTCCGACAGAAGCTCGGTTGTTGCGGAGTCGAACACCGCAAGAAGCTTTTGCTCAGGAGTTGGGTACTGGTTCTTCTTCGTCTGCTTATTCAGCTCGCCGTCGATATGGTCATATGTGAACGACTTGAAGATCGATTTCTTCGGAGCTTTGTCAGCGATCGGATTGGTGATGTTCCCGAGGATAAGCGGTGCAAATCCCCTTCGATTGCGAGACAGCTCCTCAAGCCATTGGAAGAAGTGGTCTCCGAAGTGACTCAGATGTGACCGATAAAAGGGCGAACCAAGGAACGTATTGTCGATCTCGGGAGCATCAGTGCGCCATGGATGTTGCTTTTCATTGAGTTCGAAGCGTGGATCTCGTAGATACTCAAACATGAAGTAGAGCTTCGTCAGAGGCGCCGAGAGCATCCTTTCGCTTTCGTCGTGAAGGTCCGAAAATTTCAGCTTCTCCGGGGCATTTCGTACCGCGAACTCCCGGAATATCGGCTTGGTTGCCTTTCCATTGACCGTCTCAAGGACGCGGTCATCAAGCCCCATAAAATCGATGACGGCAAGCGCCGATGCAACTTCAACAAAGTGTGCGTCGTTCTGCTGTCCACCAGTGCCCGGATCATTCTTGTAGGGGGCGCCATAATAATTGTCAGCGATGTAATACAGCGCATTTAGAGAGTTATTCCCCGTAACGTTTCGTTTGTAGTACGAAAGGGCTGCCTTTGTTTTCGACACGAAGTCGGAACGTCGTATCGGACTTTCTTTATCCGATTCGATGTTGAAATATGGCATGACCGTTAGCGCGCCGATAACCGCGTTCTTTAGATATGACCGTCCATCCAAGTCCGAGTTGCTTGCATCTCGAAGATTCTTCAGGACAACCGGGAATCCTGCCGCACCAGTACCACCGAAAATTGAACTGATGATGAAGACACGATCGCCTTCTTTGAAGTTGTTCGCAAACTCTTTGAATTCTTGAGACTCTGCGAACTGATTGAGTACCACGCTGCCAATGTTGGGATTTCCCACGAACCCAATATCCATCTCAACATCGATGAGCGGAATCGTTCGGCCACGCTGATCGACTGTATCACCCGAGAATAGCACTTCCGTCAGAGCGCGGCTGGCATCCGACATGGTTTCCAGAGCAACGTAGTTCTTGAAGCGTGCGCTGGACACCTGTTGCAGCTCGAAGGTAAACGTTGATGGCCTCGGCGATGAATTCAGACCAATTCGGTCGAGCGTCCTGATCTTGGTGTTGAAAAAGCGGGAGGAGCCGCCCGAGACATGTTCCGAGATCTTCTCGTACGCATTGAGGATGCTCATCGTGCGCTTCAGATCATCGTTGGATTTATGTGGATCTATGATGATCGGCACCACCTCATACGGTGTCGATGAGCGACTTCGAACACCGGCCGCGAGCAACATTGCGAGCGATTTCAAAACACGGGAGCCGGTACCGCCGATGGCGAATATGAACAAGCGCTTCATAAAGAGGTCTTCCTGGTGGATTAGATGACGCGAAGTGATCGGCAGTTAACACTCAATCGGCGTGGCCATGGCAATTGCACCACAACTGCGAACAGGATGACGGTCAAGGTGAACGCTGATATCGCCGTCGGGACCGCAGATATCACCGGGAATGTCGAGGCAACTACTGAAGGCACGTCAACACCTCCATCGATGGACATCTCAGTAGCTGAGTTCAATGCCTGAAGGCCTCTGTTAACACTGTAGGGGATGTAGAACAGTGTTGTCAGCGCGGTAACGCTGGCAGTTGTCAGGATCGTCATCCACAGATGCGATTTCCTATTCTTCGACGGACTGTCGATGATGTGATAGAGCACAGCGTATCCAATCGCAGTGAAGACTAGGATCATCATCAGCTGCGTTCCAAGTGTCCCCTGGTCCTGTAGTACCTGCACGACATCGCTGGGAGCGCTACCCAGCTGTAATATGCTCTGGAGTGCAGATTCCAATGCGTTGCCCATGAGTTCCTCCGTTAGTCCTAGTTTCTAGTTGTACGCAACCTCAAATGACCCAATGACGGCGTCAGCTGGATGAAATGACTTCCACACACCATCCATCAGATATCGCAGTCCGAAGGTTGTTCGCTGGATCCCCTCGTCCTCGATCGTCCTGTCGTCGTCGTCCGTGCTGTATTGGTTAAACCACATCGGTTTACGACAGGTGAGCATACCCAGCGTGCCCGAATTACTTGTAGCATCGACGTTGGCAAACCGCGAGCGTATAAACAATCGCTGTTTTCCATTCGGGAGTGCGCTAACTGCGACAACACTGTCAGCGTGCCCAGCATTGATGGCCTTCGCCGTTGCTTCGATGGCCGCATAGCGCACATTGATCGGCACTGTAACATCTACAGCGTAACAGATGTCATTTGCTTTACCAAGTCGGGATACCGAGATCCTGCCGTTGTCATCAACGGCATAGGAGGATTGCGTCACGAGTGCCGGTGGGAACTTTACCTGCCGCGGCATTTTGACTTCTGACTTCAGGGATCTTCCTTTTCTTCTCGAATCAGTTATATGGCAGACATCGGTAAGCCCATCGATCTTGAGATCATCGAAACTCAGGTTGCTGGATATGTGCTTGATGACTTCGGCATCTCCAACAATCCACACATAGAATGGCCGCCGCATGAGCTCCATGCGATTGGTTCTTTTGTTGGCACGGAGCTTTACTGGAGTGCAGCGGATGATCTCCGGAGTGAAGAGTCCGTAGTACCTGCTCTCAAAGCGGCACCCTAGCATGGATATCGGAATCTTTGACTCAGCGATTAGCGGGGTCAGCGCGTTTTCGATACCTGCCTGCTCTTTGAGAAGTATCCTTTGCATCAGAGTTTGATAATCGTCTGCTGTTGCGCTGATGCCTTCTGCGGATATCGTGGGCGAGAGGATCATGTCCGAAATGAGCACGTTCACACTACCTCGCTGAACATTACTGAAGGCAAGTTTGAGCACAGTCGCCAGTTCCGATGACATACGCCCCTTGCTACTTCCGAGATTCGTTGGCTCAACTCTTTGGAACCACTTGCTGATTTGATCGATACGGGGCTCTGAGACTTGGCTGATAGCCACCAGACTGTCCTTAGCCGCGCATTCAGCGGTGAAAAGAGTAGCCTGTCGTAACTGATAGGTGTTGCCCTGCATCTCACGTCCAGAACGCAAAGTGTTCGGCTGAAGAACACGATCGAGCGACCCCATGAGCTTCATCATTGCTGATTCAAACTCGTTGTCACCTCGCACGTATCCATCCATGCTCATGGAGCTTTCGAAGTACACGTTCAACCGCACATCCACGGTGTCAGACTTTTCAACGGGTCGCTTGGGCTTTGGGTCAGAACATGAGCTGAGAAACAGAGTGATCATCAGCAGGACTGTGGGGCAGACAAAGATTGCGGACTTGCGTCCATCGTTGCAGCGTAATGCATCAGCCACATGTGACATGTATCGGTCAGTCGTCATCGTAAGTGCCCCGTGTTCCACTTTGACATGGTTACCATTCTCGAGCCCGCCGCTGGATGCCCCTCAAGCGAGCAGAACCGTATTAATACGGGGCAAACCTAGCATTGTAACTATGCCATATGTTGTCATACTGTCACGATTAGTACTCATACATCCCTTTGCATACTGACCCGCAGCCGCGCTGTTAAGAAGTCCGTCGCAATATCTTTGCGCACATCTGCAGCATGGGCAGGCACCTTAGGTAACAACGATTAGGTTTAGTGCAGTCATGAAAACGCATGTGTTTAGCTGTCCGCATTGTAAGGTCCGCCTTTCGGCGGAAGATTCGGACGTCGGCAATTACGTTGAATGTCCTAGCTGTCAGAAGGAACTCCTGATTTCGGCGGCTCTACTTGCAGATTCTCACTCTGCTACAGCTAATCCAGCATCTCATAACTCGCAGAAGAAGCATCGTCTCGCCGCTCTGCTCATCTTGCTTCTTCTTGCGCTCTCAATCGTGTACCTTCTTCAGCCTAACGCAAGCGTCCCTATCAATGGAACATCAAACGACGTCCTTCGTAGTGCTGACACTCTAGCTACGATTCCACCCGACACCATAGAGGCGCAAGGTGCTCAGGAAGCTTACATCATTTCGTTTGCCAAGGATAAGGACGACGCCATGCGCTTGGCACGGGCCTTGTCGAATGCCGACAGTTTGACTCGCTACGTGGTTTTTCGAATCGGTGATACATCTCCTCTATCGGTGCAGTTGAGCGACCCGCTGCAACGGGCTCAAGACATATCGGTAGCCCTACATGCAGGAGTAGCTCCACAGTTCAACAGCGTGAACTTCCTATTGCTCAGCGCTTTGTATCGGTTTCGTGGAGCTGAACCGGCAACGAATGTATCTCGACTGATCATTCTCGGGGATTTGCCCGCTGTGGTTAAATCTAGCGGTCAAGCCATACTTACCACCAAGAACGATCTTGCACTTCTGCCAAAGTCAGTAGAGGTGTTATTCATACAATCACGATCAGCAGGTGAGCTCAACCGCTACTTACGCGACGCTTACAAGCTCATGGGCTATTCTACAAGGGTGGTGAAGATATGAGAACAACGCTTGGACATCACGTTTCTTTCTGCCTTATCATGACTGCTTTACTCGCCTGTTCGGTGCTGTTTACCTCCGGCTGTACGCAGATCAAGGGCATGCTGCGCGACGCGAAGAAGCCCGAAAAGACCGAGGTCGTAAAGGTGACCAATATTGAGGGCGATATCTCCACGGAGGTTGTGGCCGGAGGAGCGCCTCAAGCTTCTATGCGCCTATGGAGGGAAGGAGATGTTGCTAAAATTCGCAACAACACCGAAGCAAATGTCGATGTTTCCGGATTTGATCCTACGAGCGAGGTCATTGTAACCGAAGTTGTGGATGGTGGGAATGAGCTCGTTCTGCGAGTAGCAAAGAAATCCAACGTAAAGGTCAGGTTGTCGTCAAAGTGTCAAGTGTATACAATTGGCAATACGGACGTCCTCCCACCTATTGAGATTGCAAAGGGACTCGATCCTCAGCAAGTCATCATAACTCCATTATGCGATGGTGTCAACTCAGTGATTGGGTATGAGATACGCTACGGCGCGGTAGATGCCGGCTGTAGAAATGCAGCCAAAAAGGGGCTTGAGAGATATAGACTCTGTGATGAGCGGCGATCAAAACCACCACACAGCCCACCAATCCATGGCCCGTGCAAGTACTTTGGTGTTGGTTGCTGATGATTTTGCTTACCATGCCTAGGCAAGTGCGAATTGCGTTGCTGTCAGTTCTGCTGTGTCATGCAGACCCGATCTGCAACATGCATTCAAGCCCCCTACTCGCATCGCCCTATTGTCTTTGAGCCAATCTCTTTCCAGCTTTCTGCTTCATCATTGAGCTTGATCGTGATTCGTTTCTTTACTGATGGACAACAATTCGCATCATCACTTCCATAGTCACAGATTTCGAGTGTGATGGTGTTTTTCGTGTTGCCGACGATACGGTGTACGTTTCGCCAATAATCATCGCTGTTTCCCGAGCAAGACGTCACAACATAAAAGTAGCCCATGCTAACCTTTACAAGCGAGAGGTGCCACCCGGATGTACCGGAACCACCAGCGCAGGCCCAGTCCCCATACCAGAGTACCGCATAACGCGCATCATATTGATCCTCCTCGCTCGTGTAAGGGACCATTGTAATGATGTTTTGGTCTTTAATCTCTCCACCACATGCCACAGCGCTCGCAAAGGCGGATACTACGCGTTTGATTTCGCTTTTGTTCTTCTTTGCAGAGACTGTGCCCTGGCCTTGCATGATTCCGAGGCAAGCAAGGAATACCCCTGCGTAAACAACTGATGCTATCGTATTGCTGTGCATAGATCTGCGACTCATTAATCAGGGATAATACCCGCGGTTCCGCTCATTCCGACATGGCTATGTCGGGTCACTTGTACCCACAACGCAAAGTTATCGTTCCATTTGCATTGAGTCTTCTCTGATTCCAATAGGGACTCAGTTG
>VEQR01000071.1 GCA_018883125.1 Candidatus Kapaibacterium sp.
AGCTTTCCGAAACGTCGCTCGAGGCAGAGCCAAACAATGCCGCATACCTCGACACGTACGCATGGATCCTCTTTCGTCTCGAAAACTATGACGATGCAGAAAAGGCAGCACGCCAGGCCATTGCCTACGGTGGCAATGCCACACATTACGAGCACTTCGGCCTCATCCTCGAAGCACGCGGCAATTCCAGTGGTGCTGTTGATGCATGGCAGAAGGCGCTCGAGCTTGATCCAACGCGAACCCACCTGCGATTAAAGATCGACCGATACAAGTAAGTCAAACAATCATCATTGAACCGTCATGAACAAACCAACGAGCACCGACCCGAACGACTACGAAGTTCTCATCCGCCGCCGTGATGAAGCCGACTACGCCTCATATTGTCCGCAGCTTGCTCACATGATAAAGGGGCAGGCCCACGAGGAAGTTGAAGAGGCAATGAAGGCCTACGTTCTGGCCTACATTGAGTCGATCAAGCACGCAGCTGTTTGAGCACGATGACGTCCAACGACCAATCATCTACGGAGTATCTTGCTGCGCGGCGTTGGGAAACGCGTCTAATGATTCTATGGATCGTGCTGACATTTCTCACGCCTGTATGTGCTGTGCTCACGCCGGCATTGAGCATCGCCTTTGCTGTTGTCGCTTTGGTCATGGGACTTGTCCTGCACGTTATGACGGCATCCTTCATAACACCAAACTATATCGATCTGCAAGGGCGCTCTCGCCTAATGCTGGCATCACCTCCCATGATGGTATCTGCCCTGTACTTCGCCATGCTTGGCCGGTGGATGCAACGGATGGGCTTTGGCCAATCATTGCGGATCTGGGTGACCACCATTGCCTTCGTTAGCCTGATAGGTCCCTTTGTCCCCTCGATTGCATCGGTGCCGCTTATTGCAGCCGCAGTCGGGTCGGCGCATTGGCGAGTCAAGACTGGATCGCCCTTTGCTCTGATCCCTGCAGCAGCATCGATCGGCATCTCCATCATGTTGCGATTCGTGTTCAAGATGGCATGAGCATCTACTCGCACGTAGCCGATCCTTCGCACTGGATCAACCGAATTGCCTATGTACTGATGCTGACCATTCTGGCGGCATTGTGTGTCTATTGGATTGGCATTAGCAGTTTCAGCTTTGATGAGAATGCTCTGCGTGGGGTGGCGGAAGTCGTTACGATCATCTTCTGGACCATAGTGTTCTGGATCATGATCCGTGATGAGCAACGCCAGCCAGGAGGAGAACTCGTGGCCACCGGCATCCTTCCAACTCTTCAGACGCCACGGATGATACTTCGCGGCGTGCTCTGGGCAGTTGCGCTCGCAAGCCCCATTGCCTTGATGTGCGCGCTTCTGGGTGGAGAGTTCGCGGTAACTGCGCTGCGATTTCCGCCGCTCGTGGTGCTCGCAATCGTCACCTCGTCAATCGGCGAAGAAGTCCTCTTCCGATCAACGATACTTCGCGTTCTCAAAGACCGCTTCGGATCTGTCGGGGCTATTGTTGTCACGAGTGTTCTCTTCTCCGTTGCGCATACCGGCAATGCTTCGGCGTCATTGATCAGCAGCATCAACACCTTTCTCATTGGCGTTGCCTTTGGCACTGTGATCGCCGTTGGTGGATCGATATGGGTTGCCGCTTCGTGTCATGCAGCATGGAACGTGTTCGTAGCACTGTTCTTCGGAGCTGTTAGCGGACAAGATATCGGCGTGGCCTGGATACGCTACGTCCCAAACGATGCATCAATGCTGAGCCCCCTGCTCATGGGTGATGGGTATGGCGTTGAGTCTGGACTTCTCTGCACTGCAGTCATTACCATTTCTCTCGGTTTCATTCGTCATGTCGTCGTGGTCGATCCGTTTGTTACTGCCGCACGCTATCGTGTGACATTCAACCGCGAACGACCACACGAGAATCCGATCACTGCGATGGAGTCCATGAAATGATGCGTAGAGCTCTGCTGGCATGTTTGCTCGTAGCAGCTTCGATCCCCGCTGCGGCGCAATGGGTTGCGATGTCGACCGATGCCGACTCACTTGTGCAGATCGGCACAAAGGCCGTGTACAATGTCGAGTTTGACAAGGCGCAGGACGTCTTTGATGAAGTGATTCGGCGCTATCCCCAGCATCCGGCCGGTTATTTTCTCGACGCAATGATCGATTGGTGGCGCATTGCCATTGGTCAACGCAGTCAGGCAACCGAAGCGAGGTTCCTGTCGAAGCTCGACAAGGTGATCACCGTCTGCGATGCAAATCTTACTCGCAATCCAAAGGACATTTCCTCAATGTTCTTCAAAGGGGGCGCGTTGGGATATCGCGGCCGGTTTAATGCCACGAACAACAATATGCTCAGTGCTGCTGAGGACGGACGCGTTGCGCTTGGACTTCTGAACGATTGTCAGAAAGTGGCTCCGGGCAACCACGACATTCTTCTCGGCACCGGACTTTACAACTACTGGGCGTCGGTGCTGCCGGAGAAGTACCCTGCGCTTAAGCCCGTGATGATATTCCTTCCCAAGGGCGACAAGGTCATCGGTCTGGCACAGCTCAAAGCAGCAGCGCGTCAGGCCCGCTATTCGGCCGTCGAGGCGAAGGTCGTGCTCGTTCAAGCCTATTTCGACTTTGAAAAGAATGCACTGGAGGCGATCGACTTTGCCCGGGACCTCAATCAATCCTATCCGCGTAATCCGGCCTTCCATCGTGCCTACGGACGCTGCCTTGTTTCGCTGGGTCCGATTGATTCTGCTGCCGTTGTTTGGCGCGATGTTCTTAATCGCTGCCTCGACAAATGGCCAGGGTACAATCGCAATGCTGCACGTGAAGCACTTTACTACATTGGCGTTTCATTGATGATACGGGGCGATCTCGACAAAGCACTCACCTACTTCTACAAGTGCGACGAGGCTTGCCGAAAGATCGATGAAGACGCCACAGGCTTCATCATTAAGACCAATCTAAAGATCGGACAGATCTACGATATGCAGGGGAAGCGAGATCTCGCCATCAAGCAGTACAAGAAGCTGCTCGCATGGTCCGACAACAATGGCTCACACGATGATGCACAGAGATACCTTGCGACCCCATATAGGTGATGCCTGCTGTATTTTTGTGGCCTTCACAATTCGGCATCCACCATGCACAATGACGTTTCGATCTGGCAGGAACTGGCGGCAAAGGAACTCAGAGGCAAGCCCCTTGACGCATTGACGCGTCGTATGGCAGAGGGCTTTGACGTCATGCCGCTCTACACAGCCGCAGATCTTCAAGGACTGGAACACGTCAACACGCTTCCGGGCCTGTTCCCCTACCTGCGTGGTCCGTATGCCACCATGTACACCAACCGTCCGTGGACCATCCGTCAGTACGCCGGGTTCTCCACAGCCGAAGAGTCAAATGCGTTCTATCGCAAAGCACTAACCGGTGGACAGAAGGGGCTATCTGTTGCCTTTGATCTTGCAACACACCGCGGGTATGACAGCGATCATCCGCGCGTGGTTGGCGATGTGGGTAAG
Source organism: Candidatus Kapaibacterium sp. (assembly GCA_018883125.1). Taxonomy (GTDB): domain Bacteria; phylum Bacteroidota; class Ignavibacteria; order Kapaibacteriales; family Kapaibacteriaceae; genus UBA10438. Next base: position 3,508 of record VEQR01000071.1, read on the forward strand.
GCAGGCGTAGCGATCGACTCCGTAGAGGATATGAAGATCCTCTTCGACGGAATCCCGCTTGAGACGATGAGTGTATCGATGACGATGAACGGAGCGGTGATCCCAATCCTTGCCATGTTCATTGTGGCTGCCGAAGAACAAGGTGTGGAGCAGGGCAAGCTCTCTGGAACGATCCAGAACGACATCCTCAAAGAGTTCATGGTCCGCAACACCTACATCTATCCGCCAGAACCATCAATGCGGATCGTTGCTGACATCATCGAGCACACCAGCAAGGCCATGCCGCGATTCAACTCGATCTCCATCAGCGGCTATCACATGCACGAGGCCGGTGCAACGGCTGTGCAGGAGCTGGCATATACGATCGCCGATGGACTCGAGTATGTGCGCACGGCGCTTTCGCGTGGCATGCAGGTTGATGCCTTTGCGCCGCGCCTGTCGTTCTTCTTTGGCATCGGCATGAACTTCTTCATGGAAGTCGCGAAGCTCCGTGCCGCGCGCGTGCTGTGGTCAACAGCCATGAAGCAGTTCGCCCCCTCCAAGGATGAGTCGCTCCTTCTGCGCACCCACTGTCAGACATCCGGCTGGTCGCTGGCTGCGCAGGATCCGTTTAACAACATCGTCCGCACCACCATCGAAGCCATGGCAGCGGTGCTTGGCGGAACGCAGTCGCTGCATACAAACTCCTACGACGAAGCACTTGGTCTGCCAACGCAGCAGTCGGCGCGGGTTGCCCGCAACACGCAGCTGATCATCGCCGAAGAATCGCGTATCACGGACGTGGTCGACCCCCTAGGGGGCTCCTACTACGTGGAGCATCTAACGGCGTCTCTTGTGCGCGAGGCATCGGCAGTGATTGCCGAAGTGGAACAGATGGGTGGCATGACAAAGGCCATCACTGCCGGCATTCCCAAGATGAAGATCGAAGAATCCGCCGCTCGGCGTCAGGCGCTGATCGATCAGGGCAAGGAAGTGATCGTTGGCGTCAATAAGTATCGCCTCGAGAACGAGCCCGACATCGATGTGCTCAACATCGATAACACCGCCGTGCGCGCCTCGCAGCTCGAACGTCTGGCCATGATCAAAGCCTCGCGCAATCAGCAGAACGTCGACGCAGCATTGCAGTCGATCACGCATGCGGCCCAGAGCGGCACAGGCAATCTTCTTGAGCTTGCCATCGAGGCTGCCCGCGCGCGTGCAACCGTTGGCGAGATATCCGATGCCATGGCCAAGGTTTTCACACGCTACGAGGCCCACACCATGACCATCGAAGGCGTCTACGGTGCGCAATATGAGCATGACCCGATCTACGCTCAGGCACGGAAGGAAGTTGATGACTTCGAGCGTGACTTTGGACGACGTCCGCGCATTCTCATCGCCAAGCTTGGTCAGGACGGACATGACCGCGGCGCTAAGGTGATCGCTACGTCGTTTGCCGACATCGGGTTTGACGTCGATATCGGCCCCCTATTCGCCACGCCCGAAGAAGCAGCCCGCGAGGCCGCCGATAACGACGTCCACGTGGTTGGCGTGTCGAGTCAGGCTGCCGGACACACAACGCTGATTCCGCAGCTTATCCGCGCCCTCGAGGATGCTGACGCCAAGGACATCATCGTCATCGCCGGAGGTGTGATTCCACCGAAGGACTACGACGTACTCCGCGCCGCCGGTGTCAAGGCGATCTTTGGTCCCGGGACGAACATCGTGCAAGCTGCCCGCGAGGTTGTTGCTGCCATCCGTGTGCATCTTTCGCGATGATCCGAGCCGGTATCGACATCGGCACCAACACAGCGTTGATGGTCATCGCCGACGTCGCTTCTGACGGGACGATCGACGTCCTCCACGACGTCCACACCCTGCCTCGTCTGGGTGAGGGCCTTATGGTATCAGGCGCAATCTCTGAATCGTCGATCCAACGTGCTGTCGAATCCATGCAGACCTTCGCGTCGCATCTCGAAGCGGCCAAGCCCCAGCGCGTGCGCATTGTTGCCACGAGCGCCATGCGCGAGGCCCTCAACGGCTCCGACGTGCAGCGTTTGCTTGAGAGCATCGTTGGATACCCAATCGAGATCATCGATGGCAGCACTGAAGCACGGCTGACCTTTCTGGGAGCTGTTGGAAACCGACCCGAAACGAACCTTGTGATCGATATTGGAGGGGGCTCAACAGAGTACGCCCTGGGCCGCGATGGCTCCGTGACCTTCGCCACCAGCATTCCCTTCGGCGCGGTGAAATTCACGGAACGTTTTGCCACGATTCGCCCCCTGCCATGTGATGCGATCGAGGATGCCAGACGTGAGGTCCGCTCTCTATTGGCAGCTCAGTCCGAACTCAACGGCACCATCAACACGTGCATTGGCGTGGCCGGCACACCCACCGCGCTAGCAATGATCGACGCGAAGCTCCACCGATACGATGCCGAACAACTCGATGGTTATCAACTCTCGCGTGATCGCGTAGAGGAACTTGCACAGTGGCTCTGCTCGCTGACGCTTGATGATCTGCGCTCTATCCCCGGACTTCACGAGCGCCGCGCAGATATCGTACCGATGGGCGCAATGATCCTTGCCGAGTCGATGGCCGTGCTAGGATGCACAACGATGAACGTCGCAGTGCGTGGTCTTCGTTTTGGTGCTATGTTAACGGCCTGAACGAACGGTGCACCACGTATGTCAGCCATTCTCACGTCCGCCTATTGGCGAGGCCTTGCAATTTCGTTGCTGCGCACGGTGCGCGACTTCCCTGCCGAGAGTCTTATCGGCATTGCGATGGCCATTTGCTTTGGCCTCGGTGTAGAGGCCAACGGAGACATTCGTCGCACAGCACTGCGAACAGGTATGGGGCTTGTTCTGGCACTGTGTGGGTCGATCGCGAGTACGATCCTTCGTAGAGCCGGACGCATCAATGTTCCAACCGACATGGCCATCACAGCGGTCATCGGGACTGTTGGCGTTTGGCACTCGCAAAGTTTGAACTTTGACGACGCATCTGGCGTGGTCGAGTACGCCTATCTGGTCATTGCCGCACATCTGCTCGTCGCACTGGCATGGACCACCTATGGAACGACAGATCGCTTCTGGGTTGGTACCACAACAATGTTCGGGCGCATGACCCTTGCGCAGCTCTTCACCAGCCTGCTCACGAGCGGGCTCACGATGGCCGTGGGTGCGGTTCGAATTCTTTTTGGCTGGATGGAGTGGTCGTGGTTTGAAGTGTATCTGACAACCTTCGCCTATTCGTCCTTCATGACGCTATTCTTTCTTAGTGGACTGCCAACAGAGGAACGTCTCTCGGCTAGGCCAGAAGTCCCCAAGATCACCCTCGCCTTTGTCAAGTATGTACTTGCCCCGTTGATCGCCGTGTTCACCCTTATCCTTTACGGATACTCAGTAAAGCTGCTTAGCACCGAGATGTCCGAAAGCATGGTACTCTACGGTGTGATCCTCTCGGGTGTATCGATACTAGCCGCACTCCTTTCCTGGCCTCTACGAGATGACACGTCGCCCCTTTGGCAGTTCATGCATCGATGGCTCTATCCTCTGCTATTGCCTCTTCTTCTCATGGGCGCGTGGTCACTCTCAATGCGAATATCAATCGAAGGTATCGATCGGTTCACCTTCACACTCGGAGTTCTCGAATCAATTGCCGTTATCACCATAGTTGCCAGTCTTGCGCTGCGCACGCGTGATCCGCGCATACCGGCACTGGTGTCATTTGTGGTGTTTGGTTTAACGTCGGTAGGTCCCATCGGCGTGAACACAGTCGTTGCCAGGTGGAGTGCCACGCATCCGAAGGTCATCGCCACGGATGAATCTGCGGAGGTTGGAGGCGTGCCCACCGCACCCGAGAGTCTGGCTGGAATCTCGACGTACAATACCGATGAGCGCTGGATAACGACATTCTCGTATCAAGAACGACCAATTCTATCTGACCAGGCACGAATTGATGTGAACGACGAAGGGATCTTGGAAGTCATTCACTTCGGATTCAAGGACACACTGAGATTCGATATCCCGGCACTACTGCGAAAGACGGCTAAAAACGATACCATTCTCCCCCCGATGACGGCTTACAACCGCAACGGTACTCGCAGAGCAACGCTCATTGTGTCGGATATCGCCGTCTATATCGTGACGACCGATACGACTACGCAAGATAGACGCAGGTTGACGCGTTTGCAGGGGACCGTTTACTGCGAACCCACTGTGGCGCCACACTACTGATCATTTCGGAATTGACCCGCCAGAGCAATCCGTAACTCTCTACACTTCCAACGCTCCGTTGATCACCGCCGCCTGTTCGATCTCATGCTTCTTGGCGGAGCCCGTTGCAGGACTTGCAGCAGCATCGCGACCAACGTACGTGAGCTTTTGTCCCGAAGCAAGAACATCCAGCAGATGTGGCTGCACGAAGGTCCATGCACCCATGTTCTTGGGCTCTTCCTGACACCACACAACTTCCGACGCGTTGGAATACCTGCCGAGAACTTCCGACATTCTGACAGCATTGAAAGGATGGATCTGCTCAAGGCGAACCAGGGCAACGTCTGAACGTCCCATTTCTGAGCGCCGCTTTGCAAGCTCGTTGTGGATCTTGCCGGTGGTGATCACCACGCGGCGTACCTGCGAAACATCTACCGTAGAATCGTCGATTATCTCCTGATAGGAGCCGTTGACGAGTTCGCTGACGTCTGACTGGAAGATGCGCAGGTAGCCCTTTGGCGTCATGACGATAAGGGGCTTGCGCCACGAGGCCTTGACCTGACGCCTGAGGGCGTGGAAGTAGTTGGCCGGTGAGGTGAAATTGCAGACGATCATGTTGTCCTGCGCACATAGCTGCAGGAAGCGCTCCAGGCGTGCGCTGGAGTGCTCCGGACCCTGTCCGTCATAGCCGTGCGGAAGCAGCACCGTGACGTTGCTGCGCTGCTGCCACTTTTCCTCGGCACTCGAAATGAACTGGTCGAAAACGATCTGCGCGCCGTTGGCAAAGTCGCCAAACTGTGCTTCCCAGATGGTGAGCCCATTCCTGGCGATCGTACTGTAGCCGTACTCATATCCAAGAACGGCGTACTCAGAAAGGGGCGAGTCGTGAATGTGCAGCTTCTGGGGCGCACCAAGCTCGTTGAGCGGGACATGCCGTTCTTCGGTGACACTGTCGCGGTGCACTGCCTGCCGGTGATTGAAGGTGCCGCGTCCGGAATCCTGACCGGTGATGCGTACGACGTGACCTTCTTTAAGCAGCGAGCCAAATGCGAGGGCCTCGGCCATGCCCCATTGCACCTGACCCTGGTCGAACGACACCTTGCGCTTGTCGGCCTCGGCCTTGACTTTCGAATGTATGTTGTATCCGTCGGGAACCGAGCAGATCACCTCAGCAATGCTCGCCAGCTGATCGTGCGCTACGGATGTGGGAACATGGTTGAACATATCAACATGCTCATGCACAGCCGGCGCTGGAAGAGCGCTGGCACGGTTGTCGTAGGCAGTATTCAGACGGGCGAGTTCTTCGGTGGAGATACTTGCCAGAACATCGGCATCAGCAACACCTTCGATCGTCAGGCGCTCTTCATAGACCTTCCGCACCGTGGAGATGTTCTTGATCTTTTTGTAGAGAAGGGGCTGCGTAGCTGTAGGATCGTCCTGTTCGTTATGACCGTATTTGCGATAGCACAGCATGTCGATCACCACATCATCGGCAAAGCGCTCCCGATAAGCCGATGCAAAGACAGCCGCAGCACGACAAGCCTCCGGATCGCTTCCGTCAACATGCAGGATCGGCACCTGCAGTAGCTTGGCAACACCGGTGCAGTACGGTGATGAACGCGAATCCTCCGGAGATGTCGTAAAGCCGATCTGGTTGTTGATTACAATGTGCATTGTACCGCCGGTGGCGTAGCCGCGCAGACGAGCCATGTTCAGCGTTTCGGGCACAACACCCTGTCCGGCAAAGGCCGCATCGCCATGGATCAGGATCGGAATCACGCGACGATACGTCTCGTCACCGATCTCGTCATCAAGTGCCCGTGCCATGCCCTCGACAACGGGGTTCACCGCTTCGAGGTGGCTAGGGTTGGGTGCAAGCATCATCGAGACCGACGAACCATCGTCGGCCACGTAGGTACCCTTTGCGCCAAGGTGGTATTTCACATCGCCCGACCCCTGGTAGGAATCCGGATCGATCTTGCCCTCGAACTCGTTGAAAATCTTCTCAAGGGGCTTGCCCATCATGTTGGCCAGCACGTTGAGGCGACCACGGTGGGCCATGCCCAGCACCGATCCGGCCATTCCGCTACGGGCAGCATCGGCCAACATCTGATCGAGAATGATCAGGGCGCTTTCGCCCCCTTCAAGAGAAAACCGCTTTGCTCCGAGGAACTTTGTGTGCAGGAAGTTCTCGAGCGTTTCGGCGCGAACAAGCTTGCGGTACGTATCGAGCTTTTGTTGCTGAGAAAGCTTGGTCTTCAGATGCGTGGTCTCGACGTATTCACGAATCCAATTCTTTTGATCAGGATCCTGAATGTACATGTATTCGATGCCGATGTGATCGCAGTACGTATCACGCAGCATGTCGATGATGTCGCGAAGCGTGGCGCGCTTTACGCCCCCTAACCCGCCTGTGTCAAATTCACGATCGAGATCCCAGATAGTGAAGTTGTAGTACCCGGGATCGAGCTCCGGATAGTAGTAGGCTTCGAGTCCAAGAGGATTGACGTCGGCCAGCAGGTGGCCCCGCACGCGGTAGGCGTTGATGAGCTGAACAACTCGACCTTCCTTATCGATTTCCTCAGGTGTGTCGGGCTGGGCAAAGGGGCTAGCCCCCTTCTCATGCATCCAGCGCATCGGCTCGAACGGTATCTTGATGGCGGCAAATATCTGCTCGTAGAAGCGGTGCTCACCGAGGAGCAACTGGTGGATGTACTGCAGAAACTCACCCGACTCGGCGCCCTGGATGACGCGGTGGTCGTAGGTGGATGTGATAGTAACGACCTTGGAGATTGCAAGCGTCGAGAGCACATCGGGCATCATGGCCTGGAATTCGGCCGGATACTCGATTGCGCCGGCGGCAACGATGGTGCCCTGACCCTCCATAAGACGAGGCACGGACATTACCGTTCCAATGCCGCCTGGATTGGTCAGCGTGATGTTAGCACCCGTGAGTTCTTCCGGCGTTAGCTTGTTGGTGCGCGCCCGCTTGATGAGATCATCATACGCAGCGGCATACTCTTCGAAGCTCAGTCGCTCGGCATTTTTGATGCTTGGGACAAGAAGAATGCGCGAACCATCCTTGCGCGTTGTGTCAACGGCAAGTCCGAGGTTCACTCCCCCACGCACAATGCGCACCGGCGTGCCCTCTTGAACTCCGTAGGAGTTCTTCATGTTCGGATACTTCTCGGCAGCACGAACAATGGCCCATCCAAGAATGTGCGTGAATGACAACTTATTGCGGCGCTTCCGTGCCAGGAAGGTGTTGGCAATACGACGGTTTTCTTCGAGAGCCTTTACCGGAATGTTGCGTACGCTGGTGGCCGTAGGCACGTTCAGCGATGCTTCCATGTTCTGGGCGATCTTCCCACCGATGGATGACAGCGGCACAATCGCGTCGACCGCGGACATTGCGGGAATACGTGTACCGTTAGACGAAACGGCCGATGGTGTCGGCATCATTACCGCTGGTGCTGACGGCGCAGGGGCCTTCGGCGTTGGCGTTCCATTCGTGGCAGGAGCCGCCACGGGAGTATCAGGGGTGTAGGTGGCAAAGTAGGCCTGCCACTCGGGCGATACGGACGATGGATCTCTGAGGTACTCGAAGTAGAGCTCGTCAACGTACGCGCTGTTCATCGACATCATGGTCGAGGGACTTTCAAGGTGGAAAATGTGCTGCAAAACTACGGTTTTTCACGCATCCCGATGAAGGCTAGCATCCGTCCGGAGCGCCCCCTATCACGACGAAACGAGTGATACCGCACGTCGGTGATGGTACACGCATCATCCACCGTTATCGTGTCCCGCCGAAGTCCGGCTCGTAGAAGTTGATCTACAATGGCTCGGTGATTGTCGAAGAGCCATTTGCTTTCGGAAAGGGGCCTGCAGTAGCCCGGCAGAGCGCTGTGAACTTCCTCACCAACCTCATACACCCGACCAGACGCACATGGCGAGAGCCATGCGTGCACTTCTGCCGGGTCGCTTCCGAACCGGGTGATGAACTGCTCCAGCGTCCTAACGGTAATACCGGCCGCAGTGCCGCGCCACCCGCTGTGAATGGCAGCAATGACTTGGCGCACGGGATCGTGCAGAAGTACGCCGCAGCAGTCAGCCAGTTTGACCCCAAGCACCACTCCTCGCTGAGAGGTAATGAGTGCGTCTGCCTGTTCGTTGCGAACCAACCGACATTCGTCAACAGATTCAATCTCGACGCAGCGATTCCCGTGGACCTGATGCACGGTGGCGATATGTTCTCGCACGACACCGAGATCGCCAGCCAACGTCTGATAGGACCGCTCTACGTGCGATGCATCAGCCGATTCCGAAATCGAGAATGACGCACCAGGCCACGGCAAGTCGCGCACATCGATCAATGTCATGCCTGATATCAGCTCCGGATCAGTAAGGGCCGGTATGAACTTCATCATCGCTCAGTGGAGTCGGTGTCGTGCTGGATCGCCCCTTTCATACGGCGACCCCATGACCCCAAACCTACGACGGTGGAGGGATGCTGCGCACGGACCCATTCCACGGCGGTATGGTCCACAGGTGCTGGGACACAACCGATCAGGTAAATGTTCACCGTATCGGCAGCCATCACAACGATGCTCCCGTGCCGGCGCTCGAGTATCTGCACCTTTGGCCGGGGCCAGTCGTCTGAGCGCAGAACAACGGCAACGGCAAGCACCGCCAGGCAGCCCGTGCCCAAGCGTGCCAGAAGCGATGACCAAGTGCGAGCAACGAGGGGCCAGAGCAGCACCAACGTTGTTATGCTCGCCAGAAGGATCACCTCTGCTTGGGAAGCCCCGGGCAGAACAT
>VEQR01000158.1 GCA_018883125.1 Candidatus Kapaibacterium sp.
GATTCGGATACGGTGGATTTGTAGAGATATCTCCGTAGTCGTCGACGCCCGCGGTTGCCATGTTGATCACTCCTTTGGCGATGTGCCCCTTGCCAAAGGCCAGATACACGATGTCATTGATCGCGAACAGGCTGTTGAACATCGACATTCGGTTGGCTCTGAGATAATCGAGAAGAGGGTCTTGGAGGGGTCCAACCATGGTGCATCCCGAATCCTTCGAGATCATCATTGAACCACCTGCGCGTATGGACACCAAAATGTCCCGGGCGAAACAGGACAGTCCGTCGGATCCCGAATCCTTGCCGTCTGAATCGCATCGACGCGTGAGTTTCGCCCACGATCCGTCGGCTGCGATATCGACGCTGTACGTAGCATCGTGAGCAAGGATGAGCATGAAGTTGCCATTCTTCACCACGCGTCGTCCATCGGGTACATCGGATAACAACAGCTCCCAATCGAGGCCATCGACGGATCTCAGCAATTCGTTACGGCCGTCAGCTGAGCGTCGTCCAATACCGATGAAGGCCGTGCTGTCGGTGGTAACGAGTTCGACAACTAATGAATCGTAGTCCTTTGACTGGGCTTTCGTCTTCCAACTCGCACCGCCATCTGTGCTGAACGAGAACCATTTACGACCTCGCCTCTGTATCAGACCTTCAGTGGCTGACTTCCAGAATGTCCTATTGGGCTCTCTGGCGCTGTACAGCATATCAACATTATAGACCTTCCACGTTGCGCCTGCATCATCGGTCCGCATCAGACGACCGTAGTATTCAGTACGCGAATCTCTGTTGAACAGAGAATCCGCGTAAATCACCATCTCTCTGTCGCTGAGCTTGTCGGCACCGTAGTAATCCCAACTCATCGAATAGATTGGAACCTTTGTGGAATCAAAGACAACTCGAAATGAACTGTCGTTCTGCTTCCATTGCCGAATGACGCGATCATCAACCGGGGAGTACTCCGTAACCATCTGTACCCTTTGATGATCTCGGCCAAGCAGATACGTCCCTGTTGTAGAGTTTGCGTAGAAGAGTGGTTCTCTATCGTTGGCTTTATCATCGGAGTATCGAGATTCCTTGTTGACTCGATCGATCCGGTCTCCCTCGTCCCAGAGTCGAATCCACGAGACCCGTTCCTGGAGCACACCCGACATGATGCCCGTAACTGATCCCGGAAAGAACGCGATGTCCGTCAGAACCCTCGCATCATTGGTGAGGATCGTACTAGCACTCGCCCTATCCCATGTATCACCGCCGTCGCGCGTAATCGACAGAAATCCGTCCGGGATATACGTGTTATTGTGCAGAATCAGCCCGTCTCCGGCGTCATTGAACGCCATAGCCCGCACTGTAAACATCCGGCCTGCTTTGCTAGGAATAGGCTCTCGAGTGCTCCACGTAGCCCCCTCATTTGTCGTGCGTGCTAGGTAGGACGTATCCCCAGCGATCATCCACGTTGAATCGCGCACGAAGGAGGCACGAAGGAGTCGCACCGTATCCGGTGCGCGCCCGGCTGTTGGAAGCCAGGAAAGGCCGGCATCGCGACTCATGATCACGATGCCGCCCTCTCCAACAGCAAGAGCCCGACCATCGGGCGCAATCGCTACGTCGTGCAGCGCTGCGGCACCGCGATAAACAGCCGACCATTCGTTGCCACCGTCCGTACTTCGGTACACCACACCGCCCCGACTCAAACACAACAGTGTATTGTGCTTCACGCGACGCACGCGCGTAAGGTCGTCAGCTGCATCGACACGTATCCGCTTCCACGTGCGAAACTCATCTGTACTCAGTAGCACCGAGCCGTTTTGACCGACGACGGCGATTCCCGAATCGGAGTAGTATGCAACCGACTCGATGTTTTCAAAGATTTCGGTCATCCTGAGCGTCCAGGTCTTGCCTGAATCACTTGAAAAGTACATCGAGCCCCACCAACCGATCGTCACGGCTCGTCGTCCATCCGGAGAGGTCGCAGCTCCCATCTGACCGCACTCACGAGGGTAGCTGGTTAACAGCTTCCACGGCGGCTGAGCCATGAGAGTCACAAATGCTGCAGCAATGCCCACAAGGAGCGTGACGAACTGCACAATGAAGCTGGAACCAACTCTTGAAGTATTCATTGGCGCATCCCTGACTTTACGTGATTTGGTGAGGTTGAATGGTTGTTGCAACGATGACCATCAATCATTGCGTGGCGGCATTGGTCCACATACAGGTCGACAGTCATACCCGTCCTCGGGTCTTACGACATCTACTGCTCCTGGTGTGAGTGAAATACCGTTACAGATCTGGCTATTGGGAATATTCTGGATTTCATCTGGTTCGGCCATCCGTTGCCTCACAATGCGTTTGCCGTCCTGATAACACACTTCAAAATGGTCTATGCAACACGTCGATTGGGTCGGACACGCGATTGCTCTATGCATCCAGTCTGGTTGGTCGAACGAGCTGTTGTTGAATCGGTGTTTGCCCCAACAGGGCCCCTTAACAACTCTGTATGACGGGTTGCATTCTCCTTCTCTAGGGTCCGGAAAGCGCATGGGGTTGAGCTCAAGTAGCTTAAATGATACCATCCTCAGTAACTCTGCAGTGTTGAACCTCGCAAAACAGAATGCGCACGCGGGGTCATTCATATTTGAACTCGTTATCCGATCAATGAAGACATCGTACTTGCCACAGGCATAGCGCTTTGTCCACTGGACTTTGATGTTACAGCCAGTACCGATCTCGACATCCGTCTCGAAGAATCGCTGGCCAGTTACATTCCATGCATCATCAAACGGTACATCCGGACAATCAGGAATGCATGCAGTGATCAGACTACCTGCAGCCCGCCCC
>VEQR01000159.1 GCA_018883125.1 Candidatus Kapaibacterium sp.
CCCCCCCCCCCCCCCCCCCGCAATGCCCAACTGCTAGGACGCCTTCTTGTGGTGTTCTTGGCTCTTGGCTCCATCCTCTCCGTTCATGAGGTTGCATCAGCCCAGCCAGTAAGGGGCGAAAGAGATTTTGTTCCTAATGGATCGTTTGAGCAGTTGACGGTAGAGCATGCGCGAGAGCCTGATGGTTTGGGGAACATGATTTGGCCATTCTGGAAGCCAAGGCTCGTTTATCAAAGTCCCTGGTGGCGACAGTTCCATCTATACTTCAGGGCCAACAGCACGAAACCACCGAGATTGATCGACTATTATGAGGATAGAGCACCCTACGAGCATCCTCTCGGAAAATATTACGACCCAATATCTTGCTCAACGACTGATCTCTTTACCACCGAACAGGAATCCTGCGGTGGGGACATAGGGAATCCGTTGTTTGGAATCCCAGAAAACTGGTTTGGAATCGAGCCTACTCGAGCCCGAACAGATGCCGTAAACCGCAGATATGCGGGACTGTATTACCGTCTCAATGGCGTCAGACGGCTTGCCGATGGTGGATCGGAACCTGTTCCTTACGAGAAGGTGCAGAACGCAGCCACTGATCTCTGGCGTGAATATCTCGAAGTTGAGCTGGTCTGTCCGCTCGAGCAAGGCAAGCAGTATACTCTCACCTTCTATGCATCGCTTGCGGAAATCAGTACCAGAGCTCTCAGGCTCGAAGCTCGCTTATCGCCCGAACCGTATCTGACGGTTCCGTTCGGTGATTGCCAGACAATTCCTGATGATGACGGGCCCACGGCAAAGGTGGGTATCCCCTATACCAATGGCGCGAAAGGTGAGGTGTATCAATCAGGGCATATCGGAGACAAGAACGGATGGACGAAACTTACGCACACCTTTACCGCAAAGGGTGGAGAGCGATACCTGACGATCGGCAATTTCGAAGAGAGGCCTATCGCTCTGAAGTCTCAGCCTGCGGTGCCCGACTGCGTGCCCGCATACTCCAGTTCTAATGCCATAGATGTCGCCTATTACTACATTGATGACGTGCGTCTGAGTCAGTCCATCGACTGTTTCTGCAAGGAGAATGATCAAGCCTTCCGGGCGAAGCTCGTGAAGATCGACTCCGAGGATCCATCTCAGTGCTGTTACAGCTTTCAACTGTCAAACGGAGGTGTGGGAAGTGCTCAGTACGACTGTCTCTACGGCGCCTGTTCAATCTATGGTGTCGAGCTGCTCAAACCTGGAGGAAGTGGGGCTGACTCTGAAGTCGTGTTCTCGTGGAAATCGAGCGATCCGGGCAATAACTCCCCCATGAAGGAGCCCATTACAGCAGACAACCAGTGGCATGAGCTTGGCACACTTTGTGTCCCTGTGTTTCGCAACACGGAAGAACGCACCGTTGTAGTGGCCATCAAGGGACAAGATGGTAACACGCTCTGCAAGGAGCAGATTACCTACACTGGTTGCAAGGATATCTGTGGATGTGATGATTTCAATAGATCGGTGGTCGTGAGTTTGGCCGACTCTTTGGACAAATGCTGTTTCGCGGTTTCGATCGACGCTTCAAAGCTGAAGGGAGGCTGCGAGATTCGTTCGGTTGACGTTTACGAAGGAACAGGGCTCACGGAGAAGGTCACATCAACCTTTAGACCTGATAATCCTGTAAGTAACTCGTTCTCGGGAGTTCTCTTTACATTCTGTCGTGGCGGTGCCGGCGTCAACTTTGCTTCTGCGAGCGAAATAGTGTTCCGCGATGCAACTGGAACCATCATCTGCCGAAAGTCGGTCGATCTCTACTGCGATTGCGACTGCAGTAAGCGACCCCCAGGATTGAAGATTGAATTTGCATCAGCGGATCAAAAGAATGGAAAGTGTTGCTACAGTATGTCGTTCACCGAGATCACAGCCTGTGATTTTGCTCTGAAGAATCTGGAAATACAAACAGACGAATCAGTGGATGTAACGACGGAAAATAGCTGGAAGATGACACGCACAGGTACCTCTCTTATCCTGACCGACGTCAGCGTTGAAGGAAACTTACGGAATCGCACCATTGGTAGTATCTGCGTCTCACCATGCATGACATTCGATCCGCATGCATTGAATATCAAGGCTCTCATTTCCACAAATGGGCTGGAAGGGAGTGACGTGGAATGCGAGGTGCCCGTCGAAATCACGCATGGTGAGCTGGTGCAATGCAGAGGGTCGAAATCCTGTGACGACGTGATTCTTTCTGTGGTTAAGCCCATAACATTTGCCAATCCAACGGTGGACGACTGCTGCCGGAAAGTTCTTGTGCACATACGGGGATGCACATTAACGAACTCCAGCCTCCTGATTGATATCAGGGGTCCAAACGGTATCCCGCTGAAAACGACCAACCTCGGCGGCGGCATGTTTGAATCAGCCCCGCTGTGCCGAAGCTACAGAGCAGGAGAGACATTCACCGTGGATGTACGTGATATCCATGGGAAACATATCTGCACGAAAACGATTTCTCTGCCAAATTGCACCCGACAGGAGACAAACCAATGAGAAATGAACTATTTCGTGCATTCGTCATCTGCGCCGCGGTATTCGCTGCGGCGGCGGTATCGACGGCGCAAGTGAGACCGGTCATTTCGGGTCGCGAAGGCTGGGTATCTTGTGACAGCGTTCGTCTGTCGGTTTGGGGCGCCTTTCCTGAGACGTTCTCCCTACCTGATAGCGAGCGCATCGTTTCGTTATACGCCAGCGGCCCTTTCTTTGCCCTCACAAAGAGCGGTTCCGTCTATGGCCTGTACATCGGAGAACGTTTCCTCGGGGATACCGCGGATACGCACAACAGAAACAACT
>VEQR01000072.1 GCA_018883125.1 Candidatus Kapaibacterium sp.
GTCGTCCAATCCATCACAGCGACCGTGGTGCTCAGTACTGCTCAGACCGCTACGTCCATCTTTTGCTTCAACATGGGATCGGAATCAGCCAAACGCAGTCGGGAGATCCCCACGACAATGCCAAGGCAGAACGCATCAACGGCACGATCAAGAATGAATATCTTCGCCACACTGAACCCGGGACATTTAACGAAGCACTCCAAGAGGTCATTACGGCTGTCGACCTTTACAACGGGGTTCGTCCACACCTGAGCTTGAACAAGCAAACACCATTGGATGTACATTCGGGAACGGCTACCAAGCCCATCATTCAACTTTGGAAGACCAAGGCCTGGAAGAAACAAACCATCACCGAACAGACTCGCGCTGTTCAAACCCTACTTTAGAGTCTGACACAATGTCAACCTATCGCAGGAACAATTCATACCTGTCAACCAATGACAGGAATTATCATCAAAAAGTGTCAACCAATTTCAGGAAGTGACACCGTAATTCCGTACTTCCGTAATTCCGTACTTCCGTAATTCCGTACTTCCGTACTTCCGTACTTCAGTAATTCTCCTCTACACCGGTGGATTCACATGCATGTCTTTGGAGATGGCATACCACACCAGGCCCTGAATGTTATGAATATCCAGCTTGAACATGATGTTCTTGCGGTGCTTGACAATCGTCAGCTCACTGCGTGACATGATATCGGCGATTTCGCGGCTGGTGAGCCCCTTTACCGCAACGTAGTAGAGAACAATGATCTCTGTTGGCGTCAGCTGGTTTGCACTCTCTGCGCTTCGTGGGGATGTTGGCAAGAGTTGCGTTACGGGTGCAGTTCCGGACGTGAGTGCCCGAATGTATTCGACGAGTGCGTCTACCGGTTCGGTCTTATGAAACAGTCCATCATGCTGTGTATCAGCAATTTGGCTGACGGTATACTCGTCCGTTAGATACGTCAGGAAAATGACAAACGGACGAGTGTTTTCTTTCTTGAGTCGCCGCGAGAACTCCGGGCCACCAAGACGTGGCATCGATATGTCAAGCAGCACAACGTCGATCTCATCACGGCGAGAACGAATCTCGTCGAGTGCGCGCTCGGGATCTGTATGTGTACCCACGACTTCAATGCTGGCAAATCGCTCGATGTTCACCTTGAGCCCATCAATGATCAGTGGGTGGTCATCAACGATGTAGATGCGGATGCTCATGAACCCATTCGACTTGTGGTGTGGCCAGCGATGTCGTTTTCAGACAGCACTGTCTCAAAATAAACTTTTCGACTATTTCAGCGTCGACGTTCAAGCGGTCTGGACATTGCAAAATCATCGAGTGTTTCAATGTTTCTCATCTCCCTCATTTACACACAACAACAGCTACTGACATCAGTATGTTACATTGACCTGCGT
Source organism: Candidatus Kapaibacterium sp. (assembly GCA_018883125.1). Classification (GTDB taxonomy): domain Bacteria; phylum Bacteroidota; class Ignavibacteria; order Kapaibacteriales; family Kapaibacteriaceae; genus UBA10438. The sequence goes on from VEQR01000072.1 coordinate 1,398, forward strand.
ACGGTGTATATTCGCCCACGAAAGTCATTTCAGCAACAACGCCAATTCCATTCAGTACTGCTTCCATTCAGTCCCCAACACCGAGGATTGCGCAGTGCACAACGGCACCCGATGGGTGCCGTTTTTGTTTTCGCGCTGTGATTTCAACTGGCGTCAAACCTGGTACCTAGTGAAGATGATGTACGAAGACGAACGACAACAAATGTGCACCCGTTAGCGACATATCACGTCGTCCGTACAGTCTGATTTCAGCCGATGCTGTAGTTTCGATCTACTCGGAGAAACCATGTCCGCTCAAGTAACTCGATGCATTCGCATTCTCGCGCTTCTCTCAGGGGGAAGAAAGCTCTCAACGCAGGACATCATCACTTCCGTTGCTGATGCCGATACTCCGCGCGTGTCCCAGCGGCAGATCCAGCGAGACCTGCGATCGATTGAGCAGGCAGGGGTTCCACTGGTGTGCGAGCGGGATGGTCGGGAGCAGCGATGGTTCATCCCCTCGAGGTTCAGATCCCTTCAGCCCCTTACCGTCTCGCGTAATGATGTTCTTGCACTGCATCTGTTGAAGGGGGCTTTGGGTGCCTACACCTCAACGAGGATCGAGAAGGATGTTGGGATTCTTCGCAGGAAGTTGGAGCGCCTTGTTCCGGGTTCGGTCTTCCTCTCCGAAGAGTCTGCCCTCGACGTCTCACCCGGACGCTATGCAACGGCGGTGGATGATCACGTTATGGAACAGATTCTCTTTGCCATCACAGATCCACACTGGGACCGCGTAACATATCGGTCTATCCATGGCATGGAGTGCAAGACGTTCGTTGTGAGCTTCTGCCGCATGATCAATCATGCCGGTCGTCTGTACGTGGCCGCATGGCACCCGAAGTACGAGCAGTATATCACGCTGGCAGCAGACCGCATCGAAAGCGTGGAACGTGCGGATGATGTTACCGATCCCCTACACGTGTTTGATGAGCGCGCCTATCGCAGTGGACGTTTTGGTGTGTATGACGGAGCCGTTGCGACCGTGCGCCTGCGCATCGATGCATCCGCGTCAGACTTCTTCGCTTCCAGGCAGTGGCATCCGTCACAGCAGATCACCCGACGTCGTGACGGATCGCTGAATCTGACGCTGAAGGTTCCCCTGTCGGCCGAGCTGGTCTCATGGATCGTTTCGTGGGCCGACGTGCTTGAGATCCTGGCACCCAAGCAGCTCACGTCAATCTGCCGCGATAAGGTCAAGCGGTTGATGTCTACTGCAGACCTCTAATGCGCACTGGCTGCTCGCCGGCTCGTAGCAATTGCCAGTTCGCCTGAAGCTCGTCCGAATGCAGCTCGATCCATGCCTGCACGAGACGTCGCTGAGACGTTGGCAATTGCCCGGTGATGATCTCACCAGTAGCGATATCAAACACCGCTTCACTCTCTGCGTACGAGGCATGCAGATGTGCAGTGTGGTGGCGATTCTCGTCGTGATACATTCGGATGATGAGGCCGTAGAAAACGGAGATGATCGGCATAGAATCCTCACATGATGTGAGAATCTTTGAGCGGTCAGCAGACTCCAGCGTGACGCGTGCAGCGAGATCCGAATCTGGGATAGCTCGTTCAAGCACACGGTCCGGATCGATATCGTATCCTCCCGGCCACACCAACGTGCCTGTTGCGGCACGAACAAGACGAAATAGTGACGTGTCCTTACAGGCATGAAGAGGACCGGTGAGGCAGTCAGCGAGATCAACCAATGCATGGTGACCACCGTTGTCACGGACCGCAACAACATAGTCATGAGCGTATACAGCATCGACGATCCAAGCCATGTCGCGAAAATACTCCAAGCGTCCGAGCTAACTTGCCACATGAATACTCTTGTCATCGGAGCCGGAATATGCGGGCTAACAGCCGCTCGGATACTCAAGGATGCAGGCTACAATGTTGTTGTTGTTGACAAGGGGCGTGGCATTGGCGGACGCATGGCAACGCGCAGGACGGGCGATGCGGTGTTCGATCATGGTGCCCAGTTCGTGACCGCTCGCACTGAATGGTTCAACGCCGTGCTGGCCGAGTGCCAACGAAATGATCATGCAGACATCTGGTATGGCGGCACGGAAGACGATACTCATACCCGTTGGCGTGGGACGCATGGCATGACTTCCATTCCCAAGCATCTGTCCGAGGGGCTCGATGTTCGTACATCAACACAGGTCACGTCAGTGTCGTTTCGCGATGCGCTCTGGCATGTCGAATGCTCTGAGGGACACGCCTTTACAGCGAATGCGTGCATTCTCACAGCTCCCGTTCCCCAGGCGCTGACGTTGCTCGATGCAGGGGGCGTAGCACTGTCGATTGATGATCGCCGGGCGCTGGAGAACCTGACATACGAGCGCTGCTTTGCCGTAATGGCAACGCTGGCGCATCCTCTCAGCGTTCACCTTGAACGTCCCCTAGCACCAGCTGCGCCATCCCCTATTGCGTTGATCTCGGACAACTACGCCAAGGGAATTTCACCTGTTCCATGCCTGACCATTCACTCGACTCCCGAGTTTGCCCTTCATTACTGGGAGAACGATCGCGCTGAAACGCTTACGATGCTCGTGGCCGCTACGCACGATGTTCTCCAATGTGACATCATTGATGCATCGATTCACGGCTGGAAGTTCAGTCGCCCCGAGCGGCAACACTCAGCCCCCTGCCTTGCACCAGCTGATCTTCCGGGACTTGTTGTTGCCGGCGATGCTTTCGGTGGACCTCGGATAGAAGGGGCGGCCCTTTCGGGTAAAGCAGCGGCCGACCATATCCTGATGCGCTGAGTCCGTATCTTTCCGCTTCTGTTTCATCCACCAGCTGCCCCTTAGACATGGCGAAGATCATTGTAGCCAACCCCGTCGTCGAACTTGATGGCGACGAAATGACACGCATCATCTGGAAGTTTATCAAGGAAAAGTTGATCCTTCCTTATCTGGAGCTGGATATCAAGTACTTCGATCTTGGCATCGAACACCGCGATGCAACCGATGATCAGGTAACGATCGATGCAGCTGAGGCGATCAGGAAGTATAATGTCGGCATCAAGTGCGCAACGATTACGCCGGACGAGGCGCGCGTTGAAGAGTTCAAACTCAAGAAGATGTGGAAGTCTCCCAATGGCACCATCCGCAACATTCTTGATGGCACGGTGTTCCGCGAGCCGATCGTGTGCAGCAATGTGCCCCGACTTGTACCGAATTGGACAGCTCCGATCTGTATCGGACGTCACGCCTTCGGTGATCAGTACCGCGCTACCGATTTCGTGACCAAGGGCAGAGGAAAGCTTACCGTTACCTTCACACCGGAGGACGGTGGAGAAGCGCAGTCATTCGAGGTCTACAACTTCACGGGTGATGGCGTTGCCCTTGCCATGTACAATACGGACGAATCGATCCGTGGCTTTGCCCGCGCCTGCATGAACCAGGCTGTGATGAAAAGATGGCCGCTGTATCTGAGCACCAAGAACACCATTCTGAAAAAGTACGACGGTCGGTTCAAGGACATCTTCCAAGAAGTCTTCGATGCGGAGTTCGCAGCCACGTTCGGTGAGCTGGGAATCACGTATGAGCATCGGCTCATCGACGACATGGTAGCATCTGCGCTGAAGTGGAACGGCAATTTTGTGTGGGCCTGCAAGAACTATGACGGAGATGTGCAATCGGACACCGTTGCTCAGGGCTTTGGATCACTGGGACTAATGACCTCGACGCTTGTCACACCGGACGGACGGACAATGGAAGCCGAAGCCGCTCATGGCACGGTCACCCGCCACTACCGCGATCATCAGAAGGGCAAGCCGACATCTACCAATCCGATCGCGTCCATCTTTGCGTGGACACGGGGCTTGGAGTTCCGGGGTAAGCTCGACGGCAATGCGGAGCTTGTCAACTTCTGTCAGACGCTCGAGCGCGTCTGTGTGGACGTAGTCGAAAGCGGACGCATGACCAAGGACCTGGCCGTGTGCATTCACGGCAACAGCGTACGTCATGGTGTGCACTACCTCTACACCGAAGAATTCCTCGACGCACTCGATCAGGAACTACGCCTGCGCCTTGGTTAATCGTTGGGAACAGACGTCGTTTTGCCTGGTTGACCTTCTCCCCTCGCCCCATGTATGAGCGCCACACATCGCCGTTGATATCGCGAGCAGCGTTCGTCCGTAGGGTCATCGTGCATGTATCCGCATCCGGAGTGCTGATTGCTGCATCGCTCATCATCGGAATGATGGGATATGCCCTGTTTGAAGGGCTTTCATGGGAGGACTCGTTTCTCAATGCTTCAATGATTCTCGGGGGTATGGGGCCTGTAAACATGCCACAGACCGATGCCGGGAAGATCTTTGCCGGCTGTTACGCCCTTTACGCGGGGCTGGTATTCCTGATCGCCTTGGCGATTGTGATCACGCCGGTCTTCCACCGTGTTCTGCATGTTTTCCATATTGATGACGCCTCGGATTGAGAGACGTGTGGTTTTCCACACAGCTTCCACACTTCTTCGTATCTTTGTGCGTCTTCCAGCTCGCCCGATCGATGATCGGGATTGGTAGATGGTGCCAACAGGCACCGCGGCTTTTCTTCTCTGTGCCCCGTTCTCTCCTAGTGTTGTGGTGAATCACGGTTGCATTGGAGCCGATCAGCGATCGGCTTGAGAGATGGGAACCGTTACATATTCCCACATTCTGTAAGGAGAGGTCTATGACCTTTGCTGAACTGCAGCTTTGCGCGCCCCTTCAAAAGGCCGTCGAATCTGCGGGGTACACAACCCCAACCCCAATTCAAGAACAGGCCATCCCGGTTGTTATGGCCGGCCGTGACGTGTTCGGCTGTGCCCAAACGGGTACGGGCAAGACGGCTGCCTTTGGCTTGCCGATCCTTCATCGCCTTCATAACGAAGGCCCTTTCCGCGGCGGACCCCGTGCGCTGATTCTTGCGCCAACGCGTGAGCTTGCTGTGCAGATCGACGAGAGCATTCGCACCTACTCCAAGGGACTGAAGATTCGCTCCGTGGTGCTGCTTGGTGGCGTTAGTATTCGTCCGCAGATCGACCAGATCCGACGCGGCGTGGATATCGTTATCGCAACTCCGGGCCGACTTCTGGACGTGGTCGATCACCGTGCGTTGAACCTGTCGAACATCCACACGTTTGTGCTGGATGAAGCAGACCGCATGTTGGACATGGGATTCATGCCATCGATCCGTCAGATCGTGAAGCTGATCCCAACGCAGCGCCAGACGCTGTTCTTCTCGGCAACGCTTCCGCGGGAGATCCGCGACCTGGCAAACTCGCTGTTGATCGATCCGGTTCACATCGCCGTTACGCCAGAGAACACGACCACGGAAATGGTCGATCAGCGCCTGTACTACGTAGAACGTGACCGTAAGCGCGCGCTTTTGGCGCACCTGCTGAACGACGATCTCGAGGGCAGCGTGCTGGTATTCACCCGCACAAAGCGTGGCGCAGACCGTGTAACGAGTGATCTGATGAAGGTTGGCCTGAAGGCTGCATCGATCCATGGTGACAAGTCGCAGACCGCGCGCCAGAAGGCATTGCATGACTTCAAGTCGGGCCGCACGCGCGTGCTGGTGGCAACCGACATCGCAGCCCGCGGCATCGACATCGCGCAGCTGCCGTACGTTGTGAACTTCGACGTGCCGGAAGCCGCCGAAACATACGTCCACCGCATCGGTCGCACTGGCCGCGCCGGACGCAGCGGTATCGCTGTGACACTGGCAACGCCGGAGGATCGCTCTTCGCTGCGCGACATTGAGAAGCTCATCAAGATGCGCATTCCAACGGTTCGCGACCATCCATTCGAAGGGTAACACGTCGCTCAGCCCCCTACCGGGTGGCTGCGTATATTTGCCCATTCTCTCGGTCAAATTCGCTTATTACGATGACGCAATCAGACGATCAGAATCCGCAGTCAGGTCCCGCCCCACAGGGCGGAGACGATCAGTCACGAGACGACCGTTCAGGGCGTCGCCGCGGACGCCGCGGGCGTCGCGGATCGGGTCCACGTGAAGACGGTCAGCAGCAGCAGACCGATTCCGGATCCGCACCGCCAACTTCAGATCAGCAACAGCAGCCCCGTCCTCAGCCGGTTCCACGGAATCCGGCTGTGGGCGCTGCGGCACCTGCCGGCGATAAGCCCACTCCAGATGGAGATGGCGCACAGGCCAACACCGAGGCAGGGGGCGAGCGCAGCGGCCGCAACCGCCGACGCAACCGCGGAAGAGGTCGCTCCGAGGGTGGTCAGGACGGAAGTCCTACCTCACAACCACGGCCAACGCAGAGCGGTCAGCAACCGGCGGCACCAGCGCAGGATCGCCAACGTCCACCAAAGCCGAATCAGCAACAGCGCCCCGAACAGCCGAAAGGCGAAAAGAAGGAACGTCCACCACGCGGATCGGTCCTGAACCGACGCCAAACGCGAGGTGAATACGTTGATGCGCCAAAGCAGCGCGAAGAAGCACCGGCGTATGTGCCGGTGAATGCCGCCACCGTTGAGCAATACGTGAACGGACATAAGGGATGGCAGCGCGAGGTACTGACGACGCTTCGCAGCATTGTGCATGCTGTTGCTCCCGACATTGAAGAAGGTATCATGTGGTCCCAGCCGGTGTTCAGCGCCAATGGACCTGTTTGCTTCATCAAGGCCTACAAGGACTACGTTACTTTCGGGTTCTGGCGCGGTACGGAGATCTCAGACGCCGAAGGACTTCTCAGCGGAGACCTCTCGATGATGCGGAGCATGACGATCCGTTCAGCGAAAGACGTCCGCCGCGAGACCTTTGAGTCAATGGTCAAGCAGGCCGTGCGATTGAACCGCGAAAAGGGCGACCCAACGTTGAGCTAAACGTCAGGGTTCAGCGTAGCGCACTCTCTAGTGCCGTCCGCGCGTCTGTCTTCTCGTCCCGGTACTTCACGATCAGCGGCGTGCTGATCGATAGTCCGTTCTGTCTTCCCCATTCTCCGGACACCGTGCGTGCACCGGCCACAACCACTGCGCCCTCAGGGATGGCAAGGGGCTCATCGGCCGTGCTTCGCAGGATGGTTTCGTTGACAAGATCGAAAACGGGCGTTGAGGCATTGAGGATGACGCCGCTGCCGAGAACCGCTCGTGCACACACGCGCACGCCCTCGTAAACGCCACAGTTGCCCCCTACCATCACGTCGTCCTCAATGATCACCGGACGTGCTCCCGCGGGTTCCAGGACGCCCCCTATCTGCGCAGCTGCGCTGATGTGAACCCGAGCGCCGATCTGCGCACAGGTTCCAACAAGAGCATGACTATCGACCATGGTTCCGGGTCCGATCCACGCACCGATGTTGATATACATTGGTGGCATGCAGATCACCCCGGCAGAGACGTACGCTCCAGTGCGGATCGACGAGCCACCCGGCACGATCCGGACGTTGTGGTCGAGCAGAAGGCGCTTGGTCGGAAGTGTGTGCTTATCAAAGAACCGGAAGTTGTCGTCGGTGGACATGTCAGCCATGTCCCCCATGCGGAAGAGCAGGAGTATGCCGTGCTTGACCCATGCGTTAACACGCCAGCCCCCGGAACCATCGGGCTCGGCAGCCCGAATCTCACCGTGATTCAGTGCCCGGAGAACCTCATCGCACACATCGCCGATGGATGGATCGTACTTTAGCTCCGACGGGGCAATGGCATAAAGCCGTTCGATTTCTTCGCGCAGGTTCATCACTTCTTCGCTGGTGTAGTGAATGCCAGATTCAGGATCTTATAGATCAGTCGTGCAGTGGTCAGGTCGGGATGGGAAAGCCCCTTCATCGGCGCGAGTTCTACAACGTCCAGACCCACAATGCGGCGCCCGCTGGCCACAACGGCCCGGATAGCGTCAATGGTCTCGCTGTAGAGCAATCCGTCCGGCTCCGGGGTGCCGGTCGCGGGCATGATGGCCGGATCAAAGGCATCAACGTCAAACGTGATGTACACATCCTTGGCAAGCGTATCAACAACGCTCTTCTGCCAGTTTACGCCATGTAATCCGCGTCGGATAGCCGAGGCATAGAATGTGTTGATCTTCTTCTCGCGAATGAAGGTGGCCTCTTCGATGCACTGCGCGCGAATGCCCACCTGCGTGATCCTCTGCGTCGGGAAGAACTCGGCAACGCGTGCCATGAAACTGGCGTGCGACCATAGAGATCCCTGATACTCATGGCGCAGATCTGAGTGTGCATCAAAGTGCAGCACGCTCATCTTCGGATAGGCGCGGTAATGTGCCGCAATCGGGGCCGTCGAAATGGTATGCTCGCCCCCTAGCGTCACCACAAACTTCTCCATTTCAAGAAGGGACGAGACCTGCTCTTCGATCATGTCCAGAGCAGCGCGGTCAATGGCCTTCCCGAACTTGATCGGCGACATGGTGGCGATGCCCTTGTCGAAGCAGAGCTCTCTGTCGGTTTCATCATCATAGAACTCGACGTATGCACTGGCCTTCACGATCGCCTTGGGTCCGTGCTTTGCCCCGCCACCATAGCTGACGGTGTGCTCGTAGGGAGCCGATACGATGGCGATCTTCGATGTCTCGAGTGACGAATGTTCCGGCTCGATTGCCAGGAAGTTCTTGCTTGGTCCAAGCACATGCATACGTTTTCCTTGCTCGTGTGAACCTGCAATTTAGGGGGCTATCCAGCGAGAACGAAGAACGTATATTCGGCCCATGTCCATGCTTGCCCGCCAACGTCTCGGTTGGTACTTCTACGATTTTGCCAACAGCGCCTTTACGACATCTGTCGTCACGGTGTTCTTTGGTCCATATCTGACCTCGGTAGCTGAACATGCGGCCGTGGATGGACACTTGCGCATACTGGGCCTTGCCCTCCACCCCGGCTCGTGGTTCTCGTTCTGCGTGTCAGCATCGGTCATCATGCAGCTTCTGCTGCTGCCCATCGTTGGTGCAATTGCCGACGCGTCTCACCGTAAACGTCAGCTGCTTGCGTTAACAGCGTTCGTTGGCGCAACGGCAACGAGCGCGCTTTGCGTCGTCCAGCATGATGCGACTTCCTATCTCGTCGGCGCTGGACTCTTCATCATTGCGAACGCAAGCTTCGGCGCAAGTATCGTCGTTGCCAACAGCTTTCTCAATGACCTTGCTACGGCCGACGAGCGCGACAAGGTCTCCTCTCGGGGCTGGGCCTTCGGATACCTGGGTGGTGGATTGGCGCTGCTGCTGCACCTGCTGTGGTTCAAGACCGCAACGACCGGCGATGAGAAGTCGTGGACGATCCGCATGATCCTTGCCAGCACTGGTCTCTGGTGGGCAGTGTTCACGATCATTCCACTAGTTCTTCTTGCGGGCATTCGCCGAACGGTTGGTAAGGTCCGCGTCGGCGCAGCCGTTACACAGCTTCGGGATACACTCCGACACGTCAAGCAACATCCTCAGGCAGCGCGCTTTCTTGTGGCCTATGTTCTCTACAACGAGGCCATCCAAACTGTCATTTCCATGGCTAGCGTGTACGGAAGCCAAGAACTTGGACTCGGACTGGATGTACTCACACAGGCCATACTTCTCGTTCAGTTTGTTGCCATCGCCGGATCTCTACTCTTCGAGCGCATGGCCTCACGCGTCGGAACGTTGCGCGCCATCACCATCAGCCTCTTCGGCTGGGCAGCGGCGCTACTCTTCGCCTACGTCATGCCGGCCTCCGGTTCGTGGTTCTATCTTCTGGCAGTCGTGATTGCCATTGTGTTAGGGGGCTCGCAGGCCCTAAGCCGATCGATGTTTTCGCGCCTTATCCCGCATGGACGCGAGGCCGAGTACTTTTCGCTCTATGAGATCAGTGATAAGGGCACCGCGTGGTTTGGCCCCCTGACCTTCGGTATCGTTCTGTCGCTGACGAATAGCTACCGCTACGCCCTGCTGTCTCTGATTGTGTTTCTGTTGCTGGGTATGGTGCTCCTTCGCAGAGTGCGAGATGATCATACTGCTGTTGGCCACAATACTTCGAATGCATGATATTTTCCATTATCCAGCTTGTTGTCATAAGCCTCATCCTGACAACTTCAGCAGCCATTGACGCTCATCTTGGCGTGTACAAGGGCGTTGCGCGCAATGCCTCCGGACCCCTCCAGCTCGGCAACACAACGGCAGTTACCACCATCTTCCAGCTTCAAACTATCGGCGATTCTCTCCACCTGCGAGCCAACGCCCGCGGAGGTAGCAACGTCATCGTCGCTTCATGGCCGCTAACGCGCGTCTCGTGCACAACCGAATCACTGAATGCCAAGGGGCTCCCCAAGGGCCCACTTCATCTGCGTCGATCAATGCAATGGTCCATCAGCGGTGGCATACGCGTGTCCGCAACGGTCACAACTCACGGGGCATCACAAACCACCGATGACTTTTTCGGCGGTGCCAAGGTGATGCTGACGTTGGTAAGAGTGAAGTAGTGAGGTACGGAATGACGGAATTACGGAGTTACGGAATGACGGAATGACGGAATGACGGAATGACGGAATGACGGAATGACGGAATGACGGAATGACGGAATGACGGAATGACGGTGTAGGGGCGAGACGCAGTCTCGCCCGATGGCGCCGTCATTCCCGCGAGGTCCCTCGCCGACTACGTCGGCTCGGGACCCCGAATGACGATCGCAACCCAGTCATCAGTCATCAGTCATCAGTCATCAGTCATCAGTCATCAGTCATCAGTCATCAGTCATCAGTCACCAGTCATCAGTCATCAGTCATCAGTCATCAGTCATCAGTCATCAGTCCTCTCTTCCACCTCATCGTGCAACATTAAACACCGACGTTACCAACTGTCCATCGCCGGTGCAGCGGGCTGCGTAGGTGCCCGGTGGCAGCGACGAAACGTCGACGGGTACGGAGTCGAGAGTTGTGG
>VEQR01000073.1 GCA_018883125.1 Candidatus Kapaibacterium sp.
TCTGAAGCACATCGATCGACGTCAAACCGAGCGTCGAATACATATAAACGGTGTCGAGGTTAACGGCACCCGGGGCCAGCTCCGCCGAGCCATACGTTACCATCTGCGAGCGGCGGCGGATACTGTCGACTTCTATACTATCCCCATTGACGGTTCCAATGCGTACCCTATCGCGGTACAGTCCGGAGATACTTCCATACACCTGAAACACTCTCGGGACGGGAGAAGTAAACTGCTCGGGAAGCACGGTTGGCCTCGGCGGTTCAGTCGTGTCCACCTGCGCAAGCGCTACGGAGGACCCAATGACCAGAACAGCCAGAAGAGTGCAGATATGTCGTACTTGCCGCGTAGCCATGGGTGCGATAGGCCGCAGAAGAGGTGGAAGTTGCTGAGTTGTCCGGGAGGACTAATACCGTACGTAGTAATCCTCGGCCGCAAAAATTACGATTATGATGTCACGGAAATGTCATTTTTATGTGATACCCGGGATGAAATTTTTAGGAGTATTTGAAAAGTGTTCAGCAACGCACTTGTTTTGGGCAATCACTTCAGCACGTAATATCGGTCGGCGATAGATATCAATTAAGCGCCTATCTTTGAAACTTCCGTTCCAAGCCGTTTTTGTCTGTAGCGGACCCCCTTCTATCATTTATTGTAGCAGCCATGACACGGTTCATTGCAGCTGTGGCGGTGTTCCTTACAGCACTAGCCGGAATGTGCGCCCAGCAGCTTATTGATGCATTTGAAGTAACAAACAGGAGCACGCGCCCTCAGGCTGTTCTGATCGACTCATTTGCCATCGTTCATCGCTCGATGCCCGGGAAGTTCGACCCGGCCAAGCTCCGCCTGCGGCGCTGCGACACCAAGGCGGAAGTTCCGTTCTATCTTGAGCCATGGAAGCCCGGAACCGACAGCGTTCTGTGTTGGGTGCGGTTCGACAATGTGGCGGGCAACGACACGATTATCGTTCTAGTTGAGCTCGACCCGTCGATCGGAACTCCAAAATCCAGTGGCAGTGCCGTGTTTCTCAGCTTCCGCGACACGCTGGAGGCACCGGCAGGGGCTGGCCCGTCGGGACCATGGTCGGCCGGCATCGGCTCCAAGCCCGACTTTGGCAGGGGGCTCTATATCGACGCACGCATAACGGCGCTGAATGCCACGGGTGGGTACTTCTGCTACTTCGGCAACAATACACCCGGTACGGACGGATATGTGATCAAACATGACGCACGTCAGGGTTCGACCGAGCCGGATCACCTTCGCATCAACGGTGGGACTGCCACGCCCCTTGCCAATGGGGCAGACCCCGCAACATTTGTGTGGGATGTGGGCGAAACCGTGCGGTACAACATTCTGCTTAATGCCACCACCAATGCGGTCTATCGCATAAGTGAACGGTCCCCTACCCGACGTCACCGTGCCGCCGCAGTGCGGGATGCGGGCCTGGAGTGGACCATGTTCGGCGTCGCATCATTTCCGCAGGCACCGCGAGATCTTGGCGTGTCATACGTCCGGGCGCGTCCGGTGTACGACTTCAAGCCTCGCTCATTGAGGCGCGGAGCAGGAATTGCCGCCAACCCGCTTGACGGTGTGCTGTGCAGCGGCTCTCCCGTTGTGCTGCAGATTCCCGGCAGCGGCTGGAGGTCTATTAAATGGTCGACGGGAGAGACCACACCATCGATCACCGTCACAGCGCCCGGCTCGTATTGGGCCGATCTAACCGACGGAACGAAGTGCACCGTGCGAACCACCCCGTTTGTAGTGAGTGGGGGCGAAACACCGAATGCAGGGAATGACACGACAATTACGCTTTGTCTCGGGGCCTCCGATTCGCTGCAGGTCGCAGCGGGATATGCACAATACGAATGGTACATCTCGTGGGCTCTCAAGCGCACCAAACTGCCGTTCACGGGTCCTGTTGCCTTGATCGACTCGGCGGACGTGTACAGATGTATCGTGCGCTCTGCCAGCGGATGCACGGACACCGTTAAGTTCGTCGTCAACCGCGTCTATGACACCACGGCCAAGATCAACACTCCGTTTATCAATCCAACAATCTGCGAGGGCGACTCGCTCACACTGCAGGCATTCCCACCGCAAGCTGCCGAATTCAAATGGAGCAAGAGTGGTGTTCCGCTTGCCGAGAAATCAGATCGACTCGTGGTGCGTGATTCCGGCACATACACGGTGTTGGTTCGAATTGGCAACAGCATCGAAGGATGTCTCTCGCTTGCCACGGTGAAGGTAAACAAAGCTGCCAGGAACGAGTTACGATTGGCGCCTCTGATCACCGTTTGTCAGGGCGATTCGGCCGTTCTCGATGCCGATGGATTCACGCAGGCCGAGTGGTGGCGATTATCAAAGGGCAAGCAGACCCAACTTCTTGCGAATTCAACCCGCTACGTGGCCAAGACCACCGACACAGTGCTTTGCATCGCGTCGGTGAATGGTGCGTGTGCTGACTCCAGCGTAACGATCATTGATTACCGTGCGGCACCTCCATTTGTACTTCGCTGCGTGGAGAATAAAAAGTCGATTTGCCGCGGAGAGTATCTGACGCTGTCGGCGAGTATCACCGGATTCTCGCGCAGATGGTTCCGAGATGGACAGCCCCTTGCCGACAAGAATGATTCATCAACGATCCAGATAGACGATGCCGGCACATATACGGTGACCGTGGATTATGGGAATACCTGCAAACGATCGGACTCGATCATGATCAACAGCGGTTTGGAGCCCCCGGACCTCGTTGCAATAGACGGAGTGGCCCTGTGTCCGGGAGCAACAACACGGCTTACTACTCTTGGAAAGTTCACGACCTATCGTTGGAGTACCGGAGAGACAACGGATACGATCGTCGTTGATAAGCCCGGCGTCTACACCGTCGATGTGTCGCTCTTCGGATGCGAATCCAAGAGCTCGATCACCATTGAATTGGCGGATCCGAAGGGGCCCGGTCTCGTATTCCGTGATTCAACAACCATCTGCCCGGCATCGCAGTTTGCATTCCTGGTTTTTACGAACACACAGAGCGTACCACGCCAATACAATGTAGAGGTGCTCGATAAAACACTCTTTGAGGCCAGCACCGATAGGTTCACCGTTGGTGCCAAGGATACCGGCTCTGTCGGCTTCCGATATATCGGTTCGGATCCGCCACCGCGCTTCGTACCCCTTCGCGCTAAGCTCAGCGACGACTGTAACTGGGTTCGTGAGTTGGTGTACACGATTGAGAACAGATACAAGCCCGTGCCTCTGGAGATTGTTCTCAGTACACCGACAGATGCCATCAGGTCCGGTGATGATTTCACGATGCGCCTTGCTGGTCCATCAAATCAGGGGCTGGCTGACTTTACAAGCCACGATACCCTGTGGATCGAAACATCCCTGCCCCCTGACCTCTTCGAGATCACCTCCGCCACGGCCTCGTGTGGTCAGGATCTAACGATCCTTGACGAAGCAAAAGGACGCGTGCGGTACACGCTGACCAATTGCTCGGCAGCTACGGCCAATCCGCTCATCGAACAGAAGCTCTCGACGCTTGTCGGCGAGACCCTCCAAGGATTCATTCGCATCGATTCGATCACGGCAACAAGTCCCTGCATCAGTGTCCCGATGGCATCCCGACGGATCGATATGAACGTGCTGCCATACGGCTGTGAGATCAACACCATCACGCGCTCGCGCACAATTGTCATGGGTATCGGCAATGTGGCCGATGGCTGGGTAACGGCCGTCATCACGCGCTCAACCGGACAGGTAACGGTGCGTGCAGTGGACGTTCTGGGGCGGGTGCTGGACTCGGTGGTTGTGCCCTCGAACGGGTCGCCACAGACCTGCAGGTTGGACATACGCGGTGAGTCGGTGGTGTACGTTTCGGCTATTGATGCCAGCTCGATGGTTACGATTCCTGTGTCAGGTGCATCACGATGAGGATACATCTGCGCACCGTGCCTGCCGCCCTCTTGGCGGTGTTCCTTTCGTTCACATCAACGCATGCCCAGCGCTTTGATTCCGATGAGCTGTGGAATACACAGCCCTCTCCGGACACTACGTTCCGACGCTTCTTCCTGATGCCGCAGTATGGAACGGGGCTTCACCTTGCCTCGAAACTCGAGTGTCTCGACGGAGGAAATTGCACCCCGTTCAACGGTGGCAGTGGCTCTGTGGTTGGCGTGAACCTCGGCGTCGATCAAAAGATTGATTCCCTGTGGAGCGGAGTTGTGATGCTGGGCCTGAATTCGTGGAATGCCACGATGACCACCACCGATGATGGTGCGCGCGTTCGCATGCCGGATGGATCGGTGGCGAATCTTGTGCGGGAACTCACCATGAATGCGTCCGGACGGACCCTTGGCTTGAGCTTCGGTGCATTGTACCAGTCGAGCGCCCTGCGTTTTGTCCTTGCACCGCTTATCGATATTGCCCTTGGCCAGCAATGGTCGCAAACGGGACGTATTCTTTCGCCCGCCGGTGTTGCCTATCCCGACGGCTCCACCTCCACTGTGATCGTTCCCGAGATACCAATCCCGAACGCCGCAGCAATTCGCTTCGGCCTGCTTGCGTCGGTTGGATACGAGCTGCCGATCAATGATCAGTACAGTATCATTCCGACGTTCACGGCACATGTTGTTCCCACGTCTATTCGGAGCGGATCGTCATGGTCGGACGTGCGGATCACAGGGGGCATTGCGATTCGACGTGAAGCTGATGACCTTCCGGATACGGTGGAACGCATTCGAACATATCAGAAGATCGACACCATGCTGATCACTCGTCAGAGCGAGGTCGGTGGGACGATCTACACCCTCGGTCAGGCAGATGTCACAGCGGACACCACAACCGATCGACTCCTGAAACGAATCACTGTGAATGTTCGCCGTACGGATACGCTGGTGACGCTTGATCCGACGCTAGCCCTTCGGCTTGCCGAGGAACGGCGGAAGGCCGAAGAAGAGAGACTCAAAGCCGAGGAAGATCGCCTCCGGCGTGAGAAAGAGCAGCGCATTGCGGAGGAAAAGAAGTTCCAAGAGAAGACTCCCAAGGCCGTTATCACCATGGGGGGCAAGACCATGCCCCTTAAGCCTAAGCGCAAGGTCACGGTTTCCTTCGACACCACGGATACCAAGATTCGCATCGACCGCGACACAACGAAGAGAACGCAGATGAACTTCTATGTGACGGAGTCCGGTGATACGGTGAATACGGACAACATCGAGGTTGCCGAAGAGCTGGCCATCCGTCTGACCTCAGAGCGTCAGACACTGACGTTCATGGTGATGCCATCCGTGTTCTTTGACTCGAACTCAACGGCGATTCCTGATCGCTACCGACGGTTGACGTCGACCGCTGGATACGACCCAAGTATCAATGCCACAAGCCAGCACAACGTCAACCTTGATATTCTGAACGTCATCGGCAAGCGCATGACCGAAACGACATCTGCGCTGATCGTTAAGGGCCATGCCGACGAGTTGTCCGAGGGGGCTTCCTGCCAAATTGCACGGGCTCGTGCCGAAGAAGTAGCAAAGTATCTCACTCAGGCGTGGGGCATATCACCAGACCGTGTTCGAGTGGAAACCGGCACCGACCGATGCTCACCGAACCCAGCCAGTTCGGGAGCATCTCCGCGCGGACGTGAGGAGAATCGCCGTGTGGAGGTGCTGTCGGATGACCTCCAGTACTTCCAGCCAGTTGCAAAGGTTGAACTGGTCGTTAAGCCAGAATGGGATGTCTCCAATGCACAACTTCAGTTTGGTGACTCAACCGATCCCGTCGTTCGATGGGTGACGACCTACCGACAGGGTAACCGGGTGATCGAAGTACGAAGGGGCGAGGGGCCGTTCGACCGGTCATCACTCTCCCTGTCGAAGGAGGCTCTTGACGCGCTCACAAGAGACCCAATCATCTTGACTTTCACGATCCAGACAAAAAGCGGTGAGGAAGTTGAAACGGACCTCAAGATCCCGGTTGACGAGTTCAACAAGGACATCAAGTTTGAGAATCTATCTCTTGCCATGTTCGCCGTCCGAAGCACGGACCTCGGGAAACGAGATCTTGAACTTCTGAAGATCTTCGCCAGCAAGCTCGAATCGGGTGACCGCGTTGCGGTACTTGGTTTCTCGGACGACCTTGGAAATCCGGCTCGCAACCTGGAGATCTCGAAAGCGCGGGCCGAAGTTGTTGCCGCCCGATTGCGCCTGCTCCGACCCGACTGCGTGGTCACTCGCGTAGAAGGATTTGCCAGTACTCGCTACCCGATCGGTGTAACAGCATACGATACTCCTGAACAGAGATTCATGAGTCGCACGGTGCAGCTGGTTCTTGAAAAGCGATGAAACCACCACTTTTGTAGTATATTTCGGGCATCAACACTGTACGTTTTGCAGGGCGAGGGTGCTTCCTCCATTCAAGCACCCCTGCTTCTGCTGATTCCGATGATTTCTTGATCCTTTACGGATTGAGTGGGCATAGAGGTTTACATGGTGTTGTCCCCTTCGCCAATCTTGGTCGTCTCCTCCGATGAGGCGTACCGCCGAACCATGGCCGAGGCTTTCCGTGCAAGCGACATTCAGGTCGTTGAAGCCAGCACTCCCTCGGGCGCTCGAGGCATTCTCGGAGAGCGTGATGTAGCAATGATTGTGGCTGACTGGAGTTTCTTTGGGAACGACGTCACAGCCACATGCACACGACTGCGCATCGCGCACCCAAAATTGGTTATCGTTCTTCACTCTGAACGCTCGGATGTTCAATCACAGGTCGATGGATACGCTCACGGCGTGGATGACTATTGGCCGAAACCACAATCCTTCGATCTGCTCATCGCGAAGTCTCGTGCACTGCTTCGCCGATGCTCCCAAGAGGCAATGATCGAGCAACCGCTTGTTCTTGGTCGGGCACGCATCGACCTGCTCCGGAGAACCATCACGCGTGGTTCCGTGGTACATACGCTCTCCGAGAAGGAGTATGGCATTCTCTGCGTTCTGCGTCTCGAACACGGCTCTCCTGTTCGACGTGAGACCCTTATGGCGCGGGTCTGGGGTACAGATGTAATGTCGAACAGCCGCACGGTGGACAACTATATCCTTGCCCTTCGCCGCAAGATTGAGGTCCACCATGGGAATCCGAAATACCTCCTGACGGTGCCCGGCATTGGCTACCGTCTGGTTGAACCTTGAAGTCAGTCCAAGCCGCGTGTCGATTGATCACTGATCGGTAGCAGCCCCCTGCCCATGCTGCGGTGCATGCGTCGCAACGGGCACCAGCTCGATTGCCAGGGAATCCTGTACTCGTGTGATCATAAGCAGGTGAAAGGGGCTCAACGTCCGATTCCGACGCGGCACGCCAACGTGGGCATGTCGCAGCTCGTCATCAGCCATGAGCTTATGTCGTGGTGCGCCCCCACCTCCGGCAACGATGAAATCACGTCCCTCTACGCGGAAGCGTTCGTATGCATGACTGTGGCCGCTGAGCCACAGTCGTGACTTTGCCGTACGCAAAAAGCCTGGAACGTACTGCTCTTGAACCTCGTGAGCATCGCTGACATTCATCGAATTGGTCATCGGAGGATGATGTCCGCATACCACGATGCATCGTGTGCGCGGATCCATTTCGAGAGCGCGCAGTGTGGAATCATACCAATGCTTTTGCTGCTGACGCATAGTCGATGAAATGCGCTCGAAGTTCGTATTGATCATCACAAAGGTTATGGAGTCCATGGAGACGGTGTACCACGTTGACCGAACACCGGGAAACCGTCGCCGAACATTCACCTGCGCGTCACGGCTACTTCGCAGGTACTCATGATTGCCGAAGATGGGGAACGCGGGGATTCCCGCACCCGCAACAGGCGCCATTAAATGGTCATAGAACGCCCAATCATCGTCATCGGCACCGTCAAACACCATGTCACCGAGAATCACCAGGGCATCCGGCTTCTGCTTGAGCATCGCTTCCACAACGCGCTCATGAGCCCCTTGCCTCTCTCGCCAGATCTCGTACCTGCTTGTTCGCTGCTGATCACCGATAACGGCAATGCGAAGCCCCGTTCCAAGCGGTGCAGCAGATACAAATCGCACGGGTACCGTCTGCACGGCAGTGCAAGAGAGTAGAAGGTTGCACAACAGCGTGAACCATAAAAGTCGATTTGTCCGCGCTGAGAAATGGAACCTCATGCGTGCACCATGGGGAATTTTGGACATTCATCACCTCAGTCCCACTTTGATCTTCGTGCTACTGGCACCGATGAACAGGCCGAGGCCATCGCCCTGGACGTTGAACCATGGGTTGACGCCACTGAAGCCGAAGATGCTCTCGCCGCTGCCGTAGGGCGATCGAAGATAGCGCTCGAAGGCTGGGTCGGCAGACGTGATGGTAATAGTTACGGAGTCGGGCAAGGAGTAGTCATTGCGATCAAAGACAACAAGGCGCATGGTCGTGCGGGATGAAGACGAAAGAGGATCGAACGGGGCAAGTGTCCACTGACGATATCCGGCAAGGGGGCGCGTGTCACTACTGAAAAACCAGAACTCATTTTGGGTCCAAATCACAGATGATCGGTCCACTTCGACATCGACAAGTACGAACGTGACATTCGTTCCGTAATCACTGACAGTATCGACCACCCGAGTACTGAGTACAACCGGCCGCCCAGGGATCCTTGTGGTAGCTGTGGCGGTCTTACCAATTCCCTGTACGCGCAGCACCGCGATGCCGTCCTCCCACGACTCGGCTTCTTTGGGTAGGGCAAAGGTGACGCTGTCGGGATTCCTCTGCAGTGTGAATATGCCGCCCTGAGCCCCCTTCCACTCGAGCACGACATCGGCATTGGGAACGGTCATGTCTGAGACACTTACCCGTGCAAGGGGTGGCAAGGTGCGCAGCACGCGCAGTTCGCCGTCCTCGGGTGAAAGCCCCACGAATCCATCAACCACCAGACGTTCGATATGAGGGAGCTCTACGTCCACCGGCACCTCGCAGGATGACAGTGCGGCAATGATACCAACCAGAGCAAAGAGGCGTTTTATCACAACCACACCTTAGAATGAGAACCGCAGACCAATGGTCGGGATGATGGGAAAAAGCGTGATCTGCTTGAACTTTCGCACCCACTGCCCCGATGCTTGATCGTACTCTTGAGCTGTAAACAGTGCAAACGGATTCCGTCTGTTATAGACGTTGTAGATGTTGATGCTGAACTCCCACGGAAGATCGAACATCGTAAACTCATTGATGAGATTCACATCCATCTTGTGGAACGGGGCGATGCGGAACGCATTGCGTTCCGTGTAGTAATCGTTAGTGTTACCCCAATTAAGCTCACCGGATAAATACTGAGCCGACGGGACGGTGTAGGCAGCACCTGTGGCAAACTGCCAGGTGGCACCGAGCCGCCACGTCTCGCCGATGCGATACTGTAGGGCAATCGAAACGTCGTGACGTCGGTCGTAGCGCGGGGTGAAGGTCTTGCCGCCATTGAGCTCGGGGAACGTCCTCTCCGTCCACGCAAGCGTGTATCCGACCCACCCCGTAAGGTCGCCGATCTGACGTTGCAGGAAGAGCTCGAGTCCGTAGGCCAGACCGCTGCCCGAGGTGAACTGGGACTCCAGCGGAACACCGATGGTAAACTCCGCATCATCGCGATACTCGTAGAGGTTCTCCATGGTCTTGTAGTATGCCTCTGCCGTGAAGCGCCACGTGTTGTCATCGAAGCTCTTCTGATACCCCAACACCCCTTGCACCGACCTGCTCGGCTGAATGTTGGGTGTTGAAGGGAACCATACATCCGTTGGCAGCGACACATCGTTACGCACGATCAGGTGCAGGAACTGATGGGCGATGGCGAATGAACCAGTAAGGCTGGATGTTGACGTAAGGTCATACGACATCGAGGCGCGCGGTTCGAAGCGGAGCCAGCCACCTTGCTGGAACCAGTAGAGACGTCCTCCAAGATTGGCCCGAAGCTCATCGGTGATCGTCCACTCATCTTGCAAATACAGAGCAGCGTCGAAGCTTACAATATCATCGGCTCGAATGATGGACGTATCGATCTCGACCAGTGAGCCCCCTACTGAACTCTGAAAGACGTGGCGGGTAACGTCGAGCCCGGCCTTGATCTGGTGGTCTGCTGCGGCAGACAATTGCAGTTCCGAGCGGAGCGTCAGATCGCGAATACGACTGCGCACACCAAACGTCGCATCGATTCCCGAGCCGGGATTACGCGCACTGAGTTCCGTGCCAAAGGAGTAATCGGTGTAGATGAGCGAAGTGGAGGTGAACACATCGGAGTTTACGATATGCGTCCAACGCAGATTCGCCGTGGAGTTGCCCCATCCGATGTCGAACGAGCCTTCTGTGTCCGGACCAGAAGCCAGCACATCGCGACCAAAGTACCCGCTCAGAAATAGTCGGTCATTCTGACCGAGTCTCTTGTTGAGCTTCATGTTGAGGTCGTAGAAGTAATACTGCGGGATTGCATCATCGGCGCCTACCGTCATTGCTGCCAATCCCACGAGCACATCAAGGTAGAACCGTCGTCCTGAAATCATGAACGTTGTTGTCGAATCGATCGGCCCATCAATCTGGAGTCCGGAGGCAATCATGCTCACGCTTCCCGAGCCTTTGATGCGCTCAGCATTGCCTTCCTTCATCGTGATGTCGATCACACTCGACAATCGGCCGCCATATTCTGCGGGGAACGCCCCCTTCATGAGCTTTACATCACGAAGCGCATCGGCATGGAACGAGCTCAGGAATCCGCCAAGGTGCGAGGGGTTGTACACCGTGACGCCGTCGAGCAGCACAAGGTTTTGATCTGGCGATCCACCGCGGATGTAGAGTCCGGCCGACAGTTCCGAGGCCGACTTCACACCCGGCAGAAGTTGCAGCACGCGGAACACATCCACTTCCCCACCAATGGCCGGCATTTCCTTGATGAAGGAAGGGGCGATGGTGATCACACTTTGGCGCTCGAGCGCCGTTGACGCTCTGTCGGCAGTAACAACCACCTCCTTCGAACGAACATCCCTTGGCTGCAATTCGATAGTGAGGGAAACATCATCGCCCCCTTCTCGCACAACAATTGCTGCCACATACGGGGCGTATCCAACGGAATTAACGACCGCGGCGTACGTTCCGGGCTCCACGTTCCCCATGGAAAAGAATCCGTATCGATTGCTGTAGACTCCCCGCAAGGGCCTGCGTCCCGGCACCAAACTGTCACGATGCAACGCAACAGTAGCTCCAACCACCACTTCCTTACTCCCCTTCTCGAGGATCGTTCCAGAGATGGTAGTGGCCAGCAGTGGGCATGCGGCAATCAGAAATAGCAGGACGATAGGCATGGGGCGAAGATAGACATGACTGATGACTGATGACTGATGACGCAACATTAATCCACAATTGGGCTAAAGCCCCGAGCAGTTATGCAAAGAGAACCAATCAGTTCACGCTTGATAATAGGAGACTCAATCCCCCTTGTCTCCATAATGATGTTCGCGCTGATGATTGACATATCGAACAAGTCTGTCGAGACTGCGATAGTCAAAGGTCAATGCGGCATATCCATTTTGCCAGCAGAAGCTGGAAAGCTGAGGAAATCTCTGCCTGATTGCCATTGAGGAGCCGCCTTTGATAAGGCGGGCAGCGTCCGCCACACACATTGTCGCTGGTATTCCGACCAGAACATGGATGTGATCTTCAATACCCCCAACCGCAAAGGGGTGCAACCCATTCGCGCGGCAGATATCCCAGAGGATACCCCAAACGGTGCGCTCAATGGGCTCAGCGATGAATGGATGCCTATTCTTTGTGGCAAACACAAGATGATAGCAGAGCCATGTTTTTGAGTGTGGCATACCCATCTATGAGCAATGACTGCCTGGCAGCGTGACATGTGGCATACAATTCTGTCTTCGCACAATTGCCCAGGGCTTTAGCCCTGGGAAGATGGAGGATGCCCAGGGGGTGTTGTGTGTATTCAATTGCATCTCTGCCTCTTTCCTAGGGCTGAAGCCCTGGGCAATTATGCAAAGAGCCTACAGCTGATGTTCTTCTTGATTGGGCTAAAGCCCTTCTCTTTCCCAGGGCTGAAGCCCTGGGCAATTATGCAAAGAGCCTACAGCTGATGTTCTTCTTGATTGGGCTAAAGCCCTTCTCTTTCCCAGGGCTGAAGCCCTGGGCAATTATGCAAAGAGCCTACAGCTGATGTT
>VEQR01000074.1 GCA_018883125.1 Candidatus Kapaibacterium sp.
GATTATTTGTTTTGTTCTAACTGTCGATTGCGCAATCGTCATAATTTCTTTTCTTTCATTATTTACAGTTCAGGAGTTGTCATCATGAACAACCGTATTCGCGCAAGCGTGTTCGCTTGCATCTCATGCCT
Organism: Candidatus Kapaibacterium sp.; assembly: GCA_018883125.1. Taxonomy (GTDB): domain Bacteria; phylum Bacteroidota; class Ignavibacteria; order Kapaibacteriales; family Kapaibacteriaceae; genus UBA10438. The sequence goes on from VEQR01000074.1 coordinate 132, forward strand.
TTGCCTGTTATTGACAGTATCCCCCACTAGTGCCACTCCAGGCACAGGCGATCAGGGATGGAAAGAAGAAACCTGGTATGGTGTCAAGGAAGAAATCAGGCCTCAAGACAATTGTGGGAGAACCTTTGAGTGCTATCCGCCATGTGAAAAAGTCTGTGTGGTCGTTCGTTATCTGGAAGGTCCAAAATCTCTTGACGGTACGGGAGGGCCTGGCAGTAGAGGACCCGCGCAAGGACAGAATGTAGGAATCTGGATACCGTCTACGAATGAAGGGTATATCAATGTTACATACCAGGGGAGTATTCTAGGACCGAATGCAGGTTCAGTGCGAGTTTATGTGTCGGAATCATCGTCAACAAGAGCGGTGTCAAGCTACGACGAGATGGTTGCCAACATGGGTAAGTAAACTAAAAGGTACTCGATGGGAGTCTTTGTGCTGCGCCGAAGACTCCCACACGAGTGCAAAGCGGTCACATGCCTTAACTATTGAGACAGAGGGGATTAGATGATAAAACGTATGGTAGCGCTGATTGCATTTTGTACGTCATTGTTCGTTGGGCTTTCCGTGAATGCCCCGACTGCGATGAGCAAGAACATCGCAAAGGCTGATACGACAACTGTCCTGTTCATTAGTACCGAAGGAGTCTGTCAAGGCGCCTGTACAATACAGATGAGGAATCTGGTGAGCATGTTGTCGAGGCATTTGAAGCATCGAACCGTTGCCGCGTCGCTATACGTTCGAGATGCGCGCAGAATAACAGCAAAGGGTATAGCCGATCAAGCTGGCCTTAACCTTGTTGAGACGCTTCCTGAAGATCTTAGGCTATTGACAAGCGGTATGCGGTTGCCTTTGGTAGTCATCGAATGCTCAGCCGATCGGAGACTGATTCTTGATGACTTGTATCATCGCAGTCCAGAGTTTCTAGCGTCGATTGTTAGTGAACTTCCGGATTCAATCGCTACTAAAGGCAGGGATCCGTATTTGATCACGAAGCCACTTCGATCAATGGACAGTATCAGTATTTCGGGGTATCATGCGCTTGATGATTCCACCGTCCTGTTTTACGACAAAGTTGGCGATCAAGCGGCGGTTGTTGACACTCGAAGAGATAGAGTCATTCGTCGCGCACGAATCCCTGATGCAGTCCGTAATCAATATCGAACACCAGATGTTGCAGCTGATTGGGAGCAGGTACAAAGGAGGGGCGGGAAGCTTACGAAATTGTTTTCTGCCTATGTTCATGATGAGCTCTACGATAGTATAACCTTTTGCATTTCTCAAAGTCGAATAATTAAGGACACAGCGAATGCTGGCATGCCAGGCGCTATGGAGCGAATTAACATCAAGGGAATTGGAGCTCGCTGGCTATCATTACGAGATGATGAAGCGGTTCCTGACTCTGTGTTCCTGTCACGCGTGACCCCCAGTCGAAATGGGCTGTTCTCCACTGCGCACCAGCGCCTCAGTGGAGTGACGGTGCTCATTGGGGGAACCAAAAATTACTATTCATCAAATCCCGATTCTCAGACTATTGCAGTCTATGTCCGTGATGGCGCGGAGCACCCTCTTGTGCGCTGCGCAGATGTTAAGACGGGCCTCGATGATTGGGATTTCAGTGGATACACGATGCTGTCAGCCCTTCATAAAGGTGAGCTTATGTTTGCGAATACGAACAACGACGTTTTCGGACTATACGATACAACAAAGCGCACTTTGCAAAGCATCGATCCTACGGGTCCTCTCTCCTACGTTCTGACGAAGAATGGAATCAACAAGCCGAACTCTCCGTTCGTAGGTGCCAGTCTTCTGGTTGACGCCGACAAAGACAGATATGTTGTAGTCAGTTTTCGAAGGCCTGCTGCATCATCCACTTCCAATCGACTTGGTGTCATCGTGAGCACATTCTCGACAGATGGAGATCTGCTTCATACTAAAGTATTCGACGAACAGTTAACCGGGCCGCCCATGAAGCTCGGGTTCTACCATGTTTCTGACGGGTATCTTCTTGGTCTAAATGAATCGTACGAAGGCGTTAGCTTAGTTAGACTTAAGCTATAGGGGTATGCCACCACTAGTATCTGCAGTCTGATTCAGATTCCAGCGAGTCCCTGTCGTTCCCGCGAATGCGGGAATCCATTCCCCTCATTCCCACGAAAGCTCGTTAGCCCGGCGCAGACCGGGATCGAGGAGGCACCAAGACAACACCGCATTACTGCCCATGGCTTCAGCCATGGGTAAGCAGAATGGGTAAATGGTAGCTGTGCTGCATTTCCAAGGGGGCTTGCCCTTCTTTCCCATGGCTGAAGCCATGGGCAGGTATGCGGCACTACTTTGTGGTTGCCTGTTTGATTGAAGCTCGCGGCGCGTCATCCCGAGGAGGCACCGAGCGCAGCGAGGGGCGACGAGGGGCGACGAGGGACCCAGGGGGTGTGGGGCTCATGGATTCCCGCTTTCGCGGGAATGACGGATGAGGGCGCATGGATTCCCGCTTTCGCGGGAATGACGGATGAGGGCGAATGCGGGCGAGACTGCGTCTCGCCCCTACTCTTCCACCTACTCCTCTACCGTTCCGTCCCAGAGGATGAAGCGGAGGGCGGAGCGACGGGGGTCGCCGCCGAGAAGGGGGAAGCGCGAGTTGTCGCGATTGCCCATGCCGAGATCGTCGTGCTCGTCTTTCCAGTCGCCAACGATCTTCTTGGCCTCGGCGCGCCATTGCTCGATCTTGTCCTCGTTGGCATCGAAGATCTCGCGGAGCTTTGTGCGGGAGCGCTTGGCAATGGGTTTTACTTGCTCGACGATGCGCTTGTACTCGTCACGGTGCTTCTCGCGTAGGTCTTTGATGCGATTGCGAAGTTCGGCGCGTCCGCCACGTTCGAAGTCGCCCTTGAGGGACTGCATGTCCTTGCGGACGTCGTTGCGGAGACGCTTGGCATCGGCACGCAGGCGGGTAAGCGTGGCTAGGTCTTCGCGGGAGAGTGACGCGTCGTACTCGCTGTGCAGACGGCTGACCGTTGGCAGTACATCGCGCATGTACCATGCACGCAGATCTGTGCGGAGCTCCTTAACGGCCTCCTGACGCTTAGCGCGTTGGTCCTGTGACTGTGCCGGTAGCGCAAGGGCGATGATCGAAAGGGCAATGATGAGGGGGCGCGTCATGTGTTTCTCCAATGTGTGAACGGGGCGCAAGACCAGGTCACACCGGAAAAGGTTTAACTACTCAGACTCAAAAGCTCGCTTGCGGGCTAGCCGGGCCTGACGTCGGCGGGGGAAGTCGTTGTCTTTCATCCGACGCTGTAGGATGATCAGAACCTCGGTGAGCGACCGATATGTATGATGCGGGATACCCTCTTCTGTGCACGATGCCGCAAGGGATCCCTTGGCAAAGACTACGTCGGCATAACGCACGGCGCACACATCCGACAGACCATCGCCAACGTAAATCACAACATCGTCATCGTCGATCTTGGACAGGATGACGTTGCGTTTGCACGATGCACAAAAGCAGGAGCACGATTCACTGGCTCCGGGAAATGCGGGCCTCCACGAGCCCCCTTCAAAGGAAAGCGTGTTGCTGGCAATTGGGATGTCATCGGTGCCAAGCTCGCGCTTGAGCAGGGGGCAGATGTACACGTCAAATCCATCGCTGACTACCGTCGCAGGGATGGAATTGGTCCGACTCCATTCGAGCAAGGGGGCTAGCCCCGTGTCCAGCTGCTGACGTTGCACAAAGTCATCCACAGCCTCGGGGGTGGCGTTGTTCGAGAAACTGGCAATGGCCCGGCGATAGTACTCGGCAACGGTGAATTCGCCGGCAAGGAGTTCGTTGTGCAGAATGTCGAACGACCCAAACGTTCCGACGAGTTTATCGCCGACGTCGCCGATGCTGATCGTTCCGTCGAAGTCGAGAAACAGGTGCAGGCGCATGTGCTAGGATTCGTACACGTAGAAGCCTCGTCCGGTGGACTTACCGGCCCACCCGGCACGCATCATCTGCTTGAGCAGTACGCACGGACGATATCGCTCCTGCTCGTACTCACGGCGCAATCCGTCAAGGATCAGCGTGATAATGCCAATGCCGATCTCATCAGCCCAGGCCAGAAGCCCCTTGGGATAGTTTACCCCAAGCATCATGGCCTTGTCGATGTCTTCCGGTGTTGCCAAACCTTCCATCACGGCAAAGGCTGCTTCGTTGATGAGCATGGCCAGTACGCGCATCTGCACAAGGCCTACGCGGTCCTGTACAACCTCAACTGCATAGCCGAGCCGACCCAGGAGTTCCTTCGCGCGCTCGATATGATGGGGCTCCGTATTCAGTCCGGCCGACATATCCATCGCCGTCAGTGTGCTCATCACGCTCGGTGCAAGACCGACTCCGATGACCCTCTGAGCCGTGTTGGTGAACATGCCGAATTCGGTGGCCGTGGTATTGAGCACACTCACAAAAACCGTAGCTGCGGGATTCAGCGATGCAGCCACCTCAACGGCCACTCGATGGTCCGTGTGTGAAGTGATCGACAAATCCACGATGTGCGAAAAAACGTTGAGATGCTCGCGCAGATCCTGGATCACGAAGTCCGCATACTCGCCGTATTCCTCGGCTGCGGGACCTCCCAGAGATGAAAGTTCGAACTCCATCTCCATCTCGTACTCGTAGCCGTCTCGGGCATCGATGGATGGCAGAATAGAGAAATCGACGCTGCATCTGCGCAGGATGCCGGCAAACTCAAGGACGAAATCAATGTCGCCCGTGAGCAATACACGGTCGTTGTCGGTGTCTGTGATGTCGTAAACATTCATCGGTCACGAAACTACGTAGCTTCGCACTATGACGAACCTCACAAAACGTATCGCCGTGGCCGCCGTGGGCATTCCGCTGGCCGTCGGCGTTGTGTATCTGGGCGGCTGGTTCTTTTCCGGCGCCATCATGCTCATTGCACTTCAGGCACTCAGAGAGTTCTATCACCTTGCCGAATCTAAGCACGCAAGTCCGAACCAGAGCGTGGGCCTTGTTTGGCTACTGATCCTTTTACTCGAAGTTGGTCTCCACACGATCGGCGAAGGAGACTGGGGCATTTTGGGGGTAGCGACTGTTGTAAGCCTCCTGCTGATGGCAGGTACAATCCTAACGCTGTCCTTCGAGCTATTCCGCGCTCGTGAAAACGCCATCCTTAACACATCACTGACGGCCTTCGGTGTGCTTTATATCGGTCTGTGCATGTCGCCGCTCATCGTTCTGCGCAACGTTAGCCGTAGCGATCTGCAAGGGGCATGGGGCGATGCAGGTGCGGCTCTGGTACTTACGCTGTTTGTATCGGTGTGGCTTGCCGACACAGGTGCGTATTTCGTTGGCCTATCCATCGGTAAGCACAAGCTATTCCCTCGCGTGAGCCCAAAGAAATCTTGGGAGGGCGCCATTGGTGGATTGGTATTCTCGACATTGGCGTTTTGGGGGATGAGCATGTGGTTACTTCCCGGCGTCTCACCGATTACAGCTATCATCTGCGGCATTGCTGTCGGTATTGTTGGCCCCATAGGAGATCTCGCCGAATCACTGTTGAAGCGTGATGCCGTCGTCAAGGATTCGAGTGGTATTCTGCCGGGTCACGGCGGACTATTTGATCGGTTCGACTCTATGCTCTTTGCCGCGCCGGTGGTGTTTCTCATCCTCTACGCCGACAAAGTTGCCGAGATTCTAGGACTGAAGTAATGTCGGCGCATCACCACGGACATCATCACGATCATTCGCATCATGATCATGGTCATCACCACCATGGTCACATCCACGAGCATTCGGACATCCGCCCCCTGAGAATAGCGGTAGCGCTGACCTCCGTCGTGTTCGTTGCGCAAGTCGTCGGTGGTTTTTTCTCGGGCAGCCTTGCACTGCTATCGGATGCGGGCCATGTGCTGGTTGACCTTGCATCGCTGCTCATCGCCTTCTTCGGGTTGCGCTTTGCCGCCAAGGCACGGGGCGAGCACGACGTACGCTACACTTTTGGCCTGCGACGTATTGAGATCCTGGCGGCCCTTACCAACGGCTTTCTGCTCATTGGTATCTGCATTTACATTGTTATTGAAGCGGTCAAGCGTCTCTTTGGGCATGGACATAGCCACGTTGATTCAGACCTGATGCTTTGGGTGGCAGTTGTTGGCTTTGTGGCCAACGCCATCAGCGCCATCTACCTGCACAAGTCCGAGCACATCACCACACGCAGTGCCTACCTGCATGTGATTACGGACCTTCTATCCAGTCTTGGTGTGATCATCGCTGCCATCGTCATCGAGCTCACAGGTTGGGAGCTCATCGATCCGCTGATCTCCATCGCCATCGCTCTGATGATCACACGCGGGGCCGTACGAGTGATCCGCGATTCGAGTATCATCCTCATGGAGTCTGCCCCACCAGAGATATCTCCCGTCAAGGTCCGCGATGTTGTGGCCGCACTGCCGGGCATCATCGATGTGCACGACGTGCACATTTGGCAGCTTGGAATGCACGAGAACTCTGCATCACTTCATGTGGTCAGCAATGGTGCCACGGATGAAGTTGTCGCCACCGTCCGTGCGGCAATGCAGCAGCACTTTAAACTCTCGCACGTAACCGTCCAAGTCGAATCGTCATCAGCTGTTGAGAAAGGGGCGTGTGGCGCATGCTAACGTCAACACGAAAGATCGACCCATGGCTGCGCGCGTTCATCGGGACAACGCTTGTTGCCGCACTCGCGCAGTTGTTGCTTTCGAGCGGCGACGCCTTCACTGCTCGCCCCCTGGAGCGCATCATCTCCAGCGTCGGCGTAGCAAGCGTGTATGCATGTTACATGGCCGGACGCTATTTCGGAACAAACAAGGCCAAGGCTGCGCAGGGAGTATTCCTTGCCTGCGGACTCTTTATCATCGTTCTGTCTTCCCTGCGCATGGTCGATAGGGAACTGGCCGAGTACTTTGTCTCTGCACAGATCATACTCCATGTGGCACTCTCACTGATGTTCATTGGCATCAATGCAGGACTTAGCGGTGTCATGGCCATGAATATCCTGCGCGTACGCTCCGGACGCACAGCGGGAATTCTTGAGATCATCTCAGGACTAGCCATCACCCTGATGATGCTCTCTGTCCTCTTCCCTTGGGCTCATGAGATCCACGCCCCCATCTGCGCAATTGTTGCTGCCGTGTGTCAGCTTAGTGCCAGACGATAGGGGGGCGATCGTCATCCCCGCGGTGTAGGTGCGAGACATGTAGGGGCGAGACATGTAGGGGCGAGACATGTAGGGGCGAGACATGTAGGGGCGAGACGTGTAGGGGCGCGACATGCAGGGGCGAGACATGCAGGGGCGAGACATGCAGGGGCGAGACATGCAGGTGCGAGACGTGTAGGGGCGAGACGCAGTCTCGCCCGTTGGCCTTGAAGGCGTAATACAGTTGTTTAGGTCACGACAGAGATCATGGTGATTGTACACAAGTCCTTGCATGATGATCGTCGGGAAGCTATGTTAGATCTGAACCATGAATGAGCGTGAATATTTTATTAATCAAACCATTTGTTTCAAGGAGTATGTAGATGTGCGTTAATTCGTCAAGGCAGTCAGAGTATTATTGCAGTTCGTGGAAAGCCGAAGTCATGAACTCTATAATCACGCGTATTGTGGCTGTACTCGTTCTTTCGATGTGCTTCCTAACCATTTCGGTGTGTGATCTTTTTGCTCAGAATGTGAATCTGACCTATGCCGAGCGAGAGATCGCTGTTGAGCAAACCCCGCTGCTGTTCAAGCATCCTAAAGGCGGGCCGTTCTTCATGGCACTTAGCCGGGCTGGTTTATACACGCTCGACAGCGCAACGCTTCGGCCGAAACCTGTCGCGGTGATAGCAGCAGGAAAGGTGTATGAAGGCAACTACATTTCGACCTGCGGCAATGGCGATATACTCTACAGTCAAGCGGGCTTCTTTGGCGGAACGCTCTTCCGAATTGACAGTCAGGGAATTGCGTCGTCTGTGCCGTTACCTTCGGGCGTTGTTACGGACCTTCGGTTTCGGGAAAACGGTACCGTGTTGCTGGAGATGAAGGACACTGCAGGGGTTTATTCAGAGTATGCCTCGGTGGACTGCGGCGCAACGTGGTTTGCGCGCGCAGGCGCACCGATCGTTAGTGCGAAAGGTGCTATTCTGCTACGCGAGTCTAATCCTGTTCGGTACTCCATTGCTCGACCTGGACTCGGCAATGTGCTGTATCCAACAAGACTAAAGTCCGACATTAGTCTCCTGAGCTTTTCCATTCTCGGAAAGGACAGTGTGGTATGGATCAATCGAGGTAGGACATCAACCACACGAGATACCATCTGGTACTCGGATGTTCGCGACAGTTCGAGATATCGTTTCGACACGAGTCTCGTCGTCTCCGGGATTCAAGAGGTTGTTGACATGAAGAGAGTCCAGCTTCTTTCAAGCTATGCCGGAACACTCTTCATGTTCTCCCGTCAAGGTTGGTACGCCAGATATCGCAATGGCTCGTGGCGTGTAGTTGATACGTTGCCGCCGTTCGATGGTCCGTTTGTAGATAATTCCAACGCCCAATCCTCTGGGTATGCTCTGCAGTATATCGACTACAAAGGCTCGCAGCTCGTGACGATCTCCCTCGATAGCGCGGAAGATGGGCACAGTCTCACGAAAGTGGCCCCCAGCCTTCTTGGAACAAGGGCCATGCGGTTCGTCTCACCTGGATACAGTGCCCTGTACTATAAATCGATGACAACACCCATCTGCCTCTTTTCGCCCAACGAAGGGAATCGAGTTCTGAATGGCGTGTTCCCGGCGAATGACAATCTCGCCTCTCCGATGCAATTCGGATTCGTAAACTCCCGTGGTGAGCCTCTGGTTGTTCCCTATAGCGATTGTGCTGTGCGGATATCCGGTGCCGGGGTTGGTGTGATGAAAGCATGGAATATGCGTGGTGAGTATTGGTCGGTAAAGGGCGGAATAAGCGGAAATGCATTCGTACCTCGTGTCCAGTCGGACCGGGGTCTAAGAACCCCGTTCGTGGGTACCGGCGAAGTCCTTTCACCCGGACTGCTTGTACGACGATATACTCGCGATGGAGAACTCATTGACACCTTGCGAAACCAACCGGCTACGGCAGTGTATCGACTGCCGGACAGTACGGTGGTGATCGGGAACGGATCTCACATCATCACGACGCGTCCGGGCGGAAAGGTGGACTCCGTCGATTTTGCATCGGTAGTCTGTGGCGGAAGTGGGATGGCCGGATTCGTGGAATCCTTCGCACTCGCCGGTGATGGCTCGCTGCTGGCCTTTGTGAATGGACTCCTGGTTCTGGATCAGGAAACACTATCATCAAGACCATTGCGATGCGGAGGAGTGCTTCGCAGTACCGATGATGGTCGGACATGGACGTCCAGTGAACTGCCGATTGAATATCCATACTTTCTTGGTAGCATTCGCACGTTGCCGGGTACAATTGTTGCGTCCGTAACGCAGGTCGTGCGCGATACAACCAAGCGAGCATCTCCGAGTGATCTGGCACCACTTGACGAGACACTGAACCACAAGTTCAACGATGCATACGTTGTCCGCTCGACGGACAATGGCGTATCGTGGACCAAGGTGTTCACACGTCGGTCGTCGCCTGCCTACGGACTCATCGGCGGCAATGGTGTTGTGACAGATGAGGGCGCTTTGCTGCTCCTTACAACCGATGGCACGCTGAGGAGCACGAATGACGGAATGGACTGGGAACTCAACACGGTTACCGGAATGGCCGACGGTGCACAGATCATTTCGATGTTTCAGGATACACCAGGATCGCCGATCTACTTCTGCACGACAGAGGGGCTGTACAAACAGGGTCCGGTTATGAGCGTCAAAGACATGGGCCAGTCTGCAGCACAACGATTCAGAGCGGCACGCACCTGGGAAGGTCATCGCTCTGCATGGCAGCAGTGCCGCCAGACCGTCCGACGTCTGGTGTCGGCACTGGGAGAGTCGCTTTCGATGTCGCATCAGCCCCCTGCCGGACTCTACATGGCCGAGGTCTCTGACGGATCCGCAATTACGATGGAGCCGATTCTTGTTCTGGAAGAATGACAAGCCCTGACATCGCCGGGATGACGGTTACCTTGCAACAACAAGGGGCCGCACCACGGCGCCACCGCCGAAGCCGATGCGAACGTAATACTGACCCGATGGAATGGACGTGACGTCGATGCCCATGGTTGCCGTGCCACCGGAGTGCATTTCCGTGTGTGCCATGATCTGCTGACCGGTGCCGTCGAAGAGTGACATCGTGACAGCCCCTTGAGGAGCTTCGTAGGCCACGGTGACGTGCGAGTGCGATGGGTTGGGTCCGAGACGGAGGGCAAGGCTCGGTGTGGCAAGATCATCGATCACCGATGTTGGTGCGCTGGACGTGAGAACGTCCAACACGCCAAAGTCGCGGAAGAGCAGCTTCTCGGTCGTTGCTGCGTCGACGCAGAACCAGTTCCGGAGGATCGTTGAATAGACACTTCGGAAGTCATACTGCATCGGCACGTTGTCTTCGCTCGTCGGACTTGCGGGAATCGTGGGGTTCTGTCCGAGGACGCCCTTCTTGACGCTTGTTCCAAAGAGGAAGACCGGCGCGGCAGCTCCGTGATCGGTACCACCGGATGCATTGGACTTGATCCGCCGACCGAATTCGGAAAACGTCATACCCAGCACACGGTCCTGCACGCCAAGCAACTTGATGTCATCCTGAAACGCATCAATGGCAACCGACATCTGCTCGAGCAGTGTGCCGTGTGGGACGGGGCTCCCGGCGCCCCCTGTCACTTGATACGAGTGCGTATCGAAGCCCGTGTGGGTGACGATGTAGATCTTGGTCTTGAGTCCACCGGCAATGAGCTGTGCAACGATCTTCAGCTGATCAGCCAGTGGGTTGGTGCGCACGGCTGGATACTTGCCCGACTTATTCTTGGCCTTCGCGGCGGCCGCCTTGACGGGGTTAGCGAACTTCTCGATCTGCTGACCAACGTCGCGGATGTAGCGCAGTTCCGTGCCTGCGCGACGTCCAACGCTGACCGGTGTGTTCTGATTCGTGATGTTGAAGTACGTTGTTGGATCCGTAAATGCCATGCCCATGTTGGCCGTAGTCCCCTCGAGTGCGGGCGAGATCACGGTGCCGATCTGAATTGCCAGTGGATCCGGCATTGTCGCATTCGGATAACCATCAGGGAATCCCGGATATGCCTGCTCAAGGTAGCGCCCCATCCATCCGGTGGCGATCACCTGCTCGGCATCGGAGGCCGACATCCAGATGTCAGTAGAACGGAAGTGCGAGTAGTTTGGCACAGGATAGCCAACAGCCTGCACAACGCGCATCGTGCCGTTGGTGTACATCTGCTGCATCAGCCCCATCTGTGGATGGAGTCCCGCAGCATCGGTGAGCTTGAGAGCCTTGGCTTCCTCGATGGCGATGTTCGTGCGGGCATTCTTGTACAATCCGTACTGGTCCAAAGGGATGACGGTGTTCAGACCGTCATTGCCCCCTGCCATCTGGATCAGCACGAGTACGCGGTCCTGACACGGAGCCGCATCAAGTGCTTCGAGAAGGGGCGAGCGGGCGTATGCCGATACGTTGAGGCCATCAAGGACTACCGGGAGCGTTGCAAGCCCGGCACCCGTGCGAAGAAAGGAACGACGTTTCATGGGTGCCTCCGTTAGCAGACTTGATACTCGGCCATGGCGAGCATGAACTTGAGAAGGTTGCGCAGACGTGTTTCGACCACGGCACGCTTTGTGGCATCATCCGGAGCCGACGCATAGGCCGTCCACGCCGAGATCCAGGCACTTTCGGGTTGACCCTCGAGCACGATGTTGATGAGCATCTGACGTTGCTCCGGCAGGATGGCAACGGGGAACAACATGCTGGTGAGCGTGTCTACAAGCTGCTCGTGATCGTATGGCTCGGCCACCCATTCCTTGATGATGAACGGATCGATAAACGACTTCTCATACCCTTCGTCGAGCTGATATCCATCC
>VEQR01000075.1 GCA_018883125.1 Candidatus Kapaibacterium sp.
CGTTCTTTCAGACCAACACCACGCACCTGCCCAATCTTGTTGAGCTTGCCATGAAGGGGGCTGGCATCACCAAGGAATCCGTCGTGTGGGACCTCTACTGCGGCACCGGCACACTGACGCTTCCGGCAGCGAAGCTTGCCAAGCATGTTGTGGGCGCAGAGCTTGCCGAGAGTTCCATCTTGGATGCGCGCGCCAACGCAGAGCGCAACGCCATCTCAAATGTCGACTTCCATGTTGCGGACCTGCACCGTCCGGCAGCGCTCGACCTGCTTCGCACGTTCCCCGCGCCTGACGTTATCATGATCGATCCGCCGCGCAGCGGCATGCACGAACAGGTTGTGCGTCACATCCTCTCTGTTGCGCCCCCTACCGTCGTATACGTCAGCTGCAACCCCTCCACCATGGCCCGCGACTGCGCCCTGATGAGCGACCTCTACAGCGTCGACCACATCACCCCCGTCGACATGTTCCCCCAGACCTACCATGTGGAAGCGGTTGCGGTGATGAGACGGAAGTGACGAGAGACGAGAGACGAGAGACGAGAGACGAGAGACGAGAGACGAGTGACGAGTGACGAGAGAGGAGTACGAGAGACAGATCGTCCATAATAGCCCACGGCCTTGGCCGTGGGAGTGGGGCCCATGCGTGATTGCGTCATCCCCGCGAACAATCGTCATCCCCGCGAAACACCGTCATCCCCGCGAAAGCGGGGATCCATCTTCGTCATTTCCCTCGAGGTTCCTCGGCCCCCTCACTGCGTTCGGGGCCTCGGGATGACGCGCGCGCGCGCTGGCGAAAAAATCGCGCCTCGTCTTTCGTACCAACGGCCTTGGCCCGGGGTACGGGGCCCATGTGTGATTGCGTCATCCGCGCGAAACACCGTCATCCCCGCGAACCCGTCATCCGCGCGAAACACCGTTATCCCCGCGAAAGCGGGGATCCATCTTCGTCATTTCCCTCGAGGTCCCTCGGCCCCCTCACTGCGTTCGGGGCCTCGGGATGACGCCCGCGCGCATAGATGTGGTGAAGCAACAAATTGCCGCGCTGGCGGTGAACCGCGAGCTGGTGCTGCTGTACAGGCAAATTGGGCGTGACATTCTGGAGCGGCAGGGCCGCGAAGGTTGGAGCGCGAAGGTGATTGACCGGCTGGCGCATGATTTGCGCACCGCCTTCCCGGACATGACGGGCCTTTCGCCACGCAATCTGAAGTACATGCGCACGTTCGCCCAGGCCTAGCCGGAGGCTGAGTTTGTGCAAGCGGTGCTTGCACAATTGCCCTGGTATCACCAGATCGCCCTGCTGGACAAGTTGAATGACAGCGAAGCGCGCCGCTGTCATGCCGCGAAGGCCATTGAGCACAACTGGCTCACATTTGCATCTGACCCTGTGGCCAGACGTACGAATTCTTCACGGGTTGACACGAGCGTCGTCTCCTTCCAGGGCATCAGCATCTCCACCGGTGTTGATAGAAATGCTGAACCTAAAAAGTGTCACCCATGTCTCCGAACATGTGTTACCTATGTCCCCGGTACAAACAGAAAGCGGGGATCCATCCTCGTCATTCCATCGAACGCTGTTGGAAAGGGGCGCATTAGATTCAGCGGCCCAGGTCTGGCGGATTCCGCATGCAAACACTAGAAGAATTCGAACGGGATCGGCAATTGATCTTTACGCTTCGCCTTACTCTTCTTTCGAGTCAGACCACTTTACTTCTGCGTTTGATGTTGCTGCAGACTTGCCCATTGCGCGCTCAACTATCTGCACTAGAGAGGTCTTCCGAGCTGAATAGAAGGAAGTGAAGTTGTCGCTCCGAAGAGTGGTTGGCTCAATAAAATGGGTGCTCAAAATTCTGTTCATGTCCTCGTCTTCGAGTTGCACTTGCGCATGTTTCTGGAGCTTTGATAAGTAGATAGACGGAGCATTGCCCCCTATCATACGGTTAGCTTTGTATGAGATAGGAGTCTTATTAACGATCGTGTTGTAGGAGGAACGCTTAATGCCGCGCTTCTCGCACCAGTCTTGAGGAAAGATATGGTGTATGTCAAGGGCTAGCTCTTCGTCGTCCAGTTCTTGGATCGCTGCCTTCCAGAAGAAGTCCTCGGCACCCTCCCGAAGAACCAACATATTCAAGCCTTTATATGCCGCAGAGACACGGGACGTCATGGTATCCAGCCGGTCAGGGCTGAATGATGCATCCAAGACTGTCCGCGGGATGATGCCCTCGTCATCGATCCAATTGAGAAGATCCTCTACATCGTTAGCGATTCGGGTTTCAATCGCACTCCCGTAAAGCTCGCCAAGTACGCCGCACCAATACCACTGAGATAGCTTTTCATAGATGCGCGGTTCAAGCCAGCGTTCACGCAGGTGCGCAAGTACAGACGCTAGTGGAGCCAGCTGCGAGCGATATGGTAACTCCCGAGGGTTCTTTACACACTCCTTACGCAGGAACTTCGCTGCAAGAAGGAATCCAGCCTCAACGTTGTCAGCCCATTTTTGGTAGGCCTGCAATGGCATTGCCAGGATCGAGGCGCGTTTCGCGCTCACAGGCTGAACCGACTTACCCGTCTTGCCTGTCACAAAATCTAAACGTCTCATATCAAGTGTATGAAGCATCGAGACAGCCTGCAGAAAATCCGTCGACTCCACCTGTGAGAGCAAAGGTTCCTTACAAAGCCTTTCATATCGACCTGAGACGTTGCGAGTTGCGTTCCCGTGCCAGTCATCACGGAGGTTGAAACCATCGGCAGCATATGTAGCAGTCACCAACTCAAAGACGTTGAGTGGGACACCACCTGTGTTGACCTTTTCAAACACAAGGCAGACAGCCTCCTTTGTTGTTGACTTGCCCAGCTGGATCACAGGAAGCTGGTAGTTGCGAAAGGCATTTAAAACCTGACGTCGAAACTGCATATACAGCCCAAACTTCTCCGGCGCGAACTCCTGCAAGGATTCCTCCCAGGTATCCGAGTTTAGAATCTGATTGCATGGAAAGTAGAGCTGTTCGCACTCCTTGCGAGTTGAGCTGAGATCAAGCTCTACGTTTCGTCCGAAGTTTGATCTCTTGACCTTGTCTTGCTCCAATGCTTCGATTGCGTCCTCAAGTCGATCACCGCCCTCGAGGGCAACCTCAATGTTCCAGTAATAGTATCGCTGTATTGGTTTCCCCTTGTCGGTGCGGGTGTTTACTGTGCTCGTCAGTGCAAGCACCTGGGTGAGTGTGGTTAGACGTTGCTGGCCGTCGAGGATGAGTAGCTCAGCATCGATATTGTCCTTTGGAAGATTGACACCTTCAACGGGTCGAACCTGAAATCGGGATTCACCACCTGTTTCCAATAGCATAACGGCACCAACCGGAAAGGACCGAGCGATGCTCACTAGGAGGCCACGGATGTGCTGATCATCCCAAACCCACCCTCGTTGGAAGTCCGGAAGCTGGATGTTGCCCTTTGCGATTTCAGAAAGGATCTCGGGCAGCAGCCTCTTAGTGCTGTCGAAAGTGCTCATTGTTCTTCCCTCATCTTCTACTTCACTACTTCCATAAGTTTTCCAAAGCTGTCCACGACGTCATACTTGACGTTCGCCGGTGCGAAGCGACGATTCATTTCCTCAAAGAATTTGCGTGCACATTTAATCTTCGTTCGCTCGATTTCACGCAGATTCATTGACGACATCGAGCCCTTTGTTTCAGCGACAAAGAAGATGTGCTTCACAGATCCTTCTTTGAAGGAAATCGCCCAGTCAGGGTTGTAGTCGCCTACAGGTGTTGGGATCTGGAAGCCACGTGGCAGCTTTGCATAGACAACAATTTCGCCGCTGGCCTCCAGCGCCTCGGCAAATTCTCGTTCGGGCTTTGACCCAGAGTCGGGCAACACGAAGTCGTAGATGTGGCGCCTAGGTGTCTTGACAGCATCGCTGAAGTCCTGCTTCGTTTGCCCAGCCGTGAATATGTCAAGGTCGAAGGTGTCTTCGATCGGATCATAGGCTAGATGCTCAACGATGACGGTTGACTTCTGCTCGTTGATAAGACGCACCGCCTCGGCTATGAAGGCCTCCGGGTTTGTCCTGAATTGGGCAAACACCTCGGTGGTGAGCCCCTTGAGAATCTCGGCGATCGTTCGTCTCGTAAGCTGCGTGCCTTCACTCACCTTCCCGATCAAGTCGTATTTGACCGTTGAGTGTAGCGGTGAGTTGTAGCTTTCACTGCCTACGTCTTTGAGCCTAAAGCCATGTCCCGACTTCAACTCCTCGACTGTTACGTCAGCAGCGAGTTCGCCTTTCTCGACAACGTACCGTAGTGGTGTGATGCGCAAGCCCGTATCTGTGTCGTTCAGTACTGCGACGGCTTCCCGAATCAGCTCGGTATCGTCGAAGCTCACGCTGTAGGCTGCTTTATGATTGATCCGGTTCCATAGCTCCCGAAATTCCTGCTTCTCGAAGTTGGCATTCAGCGGATTCTTCTTCGGCTTGCGGTCGTCTCCGATCACCGGCAACTGGATCTCGCTGAACACACTATCAATGAGCTGAAACACCTGCTCAGTGTAAGGCACCAGGTCAGGGGGCAATGCAGCAACCGTTCCGTTGGCCTTGGCATCGTGATAGCTACTTGTGATACGATCCGCATCGTCTGTATAGTCGTTCTTCAGCAAGTACTTGTATATCTGTTTGGCAAGCTGGGGTGAAACAACAAGTTCTCCCGTTGGAGTCTTCAGCACTTTGTTGACGAAGTACTCCTCGTCCGCAACGCGTGGACGTGCCGAAAGAGACTCGCTGATGTCCCTCTGCAGCGCGGCGACAAAGTCCTTGTAGCTCTCGCTGGCCACTACGGTAAGGACGTTGACGTCGTGCACCGTGGCCGGGTTATCCATTCGGTCTCCATGCTGGTTTACGCTCAGCCGCATTCCACGTCCCACCTCCTGGCGGCGTGAGACGGTGTTGTCGCTACGTTTCAGTGCACAGATGACAAAGACATTTGGATTATCCCAACCTTCGCGCAACGCCGAGTGCGAGAAGATGAAACGCACTGGTTCAGCGAACGAAAGCAGTCGCTCCTTGTCTTTGAGTATAAGGTCATAGGCGTCCACATCATCAGACATGCCCGCATTTTCACCCCGAGCTGTTACTGCTGGGTCCGCAAGTCGTTTACTCTTCTTATCAATCGAGAAGTAGCCGCTGTGGGTTCTGTTGGTAGGAATACCGTCGAGGTACTTGGCGTAGGGGGTTCCCTCCTCACTCAGCACTTCGGTACGGTAGCTCTGATATTCCTCCTCGAACATGCGAGCATATTCGCCCTTCTCGTCTGCAGCTGCATAGTCGCGGTACTTCACCACTTCATCGATGAAGAAGAGCGTGAGCACCTTCACCCCTTGATGAAAAAGTGCCTGCTCCTTGTCGAAGTGCGCCTTGATGGCCTCGCGGATCTGAATACGACGCAACGTCTCCTCGGTCACGTCGCCGATAGCATCTCCCACCGTGAGTTCGACTCCACCAGAGAAGCTCAATGTGTCGATATGGGCGTTGATGTCCGTCACCACAAAGCCATCTCGATACTGATCAAGCCCATTCGATAAGTCAAACAGGTTGTCGCCCTTGGCAATCTTTCTCACAACACGTTTGATAGAGCCACCAGCAAGCTTTTGCTCAAATTCTACCCGCGCTACAGGGGGCTTCTTGCTTGATATCTCGATGGACTGCAAATACAGATACCCCGCCGTACCCGACAACCCTTTGGCAGCGATGCCGCGCACAGCGATTTTCTTTACGAGCTTCTGATTGTAGGCGTCCAGCGCGTCCAATCGGTGGATCTTGTTATGCGTGGTTTTATGCGTAGCCGAATAGCGCAGCACAATCAGTGGTTTGAAGTTCACCAATGAATCGAGCGTCTTGCCGCCCTCCATTTTCTGCGGCTCATCCAGGATCAGGATGGGCCGGTTCGCCGCGATCACGTCGATTGGGCGGCGGCTTTGAAAATCGTCCAGTTCCTCGTAGATGCGCCTGGCGTCTTTACCCGTTGCGTTGAACGCCTGAACATTGATCACCATCACGTTGATGCCGGCGTCCGATGAATAGCTTTCCAGATGGTGAAGCTGCTTGGAGTTGTAGATAAAGAACCGCGCTTTCTTATGATACGTCTCCAGGAAGTGCTCGGCTGTGATTTCCAGCGACTTTGCCACGCCTTCTCTGATGGCGATGCTGGGCACCACAATGATGAACTTGCTCCAGCCATATTGCTTGTGCAGCTCGAACATGGTCTTGATGTAGCAGTAGGTCTTGCCCGTGCCGGTTTCCATCTCAATGTCAAGATTTACCGCGGCCACCTTGGTTTTAACGAGCGAATCTGAGAGTGGCAGATTCTGTGAGCGCTGCACACTCTTGATGTTGTCGTGCAGGGCCGAATCGGAGAGGACCAGATCAGCATTCTTGAAGCCGCCGCCCGCAAACAGATTCGAAGTGCCCTTAGGGGCTTTGCCTTGGTCGATGCGATAGCTTACAGCCTCGGATATTGTCCGGGGTTGCCCCTTGAAACAGTCAACCACGGCATTCACGGCAGCTGTCTGGTGGGCTTGGGATTTGAATTTCAACTTCATGCTTTATGCTGTTTTTCGTTGTGTATCGTTCATTCGCACTAACACTATTTGTGTATCGTAAAAGAAGATTTGCGATACGCAAATCCGCTAGCTATTGGTGCACGATACACAAACTGCATTAAAGAATCTGCCGCCCCTCAGCCAAATTCAGCAGGCGGGAAAAAGCCAAAACAGCTGCACGTCGCCCCGAGCCAGCCCGCAGTTCATAAATGACATCTTTGTTCTTCAGCTGGCGTAACAAGCCCATAGCGGTCGGTTTGTGAATATTGGTGCGTCGGATGAACCCCGTAGTATCAAAGATCGGCTGCTCAAAAATGGCATCGAGCACCTGCATGCTGTATTGAGAATGCGTTATGTCTTGAATCGTGAGTTTCATTTCGTTGTAAAGCTCCTGTATCGCAGACACGCGGTTGCTGTTCTGAGAGGCTTGAGCCGCAATCGCCTGCAAAAAGAAGGCGATCCAGCCGTTCCAGTCGCCTTCTGACGAAATGGCCTTGAGCCGCTGGTAATACTCTTCGCGGTGATGCTCGAGATACTCAGACAGATAAAACATGGGCTGAGACAAGGCACGCTTCTGGTATAGGAATAGGGGGATCAGAATGCGGCCAATACGGCCGTTGCCGTCTTTGAATGGGTGCAATAGTTCAAACTGAGCATGCACTACCGCTAATTGCAGTAGAAAGTCCACATCATCAGAGTCCATGTAACGTTCCCACGCCTGCAGATGATCGGGCAACTGGAATGGATTGGGCGGCACAAAGGTCGCCTGTTCAATGCTGCAGCCGTATGCTCCGATCCAATTCTGATCCTTGCGGAATTCGCCCGGCGTCTTGTCTTGCCCACGCACGCTGTTCATCAGAAGGCGGTGTAATTCACGAACGAAGGACAAACGAATTGGATAGTCCTTCAGGTACTCCCTCGCGACAAACAAGGCCTGACGGTAATTGGAGATCTCCTGAATGTCCTGAAACTTCTCGCCCTCTTTGAGCATCCCAGCTTCGTGTTCAAGCACTTCGTCAACGGTTGCTTGCGTGCCTTCAATCTTGCTCGAGAGCACCGCCTCTTGTGTAGTCAGCGGTGAGAGCATTACGGCAGGATTGGGAATTCCTTGCAACAAACCATCGTATCGGGCCAGAGCGGCATTGGCCTTTCCCACCAACGGCAATAGGCGTTGATAATCGAGGTTTGTTAGCGGCAGTTCACACGGTACGTATGGCATCATTTGCACACCCTTAACAGGCTTCGATGTTGAACTTGAACGTCATTGTTCTCTGCAGCCTTCTCTTTTATCTCTGCGTTTTCTCTGCAGATACCCACCGGGAAACCTTGTCGCTCCCAAGGTTGACGATCCGGCCCGCCCTGCGCCACTTGGTCAGCAAGTTGTTGATTTTGTTCGACTTCTGCGCTTCATTGAGGGCGTCGCTCAACTTACCCAACAGCAACTTGTCGATGTCTGCGCGACTGGCCTCTTGGAATATTTCCAGATAGTCCATGAGTAGTTTTAAATAGAAAACATCATCCTGCGCTCGCGTTCTGATGTAGCCAGCCTTGTCTTCGGTAACGTTAGCTATGGTGGCAGAAACATGCAGGTTGGGCTTGCGCCCCTCAATCAAACCACTGCGTTTCAGGCGTGCCACGACAGGATCGGGAATGGGGAGCTTCTTTTGCACTCGGTCCAAGGCCAACACATCGTCCAATGGTAAGTCTGTCTTCTGAATCAACAAGCGACTGTACGCCAAGTCCACCACACCGCCGTATATCGTCAAGCGCACAAAGCCAGGCTCTGTCAGGTCGTAGTCTGGCATTGGAAAGTAGCGTCGAGCCTGTTCCTGGTGCATCAAATGAATGCCGTAGCCCATCGTGTCAATCATATTAAGTTCTGTCATCGCTTGGGCCATAAAGGTATTGCGGTAACGGCGCGGAGTTTTACTGCCGGAGATGTAGTCGTCCGGCAGGCCCTCAAAGAACTGCCCCTCATTCTCGAAGACCAAGGTGGCTGGCCGTTCGGTGACCACAATGCGCCCGCTGCGGCTATAATCTTGGTGCGCAATACAGTTGTGCAGGGCTTCCAGTACAACCCTCCGATCATACTTGGACACTTCCAGAGGAATCAATGCATTGTCTGGAAGTATCCGGACTTGCACATTGCGGATGCGCTGATACAGATCGCTGGTGGCCAGAAGAAACGGTAGCCCAAAGTGTTCGTAGGCTTGCTCCTGGCCTTCCAGCTTCCACGTCAATTGCGCGGGGTGCGGCAACAGCAAATGGGCCGCTGATGATCTACCTAGCAAAAGCAATGTTGCCCTGGTGATCTGGCCATCCCTCAGCATCCTGGCACGCTCAAGAAACGTCTGCACGGGCCAAGCTTGTACCTCTGCCTCTGGGAATCGGTTCGCATACTTCTTGGCAAACGCATTGCGCGCCACCTGCACGGCCTGTTCATCTAGATGCGCCATGGTTGCACCGGGCACCGGTTGCGCCGTCCAGTCCTGCGCGAGCGTCTGCGCACGTATCTCATCGAGTTTGTCCAGCCCCAGTGAAGTCCGGCTTTCGCCGGCTCGTGCGAAGTAATGCCCCTTCCAGGCAATCGGAATGCCGCGTGGTGCGGGCGGAATCGCAAACAGCACAACCCGGCCCTGCGCATGGTCAAGTACGTGAATGTCACGGAAGGTGATGCTCGGCTCTGTACTTTGTGCGATCTGGTTTTTCAGCCCATGCAAACGCTCCGGCTGAGGCCGATAGTCCGAGCCCACTACTGCGCGCGTCTTGTTGTTGACTCCGAATACCAACCAGGCGCGATCGACCCCACGTAGATTCGCCTCGTTGCTGAGCGCAGAGAAGTACTCACCTATTTTGTCCGTGTGGTAATCATGCTCGGCCTGCTTGAACTCTACCACCTCGTTTTCCCAAGTTGCAATGAGCTCATCCAGCAGAGTGTCTAACGTGGCTTGATCCATGCTTAGCCTCCTCAGATGCACTTCACGTCAGTGGCGGGCGACAAAACCTTGAAGATTTGCTCTACGTTGATCTTGACAGCGCTGTCTTTGAAGCCCGCATCGCGGAACACCACGCGCAGAGGCTTGCGTTTCGCGAGCTCGTTCACAAACTCTTCGTCGATACCGCCGCTTGCGTCGAAGCATGCGGCTAGTTCGTTACCATCGACAAAGAATACGTCCTTGCCCTGAATGTTCTCACGCGCAATCGGCAGTGCCAGATCTATGCCCCAGTCGAGCATAACCTGGAATAGCAAGTCTTCCGCCGTGCGGTCGGCCTTGATGTTGTCAACGAACAGGCCGAGACCGGACTGGTCTAAAGTGTCTGGCGCGTAGAAGACGTCGGCCATGTTGGAGGTGTCGACTTTGAGGACGCGGAAGCCGATGTCGAGCTGGTCTATTCGCGGCTTGCCGTCGTTATCCTTCTTGACCTTCTTACCTGCGCGACGGATACGCTCTTTCGACAGTTCTGCAATCGTCGTGTATCCAGCTTTAGCTGCAACAGACCCATCGTCCACGCTCTCTGCAGCCTGTACCATCACAAAGCGACGATTCCCAGCGTCTTCAGCGTTAAGTGACATCAATGCATGAGCACTTGTGGATGTGCCCGCGAAAAAGTCCAGGAATATCTCACCAGGTCTGCAGCTGATCTGAAGCAGGCGCTTGACAAGGAGTGTCGGCTTGGCGTAATCAAAAATTCCTTGCACGCCAAAGAGCGAGTCGACTTCTTTCTTTGACGTTGCCGTGTCGCCAGCGAATCTGCGATCGAACAGAGTAGTTGGTACTAGCCCAGCCTGAACTTCTGCGAGAAACCGCTTAATCATTGGGTAAGAATCACCATCTCCCCAAACGATTTCTTTGTTTTTGATCTTTTCTTTTATCGTCGCCTCACTAAACCTCCAGTATGAACCTTCTGGGCGATTTAGGGTTACGCCATTAGGCTTTGTGATCTTGTAGTCGGCTTCGTAGGGATTGTGGGCGGTAATGGGATCAAGCTTCCACGGACCTTTGGGATGATTGTCAGGGTTTTTGTACGCATCTGTATTGTCGCGAGGCAAGAGAATTCGGTCCCATTTTTCCCTATTGCGGGCGATCGCAATCACGTATTCGTGGCTCACCGAAAATGTCCTAGCGGAGTTCTTTCTGGTGTGTACCTTTTCCCAGCAGATTTGTGCAAGAAAGTTGTCCCGTCCAAAAATCTCAGAAACCAGTTGCTTGACGTTCTCCGCTTCACGATCATCGATGCTGATAAACAGCACACCATCCTCACGTAGTAGTGTTCGGGCGAGCTTGACGCGAGGATAAAGCATCGACAGCCAGTCCGAATGAAATCGCCCATTCGCATTTGTATTCGCGACTAACCGATTTCCTTCCTCGTCCTTCTGATTTGATCGCAGCAAAAACTCCTCTGTGCCTTCAGCAAAGTCATCCTCATATATGAAGTCATTCCCCGTGTTATACGGCGGATCGATGTAGATCATCTTGACCTTGCCGAGGTAGGTCTCCTGCAGAAGCTTCAATGCATCAAGGTTATCTCCTTCGATGAACAGGTTCTTCGTGGTATCGAAGTCGACGCTCTCTTCTCGGCAAGGCCTTAGCGTTTTGGCAATCGGTGCATTGGCCGTGAGCAGCGCCTCGCGCTTGCCGGGCCAGTTTAGGTGGTAGCGCTCTTGGGGCCCTTCGACAATTGACTCGGACAGCTCTTGGCGTAGCTGATCGAAATCGACGGCCAGTTTCATGTTGCCGTCCGCCCCCTTTGCCTCGGTCACACAGCCCGGAAACAGCTCACGAATTCGATCGATGTTCGTTTGCGTGAGATTCGGCGAGTGCATTTTCAGGTTGTCCATGGTTTACTTCAAGGATCACGATTAAACGGTGAATCAGGAACGCTGCAGGAGTGTTCCCTCACCCCTCCCCAGCCATCTCCTCGATCTGCTTGACGACGGCTTCCAGCTCTCGTAGCAGGGGAGTGTCGCCGGTTTTGCGGAAGGCGTTGACAAGTTCGCGATAGTACCATATGGTACCTTCCTTGCCCCCTTTGAAGCGTGACCAGAGGTCATCGCCAAGTTCTCGGAAGTCGGAGAGGATCGCGCGTGCGTTGTGGAGCTTGTCGGCAGCCGAGACCAAGATCACGGATGACGATGCAGAGGCAACGTGATCGATGTATTTCTGTTTACGAACCTTCCAGTCCGGCTTAGGGAATTCGACGGTGTCGGTACAGCCTTCGACGATCTCGGCCACTGCGGCACCAAATCTGCGTCGGATGTCTTCGATGCGCCCCTCGCCCCCTGCGTCCTCGCCAGCGTCGTGCAACAAGGCGCCAATGGCCTCCGTTTCGTTTGCTCCGTGCTCAAGCGCA
>VEQR01000076.1 GCA_018883125.1 Candidatus Kapaibacterium sp.
TCAGTCATCAGTCATCAGTCATCAGTCATCAGTCATCAGTCATCAGTCATCAGTCATCAGTCATCAGTCATCAGTCATCAGTCATCAGTCATCAGTCATCAGTAATCGCTCTTCACATCCGTCACCTTGAACACCGCCGTCTTGACTACCATGTCGTGCAGGGCTTGGCGCTTGCGGCCAAGGACGAGGAAGCATCCGATGAACAGGACGAAGCCGATGGTTGAGCCAGCTGACTCGACGGCGCCGGAGAGGAATGTAAACAGAGGGAGGATCGCGATGAGGTGAAGGATGCGATCCGAATTCTTGACGAACATGCGACTGAGGAACAGCGCCTGATTTCCTGCAGTGCCGTCAGCGCGGGCGACGGTGAGTTTCAGCAGACGCTTGCCGATTGAAGCACCCGTGAACCCCTCAATGAGCATGTAGAGGATCGAGCCGATGGCGCCTGCGTAGGAGGAGCTGACCATTAGGCCCGTTAGGAGATCTTCCTGATCGCCTGAAATGCTGAGCATAGAGAAGAGCTCGCTAAGGCTGTCCTGTGCCTCCAAGAGAATATCCGGCGTGGGCAGATCCAGCGGCGAAAGAAGCAGCGTAATGGCTCCGGTAAGGATTGATGCGAAGACGGTGTCGATTGCGAGAGCACCGAGGCGAATGCCAAAGCCAGCCCGCAGATCCTCAATGGTTGGCTGGTACGCACCGAACGGATTCAGCGATGGGCCCTGATTCGGTGGTGGTGGGATTTGATTGATTTCCATGATCTACCTCTGCATATCGAGACGTGAGAGAATTCGTACAGCAATGTCGTATTTCTTGAAAGGGGGCATCAGGTACACGCCGTTGACGCGGTCAAGGGCTGACTGAAGGAATTCGACGGCGATATCGATGCCGATGTCGGTTGCTTCCTCGGTGGATGCTGCAGTGCGCATGCGCTCGCGCACCCATGACGGAATGGTCATTCCCGGCACTTCGTAATGCAGGAACTCGGCATGACGGATCGTCCGCAGGGGAATGATGCCAAGCATGAACCGAATGTCGATGTTCTTGATCCGATCAAGGAATCTCTCCAGCAGCTCAACATCGAAGATCGGCTGCGAGAAGGCCACATGAGCCCCTTGCTCGGCCTTCATGGCAAGGCGGTCTATCTCGCGGTCGAGATCGTCGGCTGCTGGGTTCACGGCACAGCTGATGCAGAAGCCCGTGCGAGACCCGATCGGGTTGCCCATGAGGTCCTTACCGCGATTCATGTGACCCAAGGCGCGGACAAGACCGATGGAATCGACGTCATAGACGCTAGTGGCCGAAGGGAAGTCACCGATATGCGTTGGATCGCCCGTGACGGCAAGAATGTTCCGGATACCAAGCTCGTGAGCACCGATGAGCTCGCTTTGCAGCGCAACCATGTTGCGGTCCCGGCACGCCAGGTGCGAGATGCATTCCATGCCGGTCTGCTCGGCAACAAGCTTCGAGATGGCGATGGGGCTCATGCGCAAGCGCGCACGCGCTCCGTCGGAAATGTTCACAGCGTCGATACCATGATCACGCAGGTACCGTGCACCGTCGATAACGCTGGACATATCGAGTCCGCGCGGCACGTCGAGTTCGACGGTGAACACGCGACGTTCGGTAATGGCCTGCATGAAGGGCGTTGGTTCCGGTGAAGCGAGTTCATCAGCTGCCTGCGCATGTGGGCGCTTGACGCTGATCGGCGCCGAGCCGATCTCGACGCCGGCAACTGCCTCGGCGATGGCTCGGATCTGTTCGATGTCTGCGCCGCCGTCAGCACCGATGATGGCCGCCCCATGCTCGACAAGACGTCGGGCAGCGGAGGCCACATAGCTGGGCTCGGCGTTGTAAACTGGCAGTCCGTCGAGAATGGTCGGTATGCCGATGTCGGGTATGGCCACAAGGGGCACATCAGACACCCGCAAAGCTTCGATGATGCCGATCATCCGCTGCGGTCCGACGGTTCCGTTAGAGCCGATCGCCTGCACGCCATGACCTCGCAGGCGGTGCGCTACGTCTGATGGGAACGATCCGGCCAGCACGGAACCATCCTCGGGGAAGGACTTCAGCGCAATCAGCGGAATGTGCAGACTCTGCGAGCGCACAACATCAATGGCGATCTCGAGTTCGTCCACGTCAATAAACGACTTTAGCATCAGCACATCAACGTTGCTGGCCAGCAGCGCCGAGGTCTGTTCCTGAAAGCTTGATCGCAGATCGTCCGGCTCGATCGGACCCAGCGGGCGCATCAGACGTCCGCTTGGACCGATCACTCCGGCAACGATAGCACGGTTGCCGGCTGCTGAACGGGCCAGCCAGGCCCCCTTACGGTTGATCTCCGTGACGCGTGCCGCAAGCATGGATGATTCCAGTGCAAAGCGGTTGGCGTGCCAGGTATTGGTCTGCACCAGCCGCGCTCCGGCATCGATGAACTCACCGTGAATGCGCTCAACGATAACGCCGGAGGTAAGGTTATAGCGGTCGCACGGACGTTCGGTAAAGCCCCGTTTGGCAAGCTCCAATGCCATGGAGCCATCGCTGACGAGTGCTCCGGCACTGAACCAGTCACGCAGCGTAGAGTTCTCGATAAGGGGCGTGCTCATGCGGTCTTTGACCGGGGAATCCCCATTCCGGTTTCAACCGATAGAGCAGTGGTGGGCCACTTCCACAGGACCAGGCACATGAGCATCATGAGTGTGTTCTTGCCGACCTTGAACCAGCTGACGTCTTCGCCCCCTTGAGAGCCGAAGCAACCGCAATCGATCTTGAGTCCCATCACCACAGCATAGGCCACGGCAGAGGTGAAGATGAGCAGCATTGCTCCGGTGAACAGGGCGTTTAGGCGGACCTTAACCCCGGCCACTAACATGATGCCAGAAATGATCTCCAGCCATGGCAGTACCAGAGCCAAAGCATTCACGGCCCAGTTGGGAAGCAGCCCGTAGTGGGAGATGGATGTGGCAAAGGCGAGTGGCTCGATGATCTTCGGCACGGCGGCCATGACGAAGAACCCGCCAACATAGGCGCGCAGCAGCAGACCAAGCCAGGGAAGAAGAGTGTTCATAACGGATTCAAAAGTACGTCAGGCAGGGGGCTTTACAGGAGGTAGGTCGAGATCATGCTCCAGAGAATCACACCAAGCACAAGAGCGTTCAGCCACAGACCAATGGTGGCTAGCAGGTTGCCCCCTCGCAGGTCATTGACCTCTCTCGGCGTGGTGCCAATGGTGCTGCGCGCAATGCGCCTGGCCATGATGGCCGGAACAATGCCCGTGCCCCAGATGAAGGACAGAGCAATGCTGGCATAGCCAAGCCAGACGACCTTGGTCGAAGACCTCATTGCTTGGCTGTATCCTCAAGAGCCTGACGGATCTGCAGGGCAAGGTCATCGTAATGCGACTGCGTCAAAGCATCGGTGCTCTTGATGGTGGTAAGCTTCTTCCGCAGAGATGCAAGGCGTGCCCGAGAGATCGCCCGAACATCCGTGCTGTAGGTGTTCGAGCGGAACATGGCAGCGAACGGATCAGAGGAAGGGGCTGGCTTTGTGCACTTATCGATGAGTTCCTGAACATAGGCGCGGTGCAGTGCGCGGCGGTAATAATCCGTTGGCTTGTTGGTCTGCAGCTCTGTAAGGATAGCCCCCTCGACATCGCCGTAGAGCTTGTCAACGCTGTAGGCCGTGTCACCATAGCGGGCCTGCTGATCCAGCAGACGCAGGAGCTTGTCCGAGCTGATGACAGTGCGAAGGATGCGCGTCTGCATCGATGAAAGGCGCGATGCAACGTCGGACGGAGAGAGAAGGCGCACAACCTTTTCGTCGATGAGCCATGTTGGCGTGGTGAAGACGTAGTCTTTCAGGAACGACACGGCAGCGCGCTGACGTGCCTGAGGCACCGGAGTGTACACCGCGCCATTGGAGCCGAAGACCTTGCGGTCGATGAACACGCCGCCCGGGATGTTGGCAACGTGCCCCATCTCGCGTGACCATTGGCCGAGGATGTCGTCATAGGAGTCGGCCAACTGATCAAAGTCCTTACCGGCCTCGTAGGTGGCATCGAATACATAACCGATGGCCCGCTGCAGATTCTGCACGCCATACATGCCGGCCTTGATGGCGTCATCACCGAGATCTTCCGTCTGCGATGACGGGTCAAGGATCATCCATTGCTGCGCACCGAAGCGCAGCATGGGGTCGCGTTCGCTGGCCTCGGCCCACTTCCGCGTTGAGTCGAGCTCGGCGTCGGACGTGGTAGCGCCGATCACCGGACGGTAGCCCCACATCGTTGCGAACTTGTCGTAGGGTCCAACGTGCGGAACAACATCCACGTCATCGCCCGGCTGGGCAATGTAGTTGAACCGTGCATAGTCCATGATGGAAGGGGCAGTTCCATACTTGGCACAGAACGTCTTTGAACGCAGCGAGTCAACAGGATACGAGCTCGAGGCGCGCATGTTATGGGGCATGCCGATGGTGTGTCCAAACTCGTGGGCTGCAACAAAGCGGATGAGCTCTCCCATGAGTGAATCGGAGAACGGGATCTTGCGTGACTTCGGGTCGCTGACGGCCTGTGCGAAGTACCAGCCGGTTTGCAGCTTCATGATGTTGTGAAACCAGCCGATGTCGGACTCGATGATCTCGCCCGTGCGTGGGTCGTGAATGTTCGGACCGTAGGCATTCTCGACTGGCGACGGGTAGTACCGGATGACGCTGTACCGGGCGTCTTCGGGCGACCAGTCGGGATCTTCCTTTGGCGTTGGTGGGTCGATGCATCGAACGGCATTCTTGAATCCTGCCGCTTCGAATGCTACGTTCCAGTCTTCGACGCCTTTCTTCAGCCATGGACGCCATTGCATTGGTGTGGCAGGGTCGATGTAGTAGGTGATAGGCTTGATCGGCTCAACAAGTTCGCCGCGCTGGAATGCCGCCGTATCCTTTGGCTCAAGACGCCAGCGCAGAATATACTCGCGACCAACAGCCTCGGGCTCGGGACGCGAGTAGTCGGTTTGACGCAGGGCAAAGAAGCCCACTCGCGGGTCGGCAAGACGCGGCGTCATTGGCTTCTCCGGCAGGGCCACCATCGAGTGGTGCATGGTGAACGTCATGGTCTTGGATGCCGAGTTCTGTGATGGCGTTTCTGCCGAGAACGTCAGCACGTTTTCGACTTCCACATTCGTCGGAAAACTCTTCACGTATTCGATGTAGGAGCGGTCCTTGTCCACCCCGCCCATCTTGTATTCCTGCCGCACCCCACGTCCGGGCGTGAGAATACCAACGTCCGACATGAACATGTCGGTTACGTCGATCACAACGGCAGTGGTGTCTTTGTTGTAGGCCTGGATCGGGAAGGCACGAATGATCTCTTCAAAGTTTGCCGCCTTTACCGCGCGGGAGATTGGCGACGAGTCGGACGCGACGTTCACGTACGATACCGTGCGCAGCAGGATCTTATCGTACTTGCGTTCCCAGCGGATGACCTCGGTGTTGTTCTCTTCGCCGCCATAGCCCACCTGCGGCGTCTTGGCGATGCGGCTTACGAGAAGAATTTCCTTACCGAGCTTGGCATTCGGGATCTCGTAGTAGTACTTCTCATCGACGCGGTGAACGATGAATAGCCCCGAATCCGAGATCGCTTCCTTGGTCACAACCTTATCATACGGCTTGATCTTCTTGTCCTTCTCCGAGCTTGGCTTTTCCGTCTGCATTGGAGGGGGCGCGGAGGCGCAGCTGGCGATGAAAAGGGACACAGCGGCAGCGGCGAGGTATCGACGCAGTGACGTCATGAACATGGAGAACCTTTGATGGGGGAGAGACTTCGTAGTGAATCGCAGAGCAATGACTGCAAAAGTATGCTTTCCCGAAAAAGGAGACGCCCGGCTCACTCAGGGGAGGGGAGTGTAGAGCTCGGGCGTCTGTGGTGATCGTGTGGCCGTTCGGGTTGGGGGCCGGATCTGGGGGAGGCCACACGTCAGTATGAGGGGACAGGCAATTTGACGCACGCAGAATCATTTTCATGTACCACGGGGAAATTTGTCGTGATTCGCCGGCACGCCCCCTATTTTGCAATCATGATTCCTCCGAGCGGACTCTGCGTCGGGCTTGATCTCGACAGGTCAAAACTGCCAGCCCCTTACCGCGGGCAACCCCATGATCTTCAACGGTTTGCGTGCGACGTGATCGATGCCGTGCGTCCCTATGCGGCGTGTTTCAAGATCAACGTGGCGTTCTACGAACAGTATGGACGCCCGGGAATCGATGCGATGTATGCCGTACGCGAGCATTGTGCCGAAAGCTATGTGATCCTCGATGCCAAGCGGGGCGACATCGGAAATACCTCGTCGGCCTATGCGGCAGCGGCCTTTGATGACCTCAAGGCCGACGCTATCACGGTGGCTCCGTATATGGGACGCGACTCCGTGGAGCCGTTTTTGGCCTGGGAAGGGAAGATGGTGTACGTTCTTGGACTCACATCCAACCCCGGCTCGCATGACTTTCAGCGTCGAATGGTAGACGGCAAGCCCCTTTACGAGCACGTGATGCATACCGCGCTTTCGTGGGAGCGCCGGGGCGATATCGGCTTTGTGGTGGGCGCCACCAACCCTATGGAGCTTGCCACGCTTCGAAAAACATTTGCGGACGTGCCGTTTCTCATCCCCGGGATCGGTACGCAAGGGGGCGATGCAGCCTCCACGCTGCAGGCCAATGGAACGGGTCCGGCAGTGTATAACGTCTCGCGTGGATTACTCTACATCGACGATGGGGCAGACTGCATTGCCTCGATCACACACGAAGCCCAGCGCCTTCACGGCATCCTCGCGTCACGGTAGGGCCCCCTTCTCGCTCATAGCATTTCAAACGGAGATGTTCTATGGCGATCGAAAATTTACCCGAGCGACTCTTGCAGCGCGCAGCGCACCGTGTGCTTGCGCGTGGCGGACGCCGCTGGACGTGTAGTGATGGGCAGGTGATCCAGGTAATCTCGCCGGGCACGGTGAACGTGCACGAGGGGCCGGACTTTCTGCACATGGCAATCCTTGCCGACGGATGCGTCACGATCGGGGCAGGAGAGTTTCATGTGCGCTCGTCCAGCTGGAAGCACCACGACCACAGCAGTGACCGGCGGTACAATGATGTTGTCCTGCACGTTGTGCTTGAGGACGATGCCCCGGTGGAGCGCATTCCCTGGACGTTGGTGATACCCTATGGCGATGTTGTCAGGTCGCTGCGGCGCACCGAGCCCGCCGTGGTTGGCACCGGCGAGACCATCGAAGAGGTCCAGCGGGCCGCACTGCTGCGCCTGCAGCGAACCGTGCTGCGCGCGCAGGCGCTCATCGAACGTTTGGGTGTGGACGAGGCGCTTCTGGCCATGATGTCCGAATGGTTGGACCGCATCCGACACAAGCGCACGCACCCGATCAGTGACGAACACATGCGACAGCTGCGCCAGTTGCTGCCTGCTTCGCCCATGGGACGTCTTGTGCATCAGTCGCAGCAGTGCAAGGGGAGCGAGCTCTACGACCTGCTGTGCGCGTCGGAACGAACACGCATTGCTACCGAGGGGGCTGCCCTGCGCCGTGAGGTTCTGGTGAACGTGGTCCTACCGATGTGCTGCGCCCTGAGCGGCAACGATCAGTTCGTGGTGATGCTGCAGTGGTATTGGTCCACGCCGGCGCTGCACCGATATGGTTCGCTTGACCGGCGCTATCCGGGTCACGATCAGGACTACGTATGGCAGCAGCAAGGACTCTTGGAGTACTCCCGACTCTATGCCCCCTTCCGGCATTCTCCGTAGTTTTGTCCCCCATGATTACAACCCTTGTTACCGGTGCCAATGGTGAGATTGGCCACAGCCTTT
Source organism: Candidatus Kapaibacterium sp. (assembly GCA_018883125.1). GTDB lineage: Bacteria > Bacteroidota > Ignavibacteria > Kapaibacteriales > Kapaibacteriaceae > UBA10438. The sequence goes on from VEQR01000076.1 coordinate 7,856, forward strand.
TAGAGACCCTTTCCAAGCAATCTGACCGGCGCATTATTGCGTTGGACCTTTCGCCCCTTGGTCACGGACTGGCCGAGCTGGTGCACCGAAGTGTGCAGGGCGACGTGTCCGACCCAGCCGTGGTAGCCGAGCTTGAGACGGAGGACATCGACGAGATCTATCACCTTGCGGCGCTGCTCTCGACGAGTTCGGAAAAGAATCCGGCACTGGCCCACCAGGTGAATGTGAACGGCACGATGGGTCTTCTGATGATGGCCCGCCGCATAGGCACACGCACGGGTAGGGCGGTGAAGTTCCTCTTCCCGAGCACCATTGCCGTCTATGGCATGACGTCAGTCGAGGCCAAGAACGCTGCGGGTGCCGTTACAGAGTTCGAGCACCTGCAGCCGACAACGATGTATGGTATTAACAAAGTTTACTGCGAGCAGCTCGGTGGATACATGAGCGACCGTTTTGGTCAGCTAACCGACGAGGCCGGCGTCAAGGTTCTCGACTTCCGCGCGCTACGCTTCCCGGGTCTGATCTCGGCAACAACGCTGCCAACAGGGGGCACGAGCGACTACGCGCCGGAGATGATCCACGCCGCCGCTCAGGGCAAGCCCTATGCCTGCTTTGTGCGTCCGGATGCACGCATCCCGTTCATGGCCATGCCCGACGGTGTAAAGGCCCTCTTGGACCTGGCTGCTGCGCCAATGGAGAATCTCACGCAGCGTGTGTACAACATTGGTGCCTTTGCTCCATCGGCCGAAGAGATCGCCGCCAAGGTAAAGTCGGCCTTTCCAAACGCCGAGATATCCTATGCGCCGCACCCGAAACGTCAGGCGATTGTTGACTCATGGTGTGCCGATGTGAACGATTCTGTTGCCCGACGGGACTGGGGATGGAGTCCGGACTACGACATGGACCGAGCCTTCAACGAATACCTCATCCCGACGATTTCCAAGGTCTATTCCAACGGATGACGCCCGAGCGTGCGCCCAACCGCCTCATTCATGAGGCGTCGCCGTATCTGCAGCAGCATGCCCATAACCCTGTGGACTGGTATCCATGGGGCGGAGAGGCATTTGCCAAGGCCCGTGCAGAGAACAAGCCGCTCTTTGTGAGCATCGGCTACGCTACGTGCCATTGGTGTCATGTTATGGAACATGAGTCCTTCGAGGACGATGATGTGGCTACGTACCTGAATGCAAACTTCATTAGCATAAAGGTGGACCGTGAGGAACGTCCCGACGTTGATGCGATGTGCATGGACGTCTGCCAGACCCTGACCGGTCATGGCGGTTGGCCCCTTACCATCATCATGGATGCCGAGCGCAGGCCGTTCTTTGCCGGTACGTACTTCCCGAGATACTCCCATGGCGGACGCATGGGGTTTCTGGATCTGCTGGCGCGTCTGAAAGAGGTCTGGGTTCTCGACCATAGCAAGGTCATCGAAACCGCCAAGGAGATCACCTCCGCTCTGCAGCAGCAGGCCGAGGCATCGTTCCGGGGAGACGTGCCGGAGAACGTGTTCGACATCATTGCCGAGCATCACCGCCGCATGTTCGACGATGTCCACGGCGGCTTTGCCCTGAAGCCAAAGTTTCCCTCGCCCCATCACATGCTTCTCTTGCTGCGCATCGCCCATCGAACGGGTGATAAGGGGCTTCTGAGCATGGTCTGCGCCACGCTTGATGCAATGCGCTCGGGTGGTATCTATGATCAGGTGGGCTTTGGATTCCACCGCTACAGCACTGACCGCGAGTGGCTTGTGCCACACTTTGAGAAGATGCTCTACGACCAGGCCATGATGATGATGGCCTATACTGAGGCGTGGCAGGTCACGCAGGATCCGCTCTATCGTCAGGTCGTGATGGAGATCGCCGAGTATCTGCGTCGGGACATGACCGGTGCGAACGGGGCGTTCTACTCCGCCCAGGATGCCGACAGTGAAGGCGTGGAAGGGAAGTACTACGTCTGGCACAGCAACGAAATCCCAACAGACGACGCGGCCTTGCTTGAGCTCATTGGCGTGCGAGAGCACGGCAACTTTGCCGACGAGGCATCGGGCGAGCCCATGACGTCGAACATTCTGCACGTCAAGACCACACGGCTGCGCGAGCTCTGTGCATCGGCAGAGTGGGAAGCACTCCGCCAGGTGCTTCTCTCGCTGCGTACAAATCGCGTGCCGCCCCTTACTGATGACAAGCAGCTTGCCGATTGGAACGGCCTGATGATCGGCGCGCTTGCACGAGCCGGCCGCGCCTTCGATGCACCCGAGCTCCTGCGTATGGCCGAGCACGCATGGCAGGCCTTCGATCATCCGCTCACTGTGCACCGCATGCGTGATGGGCAAGGGGCTATCAGCCCCTTCCTCGACGACGTAGCAATGATGGGCTGGGCTGGCTCCGAGCTCTATCAAAGCACGGGTCAGGGGGCGTACCTTTCCGCCGCCGTCGATGCCGCTGAACGCATTCTAACGGAATATACTGATGCCGACGGAGCCCTGCGGCTAACATCAGCTGCCGTATCCGACGTGCCAGTGCGCCAGAAGTCGGGCTACGACAGCGCCTACCCCTGTGGTAACAGTATGGCTGCCTGGCTCTTTGCCAGCGTCGGCTTCATCTGCCATAATGAGAGTCTGCTCGATGCCGCCCGCGGCTGTGTGCAAACGTATGGCGAGCCCCTTGCCCGCATGGCCCCCGGATTCTGCATGCTTCTGTGCGTGTGGGATACGCTTGTGCATGGAACCAAGCAGGTGTTCTTCTGCTCTACCGGCCCCGATGCTCATGCTGCCCAGCGTCGGTTCATGACGTCATTCGATCCCTCTGGCGTGTATATTCACCGTCCACAGGACGATGCCGCCATTTCCCTTCTAGCGCCTGCCCTCTACCCATATGAAGAAGCTACTGAGGGTGCGGTGTTGGTTTGCGAGGCCGGGGCGTGTAGGATAATTACTGAATTACTGAAGTACTGAGTTACTGAATTACTGAAGTACTGAAGTACTGAAGTACTGAGTTACTGAATTACTGAAGTACTGAGTTACTGAATTACTGAATTACTGAATTACTGAATTACTCTAGGTCCCCCACGCGAAGCGTCCCCCACGGCGCAGCCGTCTCGCACCGCAGGTCTCGCACGGCGAAGGCGTCCCCCACGGCGCAGCCGTCTCGCACCGCAGGTCTCGCACGGCGAAGCCGTCCCCCACGGCGAAGCCGTCCCCCACGCCGAAGGCGTCTCGCACGCGAAGCGTCCCGCACGGCGAAGCCGTCCCCCACGGCGCAGCCGTCTCGCACCGCAGGTCTCGCACGGCGAAGCGTCTCGCACGGCGAAGCCGTCCCCCACGGCGAAGCCGTCCCCCACGGCGAAGCCGTCCCCCACGGCGAAGCCGTCCCCCACGCCGAAGGCGTCTCGCACGCGAAGCGTCCCGCACCGCAGGTCTCGCACGCGAAGCGTCCCCCACGGCGCAGCCGTCTCGCATCGCAGGTCTCGCACGGCGAAGGCGTCTCGCACGCGAAGCGTCTCGCACCGCAGGTCTCGCACGCCGCAGGCGTCTCGCACGGCGAAGGCGTCTCGCACGCGAAGCGTCTCGCACCGCAGGTCTCGCACGCCGCAGGCGTCTCGCACGGCGAAGCCGTCCCCCACGCCGAAGGCGTCCCCCACGCCGAAGGCGTCCCCCACGCCGAAGGCGTCCCCCACAGCGCAGCGTCCTACTTCTTCGGCTGCAGGATCGATTGAATGTCGAGCATTGGCACTGTGCCGCTCGTCACCGTTGGCAGGGTGCCATTCCAGCGTTTGATGAGTTCGTACTGGATGAGGGGTGCCGAAAGTGATCGCATGCGCATCTCATTGGCATCGGCCTCGGCCTTGGCTTCGAGCATCAGTGCGTCGGCCTTCGCCTTGGCACGGAGCATGGTGATATCTGCCTGAGCGCGCTCGCGGATGATGGCCGATTCCGACTCGCCCCTTGCCCGTGCTTGCTGCTTTTGAGCCTCGGCTTCGGCCTCGCGGACCTCGTTCTCGCGCTGTTGAGCCAGCTGTGTGGCTTCGATCTTCGCATTGATGGCTTCGACCACTCTCGGTGGCA
>VEQR01000077.1 GCA_018883125.1 Candidatus Kapaibacterium sp.
GGCCATTCTAGAGATTCAGTCGAAGCGCGACCTCGAGATCCTCGAAAAGATCTACGCAAACTCGGTGCTCCTTGGAGACGACGGCCCTAATGGCTGGGGTGTCAAGTATTCCAGTGAGTTTCATATGACCAACGACTCCCACCTCTTCCCCCCACGGACAAAGTGGGAAGAGAAGGGGTACCGTCCAGATGAATACAGCCGGTGGCTCAAGGGCGATTGGCGGCCGATCGAAGAGCTATGGTCAGAGCTTGGCATTGACCCTACCCACGTTGTACCAAACAGCATAGAGTTAGAAGATTGGCTCTTCGATACCACTGCTGGCCCCGAGCGTCGAACCGCAGAAGCCCAGTTTGTGCACGGCCATCTGCTCAAACCCGGCGACGTTGCCCGCACGAATGCGCGCATGCGCTGCGCACAACCGCCGTATGACGCGCTCCCCATCCCTCGCGCAGACATTCCCGCAGGCATCATCCTCTCACGCAATGCCGATGCCTGGATTCGTGAAGAGCAGATCGAAGATGTGGCGTTGCCGTTGTATGAAGGAAGAATGATAGACCAGTTCGATTTTAGTCAGAAAGGATGGGTGAGCGGTAAGGGAAGAAGTGCATTATGGGAGGACATTGACCAACAACAAAAAGTTATAACTCCCCAATACTTGATGTCTTCAATTCTGTATGCGTCCGAGCGTAATGCAAATAACAGTATAAAGCTCCTTTATATGGATGTGAGCTCCTCGACAAATTCACGTTCTATGATCGGTGCGCTTGTTCCGGACATGCCGGCGGGCAACAGTGTGCCGATACTATCGTGTAAAAGAAATTTCAATCACCATGAGCGAAGCACAGCTGCGCTTGCTGTCATCTTGAATTCGATTGTCTACGACTATGAAGTGCGGCGCCGTTTTGGAGGTCTGCACCTGAACTACTACGTTGTGGAAGAGACAGCGATTGTTAACGTGTTGTCCTCGAAAGTCACGATAATACTGTCCCGTTATTCGCTAGGACTGTCAGCAAACAGTTCTGTGTTCGCCAATTTATGGCTCTCATGTCAATCCGCGGATCACTCCTATAACTGGCGTTCGACATGGGCGAATACACGTCATGAAAAATTGCGCATGCGTTGTACGACAGATGCCTTGGCATATGGATTATTTGGATTGACGATTGACGACATACAGTTGATCCTCATTGATTCAGACTCTACAGGACAAAGCGATTACAACCCTAAAGGCTTCTGGCGTGTCGACAAAGACAAAGACCCTGAACTCCGGCATACCGTTCTCACCCTCATTGCCTTCCACGACCTCGAAGCCAAGATTGGCGAACATGGAGGAGACCGTGATAAGGGTATTGAAGCGTTCCTTAGCCAGAATAACGGCGAAGGTTGGATGCTTCCCGAAACGCTGCGACTCGCTGACTATGGATTAGGTCACGACGAACGCGCTCTTGTTCACCAGCCTGTTGCAAGTCGGCTAGGCCCGCGTTTTTACGATTGGCAACTCACGCAAACGGCCGAAGAGTCCTGGCGTGAATGCCATCTCCATGCACGGAACATGTTAGGTGCCGAAGAATACCAGCGGCTGCTAGATAGGATTGAGGCCGAGAAGCGCGGCGATGTGTGGGTTGATCCAAGTGCAGTGCAAGAGCAGACAGCGGAACAAAAGAATAAAGACAACCAGGCGGCACAACTAGGAATGGAATTGTAAGCATGGCACTAAATCCAATCGTCTACACCGAGAAGATCGTTCGCAGCTTTCTGCGTTATCAGCTTACCGCGTATCCGTTTGCTGATGTTAGGCTGCACACACAAATGCGCGAGCTACTTTCGTTAGACGCAACGCGTAACTCGCCACTGATCAAGGGACCGTTCGTCAGCGTTTCACGTCCGTTCCGGCAAGGTGCAGCTGTCGAACAGCTGATTCATGAAGGCGTGTTTCATCCGCATATGCGACAGCGCATCCCAGCGGAGATCACGCATGTGTATGGACATCAAGAAGAGGCAATACGTTCTATCCATGCCGGTACGACGACGCTTGTCTCAACAGGCACAGGCTCGGGTAAGTCCGAGTGCTTCCTTTATCCAATTGTGAGCAAGTGTCTTGAGTTGAGAGATTCCGGTGCAGAACCTGGAATCACGGCTGTGATTGTATATCCGATGAATGCACTGGCCGAAGATCAATTAGGACGCTTACGCGGCTTGCTTGCAGGAACCGGTGTCAGCTTTGGTATGTACGTTGGCAAAACACCCGAACATGAATCCGATGTGGCCGGTATTCGGTTGAAGCAGGGTTCTTCACGTGCCGACTATGAGGCTCGCCTTGCAAAGGTCCATGCAGAAAAAGGTAGCGATACGGTGTACCCTGCTGAAGAGGTCTGCTCTCGTGAAGAAATGCGACGTCCTGGAGGGCAGCCACGAATACTTCTCACAAATGTGAAGCAGCTCGAGCTGTTGCTGACTCGACAACGAGATGTAGAATTGTTTGCTGGTGCACGACTTGACTTCCTTGTGTTCGACGAAGCACACACGTTTACTGGTGCGCAAGGCGCCGAAACCGCATGTCTGATTCGACGCTTGCGTGCGTATTGCGGTCGTGATGCACAAGACACAGTATGTGTTGCAACATCAGCCACCATTGTTGACAAAGACAATCCGCATGCCGCGCGAGAATTTGCCTCGCGGTTCTTTGGTGTAAATGCAGACGCCGTGACAACGGTTGGCGAAGCGTACGAGAAGGAGGAATGGTCTCCGCAGAGGACAATACCTAAGCAACCGAAGGAATCTCCGTCAGTATTGTTGTCCGATGCCGTTACGGCCGTTGAAGACACGTCCGGTGCTGCTGTGCGTAGCATTTACCAACGCCTGGCTGCTTCTGTGTTACCTGATAGCGAGTGGTCCGAGTCGTTGTTCGATGCATTGTCCAGCAACGAAATCGCTTACCAACTTGCCGACCTCCTCGCAAAGCCCACGGAGCTGCGTCACCTACCGGAACAGCTTAAGGTGCGTGTAGGACGCAACGTGAGTGAGGAAGAAGTTCTCGCGTGGTTGACATTGGGCGCTGCTGCTCGGAAAGGTAATCGACCGCTCTTACGACCTGTAGTCCACGCCTTTGTTCGAGGTATCAGTGGTGCCGTCGTTACCTTCCCCAAGGCGCAGAACAGCCCCAAGCTCTGGTTGGCAGCCGAAGACGAATTGCATGAGCATCATGCAGGGGCACCGCACGCGCACTTTCCGGTGACAACGTGCACGACTTGCGGGCAGCATTACTTCGTGAGTTTTCTCAAGGACTTTGACTTTACCGGTAAGCATCCAGGCGGCGGTGATGCTTCCGGCGACACGTCATACTGGCAACCGCTTGCAGAGGCGAATGGCGGTACGCGTGTAGTACTTCTTGATCGACTCCTTGGCGGTAGCAGTGACGACAACGAGGAGTCCGATGGTGATGAAACGCTCGATGACCATCATCGCACGGAATCCCTCTACTTCTGCCGTAGCTGTGGTGCCGCACATCCCAAGTCTGGAAGCCGTTGTCTAAGCTGCGGCGACAGCGGTGATATGGTCAAGCTCTACGCCGTTCAGCAGAAAGCCGCCAACCCGGGCTACCTCACAAGTTGTCTATCGTGCAAATCAATCGGCCATGGTCATGGCAGCTACTATCGTGAGCCTGCTCGGCCTGTGCGCGCAACCAATGTTGCAGACGTCCACGTGTTAGCACAAGACATGGTGCATCATTCAGAGCGGCCGCGTCTACTGGTGTTCTGTGATAATAGACAGGATGCTGCGTTTCAAGCTGGATGGATGAAGGATCACGCCCGACGGTTCCGACTTCGCGCGCTCATGGCTGAAGGTCTTAAGAATGGCGTCACGTCGGTAGGTGATCTTACGCGTTATCTTGACGATGTTCTCGAATCCAACGAGGCACTTTCGCGTGCACTCGCACCAGAAGTATGGAAGGTGCAACGAAAGGAAGGAAGCGGCGGGCGTCACCAATTGGAACGTCGCAAGTTTCTGCGCATCCAGGTGCTGCGAGAAGTAACACTGTCGTCTCGTCAAGCCATTGGTCTTGAGCCTTGGGGCCGTATGCACATTGAATACGACGGTCTTACATCGGCCTTACCCTGGATACAACAAACAGCATTGAAGCTTGGCATGCCAATCGACGTCTTTCGAGAGGGCGTTGCTGGTGTCCTCGATTATCTCAGGCGAAAGCGAATCCTTTGGGATCGCGATTATCATGTGTTTAGTCGTTACTGGATGGATGGCGATCAAGAGGTACTCAACGGGTATTTATCGCAGGTGGGCGGTCCTGTTGGCACAAAGTTACGTCGCGATCATGGTGAGAAATCCTCACTTGCTGCGCAGTGGCTAGGTGGCCGTGGTGATACAGTAATGCGACAGGTCGCAAAGAAGTGGGGTGTTGCCAGCGATGACGTTGAACATTTCCTCACGGGATTATTCGATTTTCTTGTCCAGCAAAAGCTGTTGTGCCCAGTAACGCTTAAGACTTCGAAGCTCAAGGCATTACCCCGTGTTAGTGGCGTGTACCAAGTAGATGCTGACCGTTTGCGATTGCAGTCAAATCATGGCGTATGGCGCTGCGTTAGCTGTCGTAGAAGTGTGACGCGCCGACCCCCAATGACACTTGTCAAGCATGGCGATGCACTGGAAAACTGGTGTTTGTTACTGAGGATCCTGACAACTATGACCTACAACTCCTTGATCAGGGCTATTCTATGCTTCGACCAGAGGAGCATACGGCCATGGTTCCAAATGATGAGCGGGAACGTCTTGAAAACCTCTTCAAAGGAGAGTCGGACGTCATCAACACATTCGTTTGTACTCCTACACTCGAGCTGGGCGTAGATATCGGACAGCTCGATGCCGTTTTGATGCGCAACGTACCACCACTACCAGCCAACTATTGGCAGCGTGCTGGACGTGCGGGACGGCGGCATCGCATGGCAGTCGACATCACGTATTGCAGACCTGTATCACACGATCGTTCCTACTTCAACGATCCCCCGAAACTGCTGGCTGGACGTGTTGATCCACCGGCGTTCAACCTTCGCAATGAAGTCATGGTAGGCAAACACGTGCACGCAACTGTCATTACGCGTTTGCACCAGTATGCGCGTGACGCAGCAAGATCAAGCGATGAGCGACAGCACATCGAAGAGGTGCTCAAGACGTGTCTGCCAGACCGTGTAACGCCGTACCTGTTCAACGGCAAAGTGCTTCGCACTGACCCCTTCGATCTTACTCCGTTGCGATTATTGATTGAAGCGAATCTCGATGATCTATGTCGGTATGTTGAAACGGCATTTCAACAGGGTTGGCCCGAACATGATGCTGTGGTTACGACCCCCGCGGCGCTGCGGCTACATATTTCTTCGATGGTACCGGAACTGACCGAAGTCGTCGCTCGGCTGAGCCGACGTCTCCGTTGGGCGACCAATCAGATTAGGCGACTTAATGCAATTCGCGAAGAGCAAGGAACGCTCGAACAAGAGGACGAATCTCTCTTTAAACGATGCGATGCATTGGTGAAAAGGTTAAAGGGAACGTTTGGTAGGGGGCGTCGCGACGCCGAGGGATATGACGATGTAAACACCTTTGGAGTCCTCGCGGCTGAAGGATTCTTGCCTGGCTATGGATTGGAGGTTGGCTCGGTGGTTGGGACTGCAGAGATATCAAATTGGCGAACTGGTTCCATGACCTTCTCGTTACCACGCACGCCGAGTGTTGCCCTCCGTGAGTATATGCCTGGGAACCTCATTTATGCGAATGGCAACCGATTTACTGCTAGGTATTATCACTGGAACGCTGAAGAAGGCTCGATGGAAATACCAGCATTTGAGGTCAATGTTGAGAGACAAGCAGTTAAGCCCACAAACGTCAACGCTGCGTCCGCAGGGCTTAGCTCCCACGTCGTGCAGGCCATGGCGATTTGTGACGTTGATCTTACGCACCAGTCGCACATCTCGGATGATGAAGAGCTCCGTTTCCAAATGGGAGTATCGGTCTACGGCATAGAGCGCGAACAGCACAATGGGGGCAAGGCCTACCAATGGGGCACGCAGACCGTACATCTGCGAAGGGGCGTACGTATGCGCCTTGTCAATGTCGGTGCGAGTCGTGTTATTGAACAACACAAGCGCTATGGCTATCCTGTTTGCACGGTCTGTGGTCAAAGTGTCTCGCCGATGTCCTCCGAAATTCAGCGCACAAAATTCCAGACACAGCATGAGGAACGCTGCGGACGCAAGGTCACCTCGACTGGATTTTATGCCGACGTTGTTGCTGACGCACTAAGTCTGCCTGGATGCAGCAATCAGCAAGTAGCGTATAGTGTCCTCGAGTCACTTCGTATGGCGGCAGCCCGGGTGCTTGACATGACTATTGACGACCTGCAGATTCTAGTGATCGGTCATGTTGATCGCAACGAAGTCGACGCGCTTCTGTGGGATCCGATGCCCGGTGGTTCAGGACTACTTGACCAGCTCTGTGCTCGCTTCGACGAAATCGTTGCGGCCGCAAAAGCGATTGTCGAAGGATGTCCTTCTTCCTGTGAATCCTCTTGTATTGACTGTCTGCAGACATTCCGAAATAGCTTCTACCATAAACATCTGGACCGGCATCTTGCATCGACGAAGCTAGAAACGTGGGGCACTCAACTCGTCGCGGCCCATGACATACCTGCGAAACAACCTTCGCAGGCAGCATCTAACAGTGCACTTCCGGTCAACGATGCCGAGCGTAGACTTCGGCAGTTGCTTGTAGCCGCGGGCTTTGCAGATGGTATTCGTGGTGAGCAACTGAAGCTTGATCGCTCGATCGGAACGACTACTCCTGACGTCATCTACCGCACTGTCGATCATGCTGCAGACGAGGGCGTATGCATATATCTTGATGGGCTGAGTCAGCACCTGCACGGAAACCCGGCAACCGCCGAGCAGGACCGTCTGATCCGCGACTGGTTGCGCAACAATGGATATAGAGTTATCGAGATAGCAGCAAGCGAACTCTATGACGAAGAGGCGATGGTTCAACACTTCAGGCGCTTGGCACGTTATTTAGACAATTCAACCTTGACAACTCAGTTGAGCAATGACAGGCAATGGTTCAGCGCATCGGAACAGACCTCAGCTCAATTCGACATAACCACGGAACAGGCCACGCTACGACTAGTGAATCCGAGTGTTGCCGAACGCTATATATCCTGCCTCCCGCTCGTACCACTGAAAGCAGCAGCTGGCGCCTTTAGCGAACCACAGTATGTCCCCGAGGACTCCGAATGGGACCAATGGGTTGCTGTGGACCTTGGTTTGAAGCTTCGTAAAGGCATGTTTGTCGCGAGGGTAGTCGGTCGGTCAATGGAGCCAAACATCCCTGACGGTTCGTACTGTGTTTTCCGAGCACCTGTAGAAGGCACGCGTCAGGGTAAGATTGTCCTCGTCCAGCTTCGAAAAGAGAGAGACCCAGAAAGCGGCGAGCGCTACACCGTCAAGCGATACTCCAGCGAAAAGTCAACTGATGCTGACGGCACGTGGCGTCACGTTAAGGTAACCCTCAGCCCACTCAACCGCGAATTCAACACTATCGAACTCACCCCCGAGGATGAAGGCGCAGTTGCTGTAGTAGCGGAGTTTGTGGCGGTGTTGTGAGGTGCCCGTCCATCCTTCACAGCACGAATCACGTGGTAGCAATGTGATTGCGTTCACTACCTTTGACGAATACTTGCTTACCGAAACACCAGGACTTTAATGAGCACAGATCAGATGGACCTAAGCCGGATCGAAGAACTATACCATCGTATGCGGGATAACGATGACATAGACAGGCTCCAGAATGAGCTGAACCACCCAAACATATTCAGACTTCTGGCTGTCCAACGGCAGGAAATCCGCCACTCGAATTTTCTTGCTTGGCTTTTAGATCCGAATGCGAATCATGGACTTGGTGCCTTGTTTATAACACGAATACTTCGCCACCTATCAATCGCGTCTGGCTCCGGCGTCAACAAGTCGATTCAACTTGAGAAACAAGCGACTGCCGTATTGGAGGTGCGAAGAGAATGGAAGAATATTGACATATTGATCGAGAGTGAAAGAGCGGTCATTTGCTTGGAAAACAAAGTCGATTCGACCGACTCTACAGGGCAGTTATCCAGATATCGAAGGATTGTCGAAGATCAGTATCGCGCAAGCAAAGATTTTGTTGTGTACGTATATCTGACACCTTCGGGTGAACAACCGAACGATTTTGCTGAAGCACAGCATTGGATCCCCATGTCGTATCAACTTATTGTGGAGCATCTTCAACGAATTGTTCAGCTACACAGCGGTCAGATTTCCGAAAAGACGGCGGGATACATCCAAGACTACATTTCACTATTGAAACGCGACATTATGGCAAACGACGAAGTGATGAAGTTAGCAGATGTGATTTACCGAAATCACAAAGAGTTGTTTGATTTTGTCTTCGAAAACAAAATGGACATAGCCGAATCTTTGTATCGCATCATTGAGGAGGAAATTCAGTCTTTTGGGTGGTGCACCAAGTCAAAGAACAAGGGCTTCGTCCGATTCTTGACAAAAGAACTTGAGCCTGTTATCCCGCACCTCGGTAAAGGATGGCCTGGGAAGGAGTCTTTCCTCTTTGAAATCAACTTCTATTGGCAAAAAGGCAAGTTAGTCTTTAAGTCAGTCATCCCGCCAACTGATAACAAAGAACTCCAGGAAGTGCTTCGTAAAGCCGTCGCCGAGGTTGACGGAGCTAAGAAGCCAAGCGGTAAGCAATATCTGGTTCATTTCACCAAGAGTTGGTCATTTGACATAGATAAATTCTACAATGTGAGCAAGGACGAGGTTCTCTGTGCACTCAAACCTATGTGGCCATTGATCGAAGAAGTCGTGACAAACGTGGAAGCAAGCCTCTTGAGACCTGACGTCCTCGCCAAGCTTAAAATGCATCGCAGTGTGACCAACCAACCCCTGGAATCGGCTGACCTAGACTAACCGTCCGTGGGTTCGCTAGTGCGCCCGTGGATGCAATCAACAGTTGAAAGGTTCAGGCTATCTGACACGATTGCATGTCACGCGGTCGACCTTCGCAGTTGACCATGACACAGGTTGCCTACTCGAATCATTGGGTAAAGACGGCAGTAAGCGATGTTGGATTCTAGAGGGCCCAGTTAAGACCTCACCCCTCCCCAGCCATCTCCTCGATCTGCTTGACGACGGCATCCAGCTCTCGTAGCAGGGGAGTGTCGCCGGTTTTGCGGAAGGCGTTGACAAGTTCGCGATAGTACCAAATGGTACCTTCCTTGCCCCCTTTGAAGCGTGACCAAAGGTCATCGCCAAGTTCACGGAAGTCGGAGAGGATTGCGCGTGCGTTGTGGAGCTTGTCGGCAGCCGAGACCAAGATCACGGATGACGATGCAGAGGCAACGTGATCGATGTACTTCTGCTTGCGCTCCTTCCATGGTGGCTTGGGAAACTCAACGGTGTCGGTGCAACCGTCGACAATGTCCGCAACGGCCGCACCAAACCGACGGCGGATGTCTTCGATGCGCCCCTCGCCCCCTGCGTCCTCGCCAGCGTCGTGCAACAAGGCGCCAATGGCCTCCGTTTCGTTTGCTCCGTGCTCAAGCGCAATGCTCACCACGCCAAGAATGTGCGCGATGTAGGGGATGTCTGTGCCTTTGCGCTTTTGTCCTGCATGGATCCATGTGGCGTAATGCAGCGCCTGATCGAACTGTGTGGAGATGCTCATAGAATAGCTGGATGATGTGTGAAGACTCTGGTGATACTAATCTCTTCTGTGGCCAAATATACCCTTCGTCGGCGGTTGCACGCTATAGGCACGCGGCAACATCGAAAACAACCCGAGCAATTCGAAGTCAATATTGGTCCTTTCACATCGTGCGCATATCTGTGATTCGAACGCCAGCACTATCTTCGCTTGGCTTACGGATCAAAGTTTAGCAAGTATCCGCCGTAGCAGTAGACATCATCGTTAGCGAACTGTTCCATCGAAAGGTCTTCCATGAACGAGAAACTCCAGAACCTGGCCGAGGAGCTCCAAGAGCATACCCAGAGGACAACACGGACCCTGTTAGAAACCCAGCTCGAAGTCGATGCTATATGCAATTCGCTAAAAATGATGCTTGAAGCAATCGAGCAGGGAACTTATGAGGGGAAGCACGATCAAGCGAGTGTGAGTGAGATGATTAAGATCGCGACGGGGATCCGCGATCAGGTGGCAACCTTCTTCGATGATCTATTCGTGTTGAATCGGGATCTGGCCTCCGGAATTGCACTCGAGCGCTTCGAGAATATAGAAGAGGTGCTGAAGAACTCAGCACGCTTCAGCGAGCGAATTGATTTGTTTTGGCAAGAAGTCGAATCACTTCGTGTGAGATTGTCCGGTAGTAACGACAGCACAGAAGATGATGTCACGGTTGACGTCTCAACCTATCCCCCCATCCCTGACCTGTCGAAGTTCGATTTCAAGTTCCGGCCAGTTGTAAAACCCAAGCGGAAGAAGGATATAGACGAAGAGGACCCCTTTTCGGTCTATCATGAAGTAGCATACTACGAGCTACCCGCAACGATGCACGATGATTTATTGAGGGTGTATTGTCACGTCGAAAAGAAGAAGGATGGTACGAACAGTTATCTCTATTTCATCGCTAATGAATATTATGAACAGGATGATGGGCCGTCAGGTGAAAGAATGATGTCATTAAGTGAGCCCATGACCTTCGATCATCTGATTCTGATCCTAGAGATGTATGATCTCAATAAGTACTCTCGAGATAAGTCTCTATGTGATCGTCTTTATGATGCACTTGAAGACGAAACACTGCCAATCGCTGAGATGCCTGAGATGGAGATAGGAAGTACGATGTATCCGCAACTGACTGAATTCTATAAGGTCCTGTTCGAGTACCTTAGGTGCTGGCTCAACGAAAGAAGCGAGATGCCAGAGCTTGAAGAGTTTCTCGCCGTTGTCGACCACTTCACTGACCACATCTGAGATTCGGGAGGCTGTTTGTGCCGCAGCCCCCTGACCCGTATCTTTGTAGTACAACTAACTCATCTCGACGGTCTGAGGGACGTAGCCCTGTGAAGACCACCAACCGGTTTGGAGCCGGTGGTACTGCTACGAACGATGAGGTGCACCATGCGACTGCAGGCATACCTTGCGCAACAATGCGCAACCAACGGGATCCGGAGAGGCCAGATCCCTTCACTGCTGGGCTTCAGCAATTCCGCGAAGGCGCTTCGACGCTATGACAGGCTTCTGCAAGGGGGCTTGGAAGACGTTGACCTTGTCGCTCGCATACGCGCGTGCCCCCTTCTGGCAGGAGAACGCTTCGACGAAGTGCTGGAGGATACCCGACGCTTCATCGAAGCCTCGCGTCGGGAAAAAGCACTGGCCGCAGAGCTCCGTGCACGCGCCGAATTCGTGCCGCACCTCTGGGTGATCCACGAGCGAAGTATCCCGTCGCCCATCTTCGTCGTTGCAATGCTGGGCGTCGATACCTTCAAGCGCGTGGAACTGCCCGAGAAGATCGCAGCTCAGACAAGTACCGGACAACAGCTGGTTGACATCGCTGCGATGTTGAATGAAGGACTGCGCGACAAGGCCTATCTGTGCTCGCCGTTTGGCAGGCCAACGCACGTACTGTTTCGCGATACGTTCGATCACGCCTACGTGTATGATGTGCAGGAGAGACGATTTACCGGTGAACATCACGAACCGATTCGCGTCGGACGTGCCTTGCTCAAGATCAAGTAACCATCACTATCATCACACATAGTAGGAGCCCCATGTCACGCTATCTCTGGACGAGTGAATCTGTATCGCCCGGACATCCCGACAAGATCGCTGATCAA
>VEQR01000078.1 GCA_018883125.1 Candidatus Kapaibacterium sp.
GCACACGATCTGATGACTTTTCCCAAACGTTGACCACGGCGATGACGACGTTCGGGTTAGTGCGGTAGCGCTCGTACAGCTTCTGCAATGATGGAAAGGACTGCCGGCACGGACCACACCAGGTTGCCCAATAGTCGATGATCACTACTTTGCCCTTCCAGTCGGAGATCTTCACCGGCGATCCATCAAGTCGGGTGAATGTGCCATCAATGGCCGGAATATTCAGAAACTCCCCTTGCATACGTTTTGCCATCGCACGCCGTCCCGAGGAACGCAGCTTGGCCTCGTCCGCGGCAATCTCGGTGCTATCCTTTCCATTTTCGGCAAGAAGTTGACGATACGCGTCAACAATCGCTTGGTTCGAATTTCCCGTCGTAAGAGCTTTCTCAGCCATGGTAACTGCCTTGCTGTTCTTCCCGGCAGACCGATAGAGTTCGATGAGCATTTGGATGCTGACCTTTTCGGCATCATCGCCACCGATCTGAATGCTTTGTTCCAGAGAGGCAATGGCATCATCATTTCGCGACTGAATGCGCTCGATAGCCCCCTTAATGAAATGGAGTTGCGAGCGGGCAATGCGCTGTTCTTCATTCCACGCTGATTGTCCGACGTCACGCGGCTTGCGCGACGCATCCTTAGAAGCCTTGAGACCGTCCTCAATAAGCCGTAACGCCTCGGAGCGCAACGAATCGACGCCTCCGATGACGTTCACAGAGCGGTAGTAGCTCATCGCTGGTACAAACGGCATTGCGTCCAAGAAACTGATCAGTGGTCGGAACGTCCCCTGCTGAGTGGCGCCCTGAACAACGGCATCGATGAGATTCTGACGTGCACTTGATGTTGGAAACGCTTTGAGATGTGTCTGGACATCTTCAACAAAGTCCTCGTAACTCTTGGCCTGCGAGAGCTTCTGAAGTGAGCCTTGCTCTACGACGAGTGATGACGGAAAACGTCGTGTGGCTTCTTCCATCACACTCGTTGCCTGATTCGACTTCTCTTGCGCCAAATAGGCCTGATACAGGGCAAGCGCCTGATTCGGCGTGGCGATCTGCATCACGGATGCAGTCAGCTCGCGATACTTGTCGAGGGATTCCCGTTCATCAAGCCGATTGGTGGCCTTGGCGATCATGATGTAGTTGAGCTGCGCAAGGATGTTCTTCGGGTACAATCGCGCTTCAGCATCGAGGAGATCGATTGCATCGTCGAGGTCTTCCTTCATCCGGTACGACTCTGGAAGCTGTCCGAACCGTGCCAAGGCAGCCTTCATATTTGCACCCTCTACGTGACGCGTGCCGTCGCTCGATACGAGGAACTCCCAGAAGAGATCCTTGTTGCGATCATAGTCGCGCCCATTGCCAACCTTAACGATTCCATAGACGCTTTCACGAGGAAGATCAGTACTTCCTGTCCAGCGGCCCGACTTGCGTTCCAGCGGAACTTCCACAGCTGAGGCGCCTTCCTGATCGAGCGAGAACAGGTACACAACGGCATGCACATTGCCGGCCTCTATCATTTGAGCATCCGATTCAAGCGGTGTGTATTCGATCGTAACCGTACCACCCTGTTTTGGGCTGAGCGGGAGAATGGTAACCGTACCGGCGATACTGGACATCGGTAGCACGGTACCCAGAAGCACAACCGCAAGGGCCAGTATGAACTTTGTGTGGCGAGAGACGGAAGTATTCATGTGCATAGAGGGATCATAGTGTACGGAAGTGACGAAAGCCGGCTACCGGACCAGGCCGTATCCACCATCAACGACGATGGTCTGGCCGGTGATGTACGGCGAACACCGCGCAAAATACCGCACTGCGTCCACAACGTCGGCCGCTTCTCCGTAACGCTGCATAGGAATCCGAGAAACATCGACGAGTGACGAATCCGTATCACGGCGCTCAAGGGGCTGAGCAATCGCACCAGGTGCCACGGTATTTATACTGATTTGCGGAGCGAGGCTCCGGGCCAGCGAGTGAGCCAACGTCATAAGGGCGGCCTTGCTCACATTATACGCGGCGCGGTCTCGCCAAATCTCGCGCGCACCAAGCGAACCGATTACGACGATTCGTCCTGATTGCTGATACTCGTAGCACTGTAGTCGATACTGCCGTGCAATGGTCAGAAGCGGCAGGGTGTTGGCGCGGAATGCCTCTGTCATGTGCTGTTCTGTAAGATCCTGAACAGCAGCTGCCGGTGGGAACACTCCTGCGCAGGATATCACGACATGTGCATGACCAAGTACCGAGGAAAGTTCATGAAGTGCATGTGTCAGTGCGTCGGGATCGGTGATGTCACAGCGAGCCGTTGACACTTTACGTCCGGCGGCTAAGAGCGTGGCCGACAGCTTTTCAGCTGCTGACTGTGACGTGTGATACGTGAAACCAACGTCGTATCCTTCATCGGCCAGCCCCCTGACAATGGCAGCACCGATGCGACGCGCACCGCCAACAACGATCGCTACTGGCATGACGGATCGATCATTGGTGGAAGCACAAGTTCAGCCGTAATCGCAATGCCATCGTGAATAACGGTAATGGCTGATCCCGGATGGGCGTGTTCACCACGCACGTATGCCAGGGCAAACCATATTGAATCATCGCAGCTCTTGACGACGCTGGTCACAACGCCAATGGGATTGCCGTCGGCAGTAATCGCATCCAGTTCAGCCACTGGTCGTTGACTAACAAGGCCCATGATGCGCTGCTTTACCTTGTTGTACGAGTCGAGCCTTGCAACCACCTCTTGGCCAATGTAGCAGCCCTTTGCGAAGGATGTCAGATGAAGAAGGCCCGCCTCGAGAGGATTGTACGCCTGCGTCCACTCATGTCCACGCATGCCCATGCCAGCCAGCACTCGCAGGTACTCAGCATCGTTGGCACTGAGCTGCGGGAGTTCTTCTGCAAGACTCGTCAAATGATTGCGTACGCCGGAAATAGCCTGCTTGTCTCCGATGATCCAATAGGATACTTCGCTGGCAGACGGCAGACGCACGATTGTGAGAATCTGTCCATCACCCAGAACGACACGTATCCACTTGGCAATGCTAAAGGTTGATACGGGGCTTTGCAGCAGTTGTTCAACAATGTCCGCAGCTCGGGGACCGGCGATCTCGATGGCATCAATAGATACGGAGATATCCTTCAGCCGAACATCATCCATGATGACGTACTTTCGTACCCACGGCACGATATCCGAGCCGGCGTTCGGGGAACCGATCAGAAGCGTTGAATCATCATCATGCAGGAGGGTCACAACGTCTATGATCCGCGCCTTGTCGGTAAGCAGGACGGTCTGTCGACCATTTCCTGGCTGCAGATTGCGCAGATCATTGGTTGTGAGGCGATGAAGCAGATCAATGCGGTCTGCTCCCGTCAGTTGGATCGCCGTTAGGCCTGCACGATCAATCCATGCTGCTTGTCGTCGTGCTGCAACTCGTCGCCGCAGGGACTCTTCACCGTCAAATGTCGAAGTCATTACTCTCTCGTATGAAACGCTCGCAAACCTACGAAACCATTATCGTCGTTGCCCTGCTGCTGTTGGCTGCATGCCATGGACGTCAGGCAATTGCTCAGGGTCAGCCGCACCGCATTACCTTCATCGATAAGGGCCCTGGAGATTTCATTCCTGGGTCAGACATCTATGAGCAGACAATTCGGGAGTACCATCCGAGGGCACTCAACCGACGGCGTGCGGTGGGCATGAATCCCGAGCTCAATGAAGTGGATCGCCCCATCCACGGGCCTTACGTGCAGGCCATCCGGTCCTTCAGTGATAGCGTCCTTACTTCGAACCCGTGGTTCAATTATATCGTTGTGGATCTTGACTCCCAGCAGGCCGTCAGCATCAAGGCCCTTCCCTTCGTCAAGTCAGCCGTTGCGTGTAATACGGTTTCTTATGGGCTGGCACTGCCGGATGATTGCGGCCCCATACCGGAAACACATTCTACCGAATTCCTCGAGGTGGGCAACGTCAATGCCATGCACGATCTTGGCGTCTATGGTCAGGGGGCTCGCATTGGCGTTATCGATAACGGTTTTCGCTGGAGGGCGATGTCCTCACTTGCCCATCTGAACGTCGAAAAGGAATATGACTTCATCTTTCGCCGCAGCGTGACGGCCAACCAGGGTAATGATGTTGGTTCGCAGGACGAGCACGGGAGTGTGATCATGTCGGTGGCGGCCGCGTGGCATACGGACTCTGTCATGGGTGTTGCCCCGTTTGCTACGTATCTGCTGGCCAAGACCGAGGATATGCGCTATGAGCGCCGCATAGAAGAAGACAACTACGTCGAAGCCCTCTGGTGGCTGGAGAAGAATGGCGTTGATATCACCAGTTCATCGCTTGGGTATCGTTCCTTCGATAGTACGGATGAGTCCACCCCCTATGAACTCCTGGATGGCAGGACCACCTACGCAGCTCGAGCAATCAATGTTGCCGCAGCGCGTGGCGTGATCTGCGTAACGGCAGCAGGAAACAACGGCCCCAGTGGCCGATCCATCTCCACTCCGGCCGATGCCGATAGCGCTCTGGCGATTGGAGCAATCTCTCTTGATGGAGCCACCCCGTGGTTTGCATCATCATGGGGACCCAACGCGGCAGGAAGACAAAAGCCGGACTTTGCTGCACCGGGCATGAAGGTGCCAACGCAGTCTGTCAACGGCGCAATCATTCGAGCCAGCGGCACATCACTTGCTACGCCGTATGTGGCAGCACAGGTCGGACTGCTACGACAACTCTATCCGAATCTTCGTTCGTGGCAGATCCGCGATGCTATGAGGCGTGCATCGGTCTATGCCGGAACGCCCGACACAATTCTGGGTCATGGTGCGGTGAACATCGTAACCGCTGCCTGTCTGCTGGGCCCAACGATCGCCGAGCCAGCCGTTATCATCGTCAATGGTGCAACGGTTGTTCTTGCCCCGATATTTTCAATTGAGGCGTTGGAGCCGGAGCTGACGATGACCTCTCCCGACAACACAAAAAGCACGATCATCAAAGGGCGCAAACTCATTGGTCAGTTCTACATCTTTGAACTCGATGACAAGACATTTATCGGCGGCAAAGCTGCGTACCGAATCACGGCAACATCCCAATCTGACGCTCGTACGGCGGTCTACCCCGAGATGGGCAGCACAGAAGTAACTCAACGCGTTGTTCATGTTCCCTGCGGCATGCGCCTTCCATCGGTTATTGTCTCCGTGGCCGAAGAGTATCTGCGGCATTCCTCGCCGAAGGTTGCTGGCGTACCGATTAGCGCTGGCACGCGCGAGCTTACCGTAATGGGGCTTCTGTCGGCCCCTTACCGCACGCGCCTTGTAAATGCCATCACGGGACAGACCCAGGAATGTGAAGTCATTGGACACGACTCGCAGAGTACATCCGTCATGAGCGCCGTGAGTCTTGGTGCCGGCGCATGGATCCTTGAATGCCGGACGCCTGACCAAGTGATCCATCTTCCATTTGTTGTGATCTAAGCAATGACGATTCTGCTGACGGGAGCTCGCGGTGAACTTGGACGTATAGTCCACCAGTATCTCATCGATAACGGTGTTGAGGTTGTCGGAGCCGACCGCGATGTGGTAGACCTTTCGAGCGATGAAGACTGCCGACGGTTTGTATCGGCATCTGCGGGACGCATCACCGGTGTGGTGCACCTGGTGGGTGGTATCCTTGCTGGAGAGCCCATTTTCTCGACTCCGGCCAGCGATGTCGAATACATGATGTTGGTAAACTTTACCACCACCTTTAACGTGCTCCGTGCTGCAATGCCCCTTCTCATCGCCAATGGCGGTGGGTCGATCATCACCATTGGTGCAAAAGCCGTACTGCAGCCAACGGCGCGACGTGCTGCCTATGCTGCCTCGAAAGCCGCTGTTGTGTCGCTGACGCTTTCGGCTGCCGAGGAGGGAAGAGTGCATGGCGTACGGGCCAACTGCATTGTGCCGGATGTGATCCGCACGCCGGCTAACATGACGTGGGGTACCGAGGAGGAGATACGCTCGTGGGTGCATCCCGAAGAGATCGCCGAGGCGATCTATGAACTTCTCCAGCCACGCAGTGCTATCTCCGGAACGGTGATTCCCCTGCTCCAGTCTTCACGGAGGCAGTGATGGCCGCGCCAGTGCGATCCACTTTTAGTTTTCTTCTGCAATATTATCGGCCGTATAAGTGGCAGATGGTGCTGGCCCTGCTATTCATGATCCCTAGCAGCGGCGTAAGTCTGCTCTTTCCGGCGCTCACCGGAAGGATCATTGATCAGATCCTTGAACACAGTGAGACAACAACGCTGATGTCCACAGGGGGCTTCTTCCTTGCCCTTCTCGTTGGTCAGGCAATTGTTGGATACGTTGTTTCGGTGACAATGTCCCGCACGACCGAGCGCGTGATTTCCTCGCTGCGCTCAGACCTTTTCCAGCACATTATCCGCCTGCCCCTTTCCCGCATGTCGGGACATCGCATTGGAGAGCTTTCATCGCGTTTATCGAGTGACATGACGCAGATCCAGGAAACGTTCTCCTTCTCCTTGTTGCAGCTCGTACGTCAGACCATATTTCTTGTTGGATCGATCGTTTTGATCCTTGCAACAAGCGTGCGACTGACGATCCCGATCATTGTAGGAATGCCCATCATTGTTGGGGCCGCTGTGCTCATTGGGCGAAAGCTTCGCAAGCTCAGTACGCGAACGCAGGATGCATTGGCGAAGACGTCCACCATTGTTGAAGAGGCATTGCAAAGTATCTCAGCTGTGAAGTCCTACGTCCAGGAAGGACAAGAGATCAACCGTTATACAACGGCATTATCAGAGAACGTTCGCCTTGCCATTCAGGGGGCTCGCCTGCGCGCTGCCTTCGTCACGTTCATCATCTTCGTGGTCTTTGGTGGCATCGCCGCCGTTATCCTGTATGGTGCCCGGCTTGTTGAGTCTGGCGATCTCCGCATGGGTGAATTGCTGTCATTCCTGATGTATGCAATGTTTGTTGGCGGTGCGCTTGGATCTTTCGCCGAACTCTACGGCCAGATTCAGAAGTCCCTCGGAGCAGCTGTGCGCATTCGAGAGATACTCTCCGAGCCAGATGAAGATGTCGGATCAGAGACGCCTATCGTGCGGCTTTCGTCGATCGAGCTTGATCACGTGTCGTTCCGCTATCCTGATCGTGAAGACGTGCTGGTCGTCAACGATATCAGCATACAAATTCATGGTGGTGAGCGCGTGGCCTTTGTCGGCGAGAGCGGGTCCGGTAAGTCGACCACTGCCGCCCTGTTACAGCGGCTGTATGATCCAACACACGGACGAATCAAGTATGACGGTAAGGACGAGTCGTCGTACACCAAGGCGCAGGTGCGACGCAGCATCGGAGTTGTTCCACAGGATATTGTTCTCTTTGGTGGAACCATCGAAGACAACATCCGCTATGGTCGCCCCAGTGCGTCTTTCGAAGAAGTTCGTCAGGCAGCGCAAGGAGCTAATGCTCTTGACTTTATCGAGCGATTCCCAGAAGGATTCAGCACACTTGTCGGTGAGCGAGGTCTCAAACTCAGCGGTGGGCAACGTCAGCGGGTAGCCATCGCCCGTGCCCTGTTGAAGAATCCGTCTATTCTCATTCTTGACGAGGCAACCAGTTCACTTGATGCTGAAAGTGAGCACTTGATTCAGGATGCCCTCGAGCGACTTATGTCCGAGAGAACAACCGTGATCATCGCACACCGGCTCAGTACCGTCCGCACATGCGATCGCATATTCGTCTTTTCGCGTGGCACAATCGTTGAGTCTGGCTCGCACGACGAGCTCCTACGTCAAGGAGGATTGTACAGTCACTGGTGCGATCTTCAATTCATTCGCTAACAGTTTGTAATTCCTCTCCGGACGGTTATATTTGCGCTCCGTTTTTACGAACGGGCCCATAGCTCAGCTGGGAGAGCGCTTCAATGGCATTGAAGAGGTCAGCGGTTCGATCCCGCTTGGGTCCACGACGTAACGGTACGAGGGATCGTAGCTCAGCTTGGTTAGAGCGCCGCCCTGTCAAGGCGGAGGTCGCGGGTTCGAGCCCCGTCGGTCCCGCTCCCGAATACCACAAACGCCCATCAGCAATGATGGGCGTTTGTTTTTTGTGCCTGTGTGATCGTATCGATGCTCGTTCCCCGGGCCCAAGATCTGGGGCTAATACAAATCGATAACTATCTGACGTTCCCCGGGCCAAGGCCCGGGGTTAATACGAATCGAAAATTATCTGATGGTCCCCGGGCCAAGGCCCGGGGCTATTACAAATCGAAAATTATCTGATGTTCCTCGGGCCAAGGCCCGGGGCTATTACAAATCGATTATTGGCTGACGTTCCCCGGGCCAAGGCCCGGGGTTATTACAAATCGATTATTGGCTGACGTTCCCCGGGCCAAGGCCCGGGGTTAATACAAATCGATCGTAATTCCGTAATTCCGTACCTCTGTAATTCCGCAATTCCGTACCTCCGTAATTCCGTACCTATGTAACTCCGTACCTATGTAACTCCGTACCTATGTAACTCCGTACCTATGTAACTCCGTACCTATGTAATTCCGTAATTCTTCCCTACTCTCCGCTTCCCTTAAACGCATCTTCCTCATCGGCGAAGAACGTGTTGAAGGAGGTCATCGACCCGTAGATACGGGTGATGTAGCCCTGGAGCTTGATCTTCTCGCCTGTCTCAAGGGATTTGTTAGAATTGATCTGTTGCTCGAGCACACGGAGGTTATCACGCATCATGACGATCTTGTGCATGAAGCGTTCGATCGACAGTTCGTGTTGCTTTAGTCGGTCATCAGCAGGTTTAAAGATAACCGTTCCATGCTGCCACTTGGGGGCGAGCTCCACGTGACTCGAACGTTCGAGTTCGCGGGCTATGAGACGCGCAAGCAGTTCTATTTCGCCGCGTTCCATTGCAGACTCCGGATCATCGTAACAAGGAGGATGGTTTTGATTATGTCACCGGCAAGGAACGGTGTAATGCCCATGGCAATAGCGTTCTGGGTTCCGACGAACGTCGAGAGGGCCGCACTGCCACAGAGAAGGATGATCGCTTGTCCTACTATCAAGGTTGACGTAAGACCAAGGATCGACGAGGTGAACCCCGCGTCGCGCAGACGCCCCATAACAACAGCACTAATGGCAAAGCCGATGAGATAGCCCGACGTCGGACCCCACAATGCTGCCAAGGATTCAAACCCAGCAAACACCGGAGCTCCGAGAGCGCCAAGAACGAGGTACGATGCAACAGACGCCACTCCGATTCGGTATCCGAAGAGAAGGGGCCAGGCAAGAACCGCAAACGTCTGCCCTGTAATGGGGACCGGAGTGAATGGCAGTGGGATGCGAATTTGTGTGCAGGCGATCAGCACAAGGGTGCCGAGTGAACTCAGCATGAACGTTCGATTCGAAAGCACCCGCTGCATGGCGGACGAGAGGGATGGAGAGTGTGTCATGACTGCAAAAATGCGAAACTGTTGCGAGTCTATCTTCCCCGTACTGTCCATCACTCCTTTAGCGCACCAGCGGTAAGACCTTCGATGATCTTTTTCTGAAACAGAATGAAAATCATCATGATCGGCGCAGCGGCAATGCTTGCTCCGGCCATCAGGTGGCCCCAGTCGATGGACTGCTTGCCGAGGTAGAAGGCAAGACCAACAGGCAGTGTGCGGTGTGCCTCATCATTGGTGAAGAGGAACGGAAACAAAAACGAGTTCCAGTTCGAAAGGAAAGTATAAACGGCAAGGACTGTTAACACAGGACGACACAATGGCGCAACGACGCGTGCAAGGATGTACCACTCGCCCGCTCCGTCAATCCGTGCGGCATCTTCCATCTCTGACGGCATCGATTGAATGTATTGCCGCACGAGAAAGATCCCGAATGGCGTAACGAGCCATGGTACGATGAGTGCCGCGTAAGAATTGATCCATCCAAGGCTGGCAATAAGGCGATACAGCGGGATCATAATCACCTGCTGAGGTACGGCCAGCACGCCAAGGATTGTGGCAAACAATAGCCCCCTGCCAGCGAATCTGCGTCGGGCAAAGGCATAGCCCGCCCAGAAGCAGAACACAACATTCCCGGCAGTTACGACAGCCGCAACCAGCAGCGAGTTGACGAAGTATCCCAGGAAATTATCAGATGTCCAGGCGTCGGAGTAGTTCACAGTGCTGGTTGGCGCAGCTACGATCTGGCTGAGTGATCCGTATTGCTCTGGAGATTCGCGCAGAGAGACAAGGATCATCCACGCCATGGGAGCGATCATACCGCACGCAACCAGTGCAAGCACCAGCTGTAGCGTCCACCGACGCAGTTGAATGCCCAGAGGCGCCATTATCGGTAGAGCCCGTGGTCGTTGATAAAGTCGCGCACGGCCTTGGTCGTTAGGTAGTTGATGCTCTTGCCATCGCGCACGCGAGCACGGATGTCCGTCGAGGATATCTCGAGCAATGGCGCGTTAATCCACGTGGGTTTGCGACCATCAACGGTGAGTGTTTCCGTGAGGCGATCTTCCATTTCCGGAGTCAGTAGAAAGGGGCGACGCACAATGCACAGGTGTGATGTGCGAAGGAGCTGCTGCCACTGATGCCAGCGGACAAATTCGACAGCTTGGTCGCTACCGATAAGGATGTGGATCTCGGCTCCCGGAAACTTCTCCTGCATTGCACCGACCGTGTCAACGGTGTACGAGATACCGCCGCGGACGACTTCAACCTCGCTGACGTGGAAGAGTGGATGCTGTTCCGTTGCCAGACGGACCATTGACAGTCTGTCCTGCGCGCTGGCAAGCATCGGATCATCAACCTTGAACGGAGATCTCGCCGTTGGAACAAAGTAGCATGCATCAAGATTGAGCTGATCAACAAACCGATCAGCAATGATCAGGTGCGCGATGTGAATGGGATTGAATGATCCCCCGATAATGCCGAGACGCATGATGCTTTTCGATTATCCTACAAGAGCAGAAGCAACGACGTAGCCATTACGGCCATGCCGGCAACGAGACCGTACACACTCAGATGATGCTCACCGTAATCACGCGCTGCCGGTAGGAGCTCGTCGATAGAGATGAATACCATGATGCCCGCAACCAAACCAAAGAGCACGCCCATCACCACCGGACTCATTATCGGCAACAAAATCAGATAACCGATCACTGCGCCGACGGGTTCAGCTAGGCCAGAGAGGAATGACCAGAAAAAGGCCCGTTTACGGTCGTTGGTGGCATAGTACACCGGTACGCTAACGGCAATTCCTTCCGGAATGTTATGAATGGCGATTGCAATGGCAATTGCCAGTCCCAAGCTCGGGTCATTCAGAGCACTGACAAATGTTGCAAGGCCTTCGGGAAAGTTGTGAATCCCGATTGCCAGTGCGGTCATGATCCCTACCCGCATCAGCTGATTGCGCTTGCGAAACTCAGCACTGCGATGCTCATCATCCATGTACTCCACACTCATGTTCTCGTGTGGATTTTCGTACGTAGGCACTAGCTTGTCGATGATGGCGATAAGGCCGATGCCAGCGAAGAACGAACCAACAGCCCACCATCGTCCTTGAGCCGGACCGTAAACCTGGGTGAGGGCGATAACGGATTTATTGAGAATCTCCACGAACGACACGTAAATCATCACTCCGGCAGAGAAACCGAGCGAGACCGAGAGGGCCTTCGTACTTGTGCGCTTGGTAAAGAACGCCATTGCCGATCCGACGCCTGTTGCAAGCCCCGCCAGCAGCGTGAGTGCAAAAGCGTAGCCAACGGCGTGCATGTCCGTCATGCCAGGGTCTTGACGAGGCTCGAAGCCGTGGCGCGGCGTCCATGGACAACATTCAG
>VEQR01000020.1 GCA_018883125.1 Candidatus Kapaibacterium sp.
CATTCGCGATATGTCCTGCCTTGTATTCCTCGGGAGTGCGGACGTCGAGAATCGTCAGTCCGCCCTTGTCGATCATCGTCTTGGCCGCCTTGACGTCCACATCCTTAACCTGCTGGGCATTCATGGTACAGGCCACAGATACAGCCAAAAGAAAGAGTACAGAAATGATCCTGGTCATGTTCATTGTCCTTGTTGTAGTTCAGAAACAGATCTATTCACCGACGTCCACGGGCCACCGTTGACTGCCGTATAGCCTTTTGACTCGGCATACGATGTGGCCTGGCCGCTTCTGCCGCCCGAGGCGCAGCAGAAGACGATTGGCTTCGACGTATCGTAGGTGCCCAGACGATTGGGAACCTCGTTCAAAGGAATGTTCACCGACCCGGCAACGTGTCCGCCGGCAAACTCGGCCGGAGTGCGAACATCGATAACAACCGCCCCCTGACGCAGGACCTCGACGAGTCCGTTGTCGGAGCCACCGAGGAGTGATCTCAGCATGTTGATCATTGATTCAACCTGAATGAAATATGGTCTATTTCGTTGCCTGAATTTCATGACAACGGATGCGCAATCTACGAGTGAAGAGCTGTTCGGACGCCTCGAACTGGAGACGCGTCACGTTTTTGCCGGAATGTGCACGAAGAAGGGAATCACCGTTCGGATTTCCTCATCATTCTGTGGAGTTGACCATGCAACCACTCTGTAGCCTCGGCCTTCATCTCATCCTCATACCACGCCAGGGAACGCTCATCCCCGTGGATCTTCACGAGATCCTTGTTAGCCTCACCATGAGCACCGTAGAGAATCAGCATTTGCGATGCAGCGCGGTACATGCGCGGGAGGACCACATTCATATCCTGATCGGCATGCCACATGAAGCAGACATTCCTGACGTTATCACTGCTCTTCTGGGTGATCTCAAGCGCGAACTCCGGAGGCAGGGGGCTCATCTGAGCAGCTTCGAATGGGACGATGCCGTGCATGTAACGCTGCTACCTCCATGGCATCTGGAGATAATGGCCAGCTTTGTGCGGGACCAGGAACGATTCCATCAGACCCGTACGTTGGAAGAGGAGCTCGATGAAGTGTTTCGGCCGAATGGCATTGCCGATCAGCCGCACGAGCAGCCACGGCGTCGCAGCGGCGCGTCAGCCCTTCACATCAACTGAGACGGCCGATCCGGCTTCGCCTCGGGCGATCATCAGCATGGCCTTGGCAAAGCGCTCCATCTCGCCTACGGTGGTGTACACGGAGGGGGCTACCCGAAGCCCCTTAAAGTCCTCATGTCCGATGGATACCGTGAATATGCGATGTTTATCCAGGAGATAGCTGGAGACCTTTCCGGGTTCTGTTCCGTCGATGTGCACCAGCCGCAATCCGCACTGGTTCGCATCATCTGTGATGTCCGTAAGGAATCGCACGTTCTCCATCTTCTCCAGCTGGTCCGTCCATACACGATGCAGATGTCGAAGACGGGCCGCCTTGCGCTCCGCTCCGATAGCTCGGTTAAAGGCGATGGATTCGATAAGCGCGTTGTGCATGGCCGCCGGATGCGTGCCGATCTCTTCGAACTTTCGGATGTTGGCATCCATGTCCTTCGGTGCCGACATCAGCGGCCACACATCGGCGATCTTGTCCTTCTTGACGTAGAGCATGCCGGTGCCGATCGGACCGAGGAACCATTTGTGCAGAGAGGTGCCGAAGTACTCGCACTCGAGATCCTTCTGCGTGAACGGGAAGTGCTGGAAGGAATGGGCACCATCAACGATGCAACGAATCCCTCGCTTTGCGGCTAATCGACAGATATCGCGTACCGGCAGTATCTGACCTGTGAGAAAGACCACGTGGGAAACATGGATCACCTTTGTGCGGTCAGTGATTCCGGCTTCGATGGCATCGACGACGTCCTGACGTCGTTTCAGCGGAGTTGGAAAGCCAACCTTCTTCAGCACGACGCCGTCTCTTCGGACCCGCTGATCCCATGTTATCAGCATACGCGGATAGTCATGCGTGGTGGTTAGCACCTCATCGCCCCGTTCCATCGTAATGCCGAATTGCAGCGTTTCCAGCGCCTCACTGGCGTTGCGCATAATGGCGATCTCCTCAGGACTCACTGCAAAGAGATCGGCGAGACCCTCGCGGATAGTCTCTACCTGCGGCTCCTGGTGACGCCACATCTCGTATGCCGGCATATTGTTGGCCTGTTCGGTATAGCGGCGAAAGGCCTGCTGTACGGTACGGGGCGAGGGAGACACACCACCATTGTTCAAGTTGATGATGGAGCGATCAACGTCAAATGCCTGCTGCACAGTAGCCCAGTAATCTTCGTCGTTGGCCACCAGTGAGGCAGGAACATTTGGAAGGGCAGTCGGCAGCCAATTGGTAACGGATGCTAGTGCTTCCGATGCGAAGAGGGCCGTTGGACCGAGCGCCGCTAGCGAGCGCAATACCGTTCGACGTGATGTCATGCAGAAACTCCCTGGTGCACTGACTGGTTATATTCGCAACTCACTTACGAAGGTACGACATGAAGACGACGAAGTTCCACGCCCTCCACCTTGCTGCCGGTGCAAAGATGGTATCGTTTGCCGGGTTTGAGATGCCAATCCAGTACCCCACGGGCATCATCGCCGAACACAAGATCGTTCGCTCGGGTGTTGGCATTTTCGACGTTTCGCACATGGGCGAGTTCTTCGTATCGGGCCCTGATGCTCTGGCCCTGATTCAACAGATCACAGTGAACGACGCTTCGAAGCTCACACCGGGCAAGGCTCAATACTCTGCCCTTCCCCGTCCGGATGGCGGACTTGTAGATGACCTGCTCGTATACATGCTTGCTGAGAACTCCTACCTGCTTGTCGTGAACGGCGCAAACATCGAAAAAGACTGGGCATGGGTCAGCCAGCACGCAGCCGCCTATCCGAATCTCGACCTTACCAATCGCAGCGACGAGTTCAGTCTCCTTGCCGTACAGGGCCCAAAGAGTATCGAGACACTTCAGAAGCTGACCTCAACAGACCTCGAAAGTATCCCGTACTATGGCTTTGCCGAAGGAACGCTGGCAGGGGTGCCGATGATCCTTTCGCGCACAGGCTATACGGGCGAGATCGGATTCGAGCTCTACTTCACTGGCGATGAAACCGTTGCTGCTACAGTTGTATCGGCTCTCTTCGATGCAGGCAGCGAGCATGGCATTGCGTGGATTGGTCTTGGTGCACGCGACACGCTGCGTCTTGAGAAGGGATACTGCCTATACGGCAACGACATCACCGACGATACCAACCCAATCGAGGCTGGTCTCGGATGGATCACCAAGCTGGCCAAGGGTTCATTCAACGGCAGCGACGTGATAGCAGCAGTCAAGGAAGCGGGCCCGACACGGAAACTTGTCGGCTTCAAGATGCTCACGGAAAAGCTTATTCCGCGTAGTGGCTATCCAATCATGCACAACGGTGCGGCGGTCGGTTCTGTGACGAGTGGCAACCAATCGCCAACACTTGGCGTCGGTATCGGCCTTGGGTACGTTCCGACGGATCTGTCTGGCCCGGGCACAACGATCGAGATCTCGGCTCGCGGAACGACATTCCAGGCTGAGGTAATCAAGATCCCATTCTGCTGAGCCCCCTCCGAACTGTTGCCGACGCGTTCAACCTATCGACTGTCAGTCTCGTCGATGTCGTCTGCCTCCTCAACCGCGGAATCCACCACGTGAATGCTGATTCGAGCCGTGCCGGCACGGATCATATCGAGGTCGATAGCCGCCTGCTTTGATAGGTCGATCATCCGAGTGCTCTTCCATGGTCCACGGTCAGTAACGCGTACCACAACCTGCCGACCGTTGGAGAGATTCGTCACAAGCAGCTTGGTGTTGAATGGCAACCAGCGATGTGCGCACGTCCGGGCATGCATGTTGAATGTCTCACCGCTCGACGTCTTCTTGCCATGGAATGCATCACCATAGTATGATGCGATACCCGTATCGGCCGTTGATCGCAAGACCATTGCAGCGATCGTATCACTTAGTGTGCGTCCTGAAGCAACCTTTCCAGATGCGGCAATCCGACGAACGCCAACAACATGCGTGCTATCCTTTGCGGTTTGAACAACAATAGTCGAATCGGCACGCGCCCTAGCCGGTTCGGATGCGGCACGTTTGCTCGTTGAATCGGGTACCGCCAGCGATTGCAGCAACTCCAGTTCTCGACGTTCAGCGGCTAGTACTGCTTTGCGAAGAGAGTCACTGCGCATGCGCACCAGCATCGATTCAACACGCAGACTGTCACTGATTTTCCATTGTCGATCCCAGACAGCACGGAGACTATCCGAGGCGCGCCGGTCTCGCTCCATCGATCGCCGCACAATCTTCAGTGCCTGCGCTGTAGAATCCGGCAGCGCTGCCGTCTGTGCAGTAACCGTCATCGTTGTGATGGCAACGAGACCGAATAGGTGGGCAAGGATCTTCAGCGACGCTGTCACAACAAGGGGCTAAAAGTGCTTTGATATCTGACGTCGTCGGAGCAGATCAACGAGATCACGTACATTCTCGGTCATGCCGCGACGGCAGATCAGAACAGACTGCTCGGTTTCGATGACCATGATGTTATCCATGTCGATCACGCCAACAAGTCTGCCCGAGCTGGCTGAAACAAGGCTATTGGATGTGCGGATCGCCATAACCGTCCCCTCTATCACGTTGTTCTTCCCGTCTTTGAGCGACATTCGATAGAGTTCATCCCACGTACCGAGATCGCTCCAGCCAAACGAACCTTCGACCACACCGATCGTGGGGTCGCGCTCCAGCACCGCTACATCAAACGACACCGATCTCATTTGACGATAGAGTGCCTCGAGTTCCGATCCCTCGTCCGTGTTTCGATTGCGTCTCTGCCACTGATGGATAAGGGGCGCATGATCAGGCATGTACTCGTCAACCGCCCGAAGGATCGCTCCGGCTGTGGCCACCACAATTCCACTGTTCCAGGCAAAATCTCCAGCGTCAAGGAATCGCTGTGCAGTAGCGGCATCCGGTTTTTCCGCAAATGTGAGGACGGCCTTTGCATGCCCCTTGACCAGAGGGTTGTCACATGGAATGGGATCGCCGACTTGGATATAGCCGTAGCCGGTCTCAGGCCGAGTTGGCATCACTGCGATGGTCATAATCCTGTCGAGATCCACGGCTGCCGTGCAGGCTTGGTCAACCACAACCTGAAACTCCCGGACATTATGTATGACGTGGTCGCTCGGCAGAACTACCATCACGACATCCGAACCGTGACGCTCGGCAACAACTGCGGCCGACAGGGCAATTGCCGGTCCGGTATTTCGTCCAAATGGCTCGCTGATGATCCGCTCCGGTGAGACCATGGGTAGCTGATCGACCACATGGTGAGACAGATCGGCAGTGGTAACAACGTAGACGTCGTCAGGTGTGACCATGGGAAGAAGCCGCGCTACCGTGTTCTGGATCAGCGTCCCTTCACCCAGAGCATGAACGAACTGCTTGGGCTTCCGTTCGGTGCTTCTCGGCCAAAGGCGGATACCGAGTCCACCGGCCATGACAACGGCGACGATCTTCATAGCGACGAATCTACGGAGCCCCGTATCTTCGCACTCAACTTTTCGTGGAGACGACATTTATGCTATCGCATCTGCTGCTCATCGTCATGATGTTCATCACCTTTGGTAGTGCTCTTGCTCAGGACGACCGACTTAATGAGCTGAACTTTGATGAAGAGCCACTTCCTGAGGAGACCGTAGCCTATTCTGCCATCGGCATAGGTCCTTCCGTTAATCTCTTCATGCCAAAGGTCGATGACATCAACGCTCTCGGCAAATCTCAAGGGCTCGACGAAATGAATTCACCGTTCATTCTCGCCGGCGCTGAGTTCTTCACAGCTATCGGCGTTATCCCGAACGCTCGCATCGGTTTCTCCTGGCTAACGGGCTCTGTGGGCAACACGAAGACCATTCCTGGACCTGGTGGTGCCGGATCCACAAAGAGCATCGATTATGCCATTTCGACTCGCGCACTGCATTTCGAATACGCAATCGTTCCTGCGGCAAAGCTTGCCATTATCCCAGGTGTTGGCATCGTATGGGGCTACTCTACGATCACCACATCGAGTTCGGCCGGCACATACGATTGGAACTCTACAACGAACTCAACAACGCAGCAGGTTCTAGAGCAAAGCTCTATTTGCGTGATGCCACGCCTGTCGTTTGAGTACGCGGTAACACCGTACCTCGACATTCGTCTGCAGGCTGCGTACGTGGCGCAGATCTCGGCGTCGGACTGGACAGCCAACGCGCATTCTCCGGCCGTTAACGTCCCAACGTCAATCGGCGTAAACGGTCTCAACGCACAACTTGGCATCTTTGTCGGACTGTTTAACTAATCTCACAGGTCAACACCGGGCTCGTAGCTCAACGGTTAGAGCAGCGGACTCATAATCCGTTGGTTGCTGGTTCAAATCCGGCCGGGCCCACCAAAATTCCCCTTCATTCGCAACGATCACCGCGAATGATGCATTGTCGTCAGAGCGTGCACACGACAATCTCACCATACGCGTCGGTTCATTTCGCATGCTACGCCCCCTGATCATCCTTGTCCTGACGCTCTCGGCATCCCTGCTGATGCGCGCCGATGATGACAGGCCTCCGTTGAGACACATCGTCAACGACGCATTTGGCGTGGGCGAACGCTTGGAGTACAGCGTCGGCTATAAGTTCATCAAGGCGGGTACCGCGTCCTTTACGATCGGCAAACAGCCGACGATGATCTCTGGGCGCCCTTGTTACGACATTCGTTTCGAGGTTGCCTCACTGAAGTCTCTCGACTTCCTCTACCGTGTGCGCGACCGGTACCGTACGCTTGTAGATATCGACGGGATCTTCCCCTGGAGGTTCGAACAGAGCATTCGCGAAGGGGGCTTCCAGAAGGACTTCTCCGCAACGTTTGATCACGTTACGAAGTCGGCCACAACTACCGAAGGTACGTTCGCCATTCCGCAGTTCGTTCACGACATTGTTTCTGCCTTCTATTATATCCGTGCGCTGAACCTTTCAACGTATAAACGCGGCGATGTGATCTACCTTCAGAACTTCTTTGACCGCGAAACGCACGACCTTGCCGTCAAGATCCTCGGACGTCAGCAGATCGACCTTGAGTCCGGTACATATCGGTGCGTTGTTGTCGAGCCCGTCATTAAATCAGGAAGCTTGTTCAAGTTCGAGGGCAAGCTACTGCTTTGGCTGAGTGATGATGAGCGACGAATCCCGGTAAAGGTGAGCACCAAGATCCCTATCGGGTCCATTGACGCCGAACTCACCGGATACTCAGGACTCCGCGGTCCCTTTTCGGCACGCACCGCACCTTCACGATAGGAACACATCGAACTATGAAGAGACTCGTTAACATTATGGCCGGCGGACTCATGGTCATGGGTTCGCTGCATGCTTCCGCAGCGGACATCCTCGAGTCGTTCCACGCACGATATCGGTCGCTCTCATCAATCAGTATGCGATTTGCGGGTACAGATGGCATCACCGGTTCGATTGTTGCACGAAAAGGGGGCAAGTATCGAATTGAAGCCGGCGGGCGAACTATAGCATGTGATGGACGCACGGTATGGAATGCTCAAGCCTCCACGAAGTCCGTTATCGTGAACGCCTATAAGCCCCTTTCCAGCGATGTGTCCCTCGAACGCGTTTTCTTTGAGATCATCTCCGTGTACCGATCCAGCATTGTCGAACAAAACCCATCCGGTACTGTCCTCCGGCTAACGGCACCTCAACCTGCCGCCATCATTGCCAATGTGACATCTCTCGATCTCACCCTTGATCCATCCGCAACCGTCAGGAAGATCGTCGTCACTTCAGGTCCGTCGAAGATCACCTATTCGATCTCAAAGCTGCGGACGAATCAGGCTACACCGAGTTCTCTCTTCAGCTACACTATCCCGAAGGGCTGGGAAGTTCTCGACCTGCGCTAACCTCTCAGCTGAACAGTCTGTAAACGAAAAGAGGCGGCAGGGTAACCCTGCCGCCTCTTTGAATTTCTACTTATAGAGATCTGGTCTTACCTGACGACCACGACCTGCTGCGTTGCAACGAATGTACCGGCGTTCAACGTAACGTTATACACGCCAGGGCCAATGTTGAGGCTGCCGGCGCTGAACGAAACGGCATGAGTTCCGGCATCAACGACCTCGTTGACGAGTGTCGTGAGTTCGCGGCCTGTTACATCGCTCAGAACAACACGGACATTCTGCGCTGCTGGTACCGTATAACCGATCACCGCTGCATCTACCGTTGGGTTTGGCTTAGCAGTGCTGAGAACATAACCGTTAGCAACAACATCGTCCGTGACACCCATGACAGAAGAAGCTGAAGCAACACGTGACTTCACTGAACCGCAGAGGTTCGAAACTTCACAGTAGTACTGACCTTCATCGCTGCGCTTTGCGCTAGCAATAGTGTACGTGGACTGTGTGGCGCCATCGATGGCGACGCCATTGAGGTACCACTGGTAGTTGTAGATGTTACGACCCTTTGCGAGAACCGTGAAGCTGATCGGGGCACCTTCGTTAAAGGCAATATCCTTTGGCTGAGCCTCAATACCTGGAAGTGGCTCGACCTTAACTTCGGCAATACGCGAGGTCTTGACTCCGCACTCGTTCGAAACAACAACCGTATAATATCCGGCATCTTCGAGGGTTGCAAGTTTCGACATTGTCGAAGCCGTTTCGCCCTTGATCGGCTCGGAACCGCGCATCCACTGGAATGACAGACCTTCGCCCGTAACCACTGAAGAGAGGCTCAGAACTTGACCTTCGCAAGCTGTTGTTGTTTCCGGATTGCGAACGATCGTCGGCTCTGCACCTACCGTTACCGTCACAGGATTTGACTTGTAGGTCAGCTCGCGTGTGCCGTATGACACCACGCAATGATATTCTCCAGCAGCGCCACTCGTGACGTTATTGACGGCAAGAACATTGCTCGTAGCACCAGTGACACCAGCGCCATTCACAAGCGCCTTGGTACCCTTGAACCACTGATATGTTGCTCCACCTTCCGGAAGCGTTGGGATGTTTGTAGCACATGAGAGAGACATCGTGCCACCAACGCACAGCTTCGGCGTCATGTTCGAAGCAGCCATCGTTGGCGAAAAGAGACGTGCTGCGCGAGTCGTAACGGCACCCTTACAGAAGCCCGTGACCATGCATACGTACATTCCGGCTGTATCGGCAGCACCAACGTTTGTGATGGTGAGGATCGAAGACTTCGAACCATACATGCGGCCATTGTCATCAATTGCCACATCGTTATAGCTGAGCGTCGAAGCATTCCACGTGCGCTTCATCCACTGGTAGGTTGGTTCGTAGTTCTGCGGAGCACCCACAACCTCGACCGAAACCATGAGGGTTGCTGTGCTACCCATGGCAACGGCCATCGATGTAGGGTGGCTCGTGATCTGCGACTCACGGACAACCATCACTGAGGCGCCCTGAGACATAAGAGTCGATGTTCCTGTGAACGTCACCGTGTCAGTGGCGGTAACCATGCAGGTATAAACACCGGCACTACCGTAATCCGAGACCGTCAGATCCAAAAAGTTTCCGGTTCTGCCGTTAAGCATGACACCGTCGCGAAACCACTGATACACCGTGCGTGACGTCGCTGGCGTGTTTGCGATACACGTCATGCGGTACAGTGATCCAAAACATGCATAGCCGCTTGTCGGCTGAGAAACGAACGAGATCGCCGGCTGCGCCATCATTGATGACGATCCGAGGATCATTGCCGCAAGCAACGCGACCAAAGCTGTACTGGAACGAAGCATAGCTCCTCCTGGAGTTAAAAAGATTTTTTCGATTCGTTTTTCACGGTTCAAAGTGTGTCCACGGTGCCGCCCACCATGGGAACACGGCACACAACTGTCGAAAATAGACAACAGGCGTGTTCGAAACAATCAGAAATCGCTGACAATTTCGGACCTACGCCTGAGCGCGAAGCAAGAATTGCACCAACTTTTCCACATTATCGCAGAATTGCACTCAGAAGGTCCTTTTGAGACGACTCAAGTTCTTTCCCTGCAACGGCTTGGCGGAATGCTGCCTTTAGTCGTGGTTGCTCACACAATGCTCCGACGATTCCACTTGCAACGGCGCTAAGTCGATTATTGGTACTCAAGATCGCGGCAATCATGTGCGAGGCGGCAAGGGGCGAGATGGTTCCCAATCGGCGGAATGCCCCCATGGCATTCTGACGCGTCATGAACTCCCAACCGGGGCCACAGAGATCGGCGAGTTCATCGAGGGCGGCTTGCGAGCCCCCTTCAGCTTCGAGTTCCAGGCGAGTAATACGCACGCGCTCATGCATTCCACGCACTGTTGCCACCCGGGTGGTGAAACGACGAACGTCTTTGGGGAACGAGCGGGCGAGCTTGGTCAATGCCGTCTGGATGATCTGATACGAGGAGTCCGAAAGCATTTGTTCGACCTGGTCACGAAGATCTGCCGGTACCGTGACGATGGCATTGATCGCCGACTTCCGAACGTCGGCACTGCGATCGGACAGCCCCTTGCTCACAACTGACCAGGCGTCGGATGTGCCATTGAGCGCAAGTTCGGCCGCCTGTTGAACTGCCTCGGACCTCATGGCGTGGAAGCTCTCCTTGGCCATCACGTCATTGAGTAGTGCCACGCGCTCCTTTGCCCTGTCTGCATCAGAACGCATCGACTCAAGAGCATCATATCGGTCGATCATGTTCGCGGCGCGTGCAAGCTGAGCACGCCGCTCATCCCATGTCTTATCAAATGTGACCTTCTTCAACACGTACGAGCCGGGATCGAAGAGAACAAACGATACGGTCTTCATCCCTGGATTTGGAACGTGCACGCTTGTGATCTGCTTTGACACGTCACTGCGTACGCGGCTCGTTGTTCCGTCAGCGTAATAGACATCAACATCAACGGGCATGCGGAAAAGCCCCGTGAGCGCATCCGTCTGATGGATCTGCTCAATGGTCACGAGCGTTGTCGGGGTGGATGCACCATTGGTCATTGTGCTGCTTGGCGAGTAGCTCACCTTGTAGTGGGGCTCGCCGCCCTTATACAGCCACTGGTCAAAGAACCACTCAGGAGCAAGGCCCAGAGTATCCTGGAATGACTGGTAGAGATCGTTCGTTTCGACGTTCCGGTACATGTGGTTCATCGTGTAGTGCCGGATGACCCTGCGAACGGCTGAATCGCCAAACACATAATGCATCATGTCCAGTACGCAAGCCCCCTTCGGATAAATGCGTGCCGAGCCGGATGAAGGATGCACGATCGGCAGTCGATCCTTTTCTCCTGCCGCCAGGGCGCTGCGGTGCATGCCGCGCCGGCTCCACTGGTAGCCATCCTCGCCCCCTAGCGCCGAAATCCGACGCGTAAACAAGTGCGGGTAAAATGTGGCGAAGCTCTCCTGCAGCCAAACAGACTTCTGACTACGAGCCGTAACGAGGTCCCCGAACCATTGATGCGTTAACTCATGAACGTTTGTTCCCACGTACGAGCGGTCCAACCAACCCCGCCGGTCGGTCTGCGAGAAGTCGCCAAAGATTGTCGCCGTAGTGTTCTCCATGGCACCAAAGATGTAATCGGCCACCGGCACCTGACTGTATGACTCCCATGGGTATGGCACACCGATCTCGCTCTCGAGAAAATCCATCGACTCCACGCTGTACATGTATGTCGGGTCGATCCGCTCAGGAAAGTCCGGATACGAGTAGAGGTAGATGGGCACGCCGCTGGCTGAGCGAC
Source organism: Candidatus Kapaibacterium sp. (assembly GCA_018883125.1). Lineage (GTDB taxonomy): Bacteria > Bacteroidota > Ignavibacteria > Kapaibacteriales > Kapaibacteriaceae > UBA10438. The sequence continues at coordinate 11,805 of VEQR01000020.1, forward strand.
GCTCGGTGATCGTGTAGTTTCCGATCGCCAGCATCAGCAGATACGAGGCGTGTGGCTTGGTCATCCGATAATGCCACGTCTTTGTGCCATCAGCGTTTGATGCAACTCCCTGCCGTGTGCCATTTGAAAGCACCTCATAGGTCCCATCAAAGGTTGTGATTGTCTCGGTGATCATCTTGTCGTTCATCTCGTCGTACATCGGGATCCAATGTCGATTGTCGATTCCCTGACCTTGTGTCCAGATCTGCTTGCGCATCCGGTTTGACGGGTCGTTCCAGCCGATGAAGTAGATGCCCTTTCGAGGAGTGGCCTCGTACACAAAGGTCAGTGAATCATGCGTGTCCCACCGCAAGGCCGGCGAGAAGTAGGCAATGACGGAGGTGTCAGTAGAACGGAATCGCACTGACGTTGTCCCAAGCATCGCCTGCGAGACACGAATCTTGATGGCATCGAACTCCACCGAATCCACACGTGGTTGCAGCACATGGAAAACATGGGTGACGGTTCCGTAGACAATCCCCTTCGGCGGGTCAAATCGCACTCGAAGCGTCAGCCGCTCAACATCCAGTGGGTGCTCCCGAGGTTCTGATCCTGGCGCATCGACCATGGTGTTGGTATGGACAAAGGGGGCCTGTGCACGCAGCATGGCGGCGCAGATGAGGATCGTAACAAGAGTGACAGGTGTTTTCATAACGGCAAAGATATCCGAACAACGGCGTATGTTTCGGAATGGTTAATCTCCTCTTTGTCATGGCAGGCGGCGCTCTCGGAAGCGGGCTTCGCTACTGCGTGGGATTTCTTCCATTCGACGCTGGCATCCTGCCCTGGTCCACGCTCATGGTGAATCTTGCCGGTTCTTTTGTACTTGGTGCACTGGCGGCCTACGGACAGGGAACCGACTCGACACCCCGACCGCTGATGCTTTTTCTTGGGCCCGGACTGTGCGGCGGCTTCACAACCTATTCGGCGTTCGCAGTTGAAACAACGGCTATGCTAGAACGTCATGACGTTCTATCGTTTGCGGCCTATTCTTCACTCACGTTTGTTGGTGGCATACTCATGGCATTTCTTGGTTTCAGTATTGCCCGATCGACCACATGAACATCCTTGCCACATCAAAACTTCTGCTGACGCTCGTTGTCACGACCATCGTGTCCGTTAGCTGTGCAGATGCGAACAATAAGCCCCCTTCCATGAACCCCTCTCAGCCGAACTCTATGGACTCCACACAACAACGCGAAGTTGCCATTCTTGCCGGCGGATGTTTCTGGTGTATTGAAGCTGTCTACGAACTCGTCGACGGTGTGATCTCCGTTGAAAGCGGATACATCGGAGGCTCGGTGGAGAATCCTTCGTACAAGGAGGTCTGCGACGGAACCACGGGGCATGCCGAAGCATGCCGCATCACCTTCAACCCCTCGGTCATCTCCTTTGCAGATCTACTGCAGGTGTTCTTTGCTTCCCACGACCCGACAACGTTAAACAGACAGGGCAACGACGTAGGCACGCAGTATCGGAGTGCAATCTTTACCCTGAACGAAGGACAGGCTGCAACAAGCCGCGAGTACATCAAGCAGCTCGGAGCTTCGAAGACATGGGCCGATCCGATCGTTACGGAAGTAGTCCCGGCCGGCGTCTTCTACAAGGCTGAAGACTACCACCAGAACTATTATGAGCGCAATGGTTCACAGCCCTACTGTGCCTTTGTTGTGCGTCCAAAAGTGGAGAAGTTTCGTAAGCAGTTCAAGAACCGACTGCGCTCTGACGCTCGCTAGACATGGCTACCCGCACGATCGACGTTGCCGGCATGCATTGCGCTGCCTGCACAGCGGCTGTTGAAGGCGCTCTGCTCAGCGTCAACGGCGTTCGGTCTGCAACAGCAAACCTTGTGACGAATCGCGCTCTGATTGAGCTAGCGGATTCAGTTGATAACGAAGAACTGCGAAGGGCCGTGAATGCGGCCGGCTACACCGTCGAGGCGATCTACACCGAGCGACAGCAGACATCGACGGATGACTTCATGCGGCGCATCGAAGCTCCGGCCCATGCCTATCGGCGTGCGCTTGCCATCTCAGCCCCCTTCAGTTTGGCCACGGTGATCATTGCCATGGCATCGATGGCGGGATGGAATGCGGCCAATGTGAACTCGCTGTTGTTCGTTCTTGCCCTGCCTGTCCTCTGGTCGGGACGCATGTTCTTCTCTGGAGCAGCCATTGCCCTGCGTCACGGGAAAGCCACCATGGATACTCTGGTGGCACTTGGAACAGGATCGGCGTTCGTCATTAGTTCGCTGATGACGTTTTCGCCTCACCTGTTCAACGGACATGTTCATTCCGGAGCATACTACGACTCCGCTACAACGATCATTACTCTCGTTCTGCTCGGGAAATGGCTGGAATCCAGAGCAAAGAAAAGAACCGCCGATACGTTGTCCTCGCTTCTTCAGCGGCATGCCAGTACCGCTTCGGTGATACGGAGCGGAGAAGAAGTGCGAATCTCTGCATCTGAAGTCCTTGTCGGCGATGTATTCGTTGTGCGTCCGGGAGAGCAGATTCCCGTCGATGGCACCATCGTCTCGGGCACATCTGCCGTTGATGAGTCAATGCTGACAGGTGAGAGCATTCCCGTTGAACGCGCATCCGGTGATCGCGTGATCGGTGGTTCTCTGAACTCCCTCGGATCGTTCACCGCGCAGGCTACTGCCGTGGGTGCCGACACTGTACTGGCCGGTATCATTCGGTCGGTCGAGGCCGCTCAGTCGAGCAAAGCACCGGTTCAGAGACTGGCCGATACTATTAGCGGGATCTTCGTTCCTGTTGTGGTATTGATCGCTGTCCTCACGTATATCTGCTGGTACTTCCTCGGCACCGATGCCGACCCGTTTGGCCAGGCAATGATCTCGGCGATCTCGGTTTTGGTTATAGCCTGTCCTTGCGCTCTCGGTCTGGCAACACCAACAGCAATCATCGTTGGCACTGGCGCTGCGGCCCGACGTGGCATCCTCTTCGGCAATGCTGCAAGTCTTGAACGTCTGCAGATGGCCGATACATATGTGCTGGACAAGACGGGCACACTCACGCGCGGCATGCCACGGGTACAACATGCCGCTATCACCGATCATCCAAAGCTTGATCGCGAATCGATCATCGGCCTCATCGCGAGCATCGAGCAGCGCTCAGAACACCCGCTCGCCCACGCCATTGTTGAATGGTGTCATGAGCAAGGGGCTCGCCTGTCGGAACCCGAGACCGTTACCACCCAGCCAGGACGCGGCACAACGGGAACCGTTGATGGACTCCGCGTCCGGATTGGCAACGAACAGATGATGTCGGAATCTCTCCTCATCATCCCGGCGTCCATTGTCTCGATTGCTGACGAATACTCTTTGGACGGTTGCACACTATCCTACGTGAGCATCGGGGGTGCCGTATGCGCGGTCCTGGGAATTGCCGATGACCTCAGACCGGAAGCGGCGACGGTAGTTACGGACCTTCGTGCGGCGGGCAAGCGCGTGGTGATGCTCACCGGAGATCGTGAAACTGCTGCAACGGCAATGGCACGTCTGGCCGGCATTGACGAAGTTATCCACTCCGTCAGCCCGGACGGAAAGCTGCAGGCTATCGCTACACTGCAACGCCGTGGGTCAGCAGTGGCCATGATCGGTGACGGTATCAACGATGCCCCCTGCCTTGCCCAGGCAGATGTCGGCATCGCCTTGGGATCGGCAGCCGACATCGCCAAGACGTCAGCAGATGTAATGCTGATGCGCAACGATCTTCGTTCGATCATCACGGCTCGTAATGTTTCGAGAAGGACGATGCAGATTATTCGCCAGAACTTTGTGCTGGCTTTTGTCTACAACGTGCTCGGGATACCTATCGCTGCCGGTGTGCTGATACCGCTCACCGGCATCCAGCTTACCCCGATGTACGCGGCCTTTGCCATGGCTATGAGCTCGGTGACCGTGGTCACGAATTCGCTCCGTCTGCGCTCTCTACAATAAGCGAAACGGTTGGTGTGGATTGTTCCTAGCAAGAATCGTGCTAAATTTTCGACACCATGATTCTGCTCGACCATTTGCTGCTCCAAGAGCAAGTTCTTTCTACGTCGTTCGCGTGTGACCTTAAGCGATGCAAGGGGGCATGCTGCACGTTGAAAGGGGGCGCCGGGGCCCCACTACTTGAGAACGAAGTTGTGGAGCTTCGGCGGGAAATGCATGCAGCGCTACCCTATCTGGACTCTGCATCCCGCACGTGGTTGGAGAACAACGATCCTGTTGAGGGTGAGCGTGGAGACCGCTCGGTGGCCTGCATTGATGACGCCGACTGCGTGTTTGTGTACTACGAGTCCGATGTTGCCAAGTGTGCCCTCGAGCGTGCCTGGCTCAATGGTGAGTCAACATTCCGCAAGCCCCTTTCCTGCCATCTGTTCCCGATACGGGTTGCCAACTTTGGCGGGCCCTATTTGCATTACGAGAAGATCGAAGAGTGCGAGCCGGGCAGAGAAATGGGCGAGAGACTTGGCATACCGCTTGTTGAGTCACTCAAGGATGCACTGACCCGTGCCTACGGTCCGGAGCTGTATCAGCGCATCCTTAACGCGGCGCATGGCAAGGACGAGGGTGACACATGAAGGTCGGTCTCAATCTTCAGACGGGGCTGAGTCAGTCACTCACTCCGCAGCAGATCCAGTATCTCAAGATGCTGCAGCTTCCCCTGCTGCAGCTGGAGCAGCACGTCCGCAACGAGCTCGAGAACAATCCGATGCTCGAGGAAGCAAACGAGAATGAGATTTCTGCCGAGGAAGCCGAACGGGTAACGGGCGACCAGGAGGGCTCTGCCGAGTCTACTGCCTACGCCAGCCCTGCGCCGGAAGTGGCGATGATCCGAGCAGATGACCAGGGGCCGCTTGAGACACCGATGTCCACCACGGATACGACAGACTTCGACATGCAGGAGGCTCTTGAGTTTCAGAAGCTCCTGATGGGTGATGATTCGTCGGGATCAGCCGCAGACTCGGGTGGAGCAGATGACAGCGACGATGACTTCGAGTTTCAGCTCAGTGACGTTGAGACATTGGAGGAAGATCTCCTAGATCAGCTCCGCTACTTACCACTATCTGACGAAGAGCGTGAATTCGGACAGTACATCATCGGCAGCATTGATGATGATGGCTACCTGCGGCGGCCAATCGACGAGCTGGTAAGCGAGGTCAACAACCGGTTCAGCGAACACAATCTGGCCGTGTATCAGATCAGCAACGGAGTTCGAGTAGCGCTTTATCAGCGCGACCTTATCGAGGGAATTGAACGATCTCTCACGCCCCTGACCATGGTGCAAGCCGAAGCTGTTCTTCGTCGCGTTCAGTCACTCGATCCGCCTGGCATTGCCTCACGAAGCATACAAGAATGCCTCGTTGCGCAGCTGAGTGTGATTCCGAAGCCCAATGCGGCCCAGAAGCTCGCCATGCTTGTGCTGACGAAGACCTACGATGCATTTTCGATGAAGCATTATCACATCATTGAGAAGCAGCTTGGCGTTACGGAGTCCTACCTCCGGGAAGCGATCGATGTTATCCGCCACTTGACGCCACGTCCGGGAGGGGGGACCATCAATGCCGACTTCAATACAGTTGTGCCGGACTTTTCGGTAGAGTTGACTGAAGACGGAACAGATTTTCTCATCACCGTCAACGATTCTCGTCTTCCTGTGTTGCGCGTCAGCACTGCCTATGAACGACTGAAGAAAGAAGCACGCTTCCTGAAGTTCAACCGCGAAACGCGTGAATTTCTTCGACGCAAGTACGAGGACGCCAAGTTCCTGATGCAGGCCTTACGACAACGAAAGAACACCATGCTTCGCATCATGACGTCCATCGTTGGCCTGCAACAGGAGTTCTTCCGCAGTGGACCAGATCATTTGAAGCCCCTTATCTACAAGGATGTTTCCGAGATCACCGGGCTCGATATTTCCACGGTATGCCGCATCGTGAACGGGAAATACGTTCTGACCGTATTTGGGACATTCGAGCTGAAGTATTTCTTCAGCGAATCACTCACGACCGACGACGGTGAAGAGGTCTCGACGCGGATCATCAAACAGAAGATCAAGGAACTGGTAGATGCTGAGTCGAAGTACAAACCTCTCAGTGATGAGAAACTCTGCAAAGACCTAAAGAAGCTTGGATTCAATGTAGCGCGACGCACCGTTGCCAAATACCGAGAGCAGCTCCGCATACCCGTTGCCCGACTTCGTAAAGAGTTGTGACGCCTTGAGTCACGCCGGCCAGGCCTGACAGCACTTTCGCTTCAAAGAAACATCCGTTCCTACAAGCCCAACCATCTGTGAATGGGCCCAATTGCACTAATTTTGACAAATTCTGTCATACTATGACGGTAAATGGCAGAGTGAATATCGTAGCATCGTGCATAGAATTCTTTGTGATCAATGTCTACTATGAAACCCCTCTCACGTCCAATGCTAATCCGTATTAGGATTATCCTTCAGCACCTTGCTGATGGCAAGCGCGTGACCGCCGGACAAATGGCGGAATCTCTGGATGTAAGCGCGCGAACTATCGCCAGAGATTTCGACTACATGATGAACGGTCTCGAACTGCCGATCTGCTATGAGTACAAGAGGAAATCGTACGTTCTTGCAGGCCCATTGCCATCGCTCTTTTCACTCGGTGGAGACGGCGTGGCAACTGATGGGCACCTGAAGAACAAGGTGCTCAGGAGAAAGGAGATGTCTGTTCGACGTCAACGGAAGCCCGTCAGTTCTGACGAGGCACAATGAACTTCATCGAGATGTCGAGTGCCACGGCGCTGTGCGTGATTGCGCCTACGCTTATGTAATCAACGCCGGCCTGCGCATAGTCCCGAATGTTCGTGTACGTTATTCCACCGCTAGCCTCGGTTTCGAGTCGATGGGCCACGAGCTGCACACCCTGACGCACAAGTTCCGGAGTGAAATTGTCGAACATCACGCGATGCACTCCGGAGCAACGAAGCACCTCGGAAACATCTCCAAGATTCTGGGCTTCTACTTCAATGCGGATGACCTTGTGAGACCGGAGCTCGCTGACAACTCGATCGACTGCCTGCTGGATTCCACCGCAGGCAGTGATGTGATTGTCCTTGATCATCACCATGTCGTAGAGCCCGAATCGATGATTTCTCGCCCCGCCTATCAGCGTAGCGTATTTATCCAAAAGCCGCCAGCCGGGGATGGTCTTTCGCGTGTCGAGAATACTCGCCTGCGTCCCGGCAATGCGCTCCACGTAGCTGCGCGTCTTACTTGCCACACCACTCATGCGCTGAATGAAATTCAGTGCTGTTCGCTCGCCCGAGAGCAAGGCGTGTGCCGGACCTTCAACAGTGGCAACGATGGTGCCGGGCTGACAGTCCGAGCCTTCCTCCACCAGCACATCAACGTTCACGTGATCTGACAGTTGGCGAAACACAATGGGCAGAATCGGCAGTCCACAGATAACGCCCTGTTCTTTGACGATGAATCGTGCTGACGCGCGAGCCGTGAGCGGAATACAGAGATCGCTCGTGATGTCCCCAGTGCCGATATCCTCGTGCAAGGCAAACTGGATAAGCCGAAGCACTGAAGAGTCGACCGGAAACTGGGCCCGTTGATGTGTCATCGTCATGCGGGCAAATCTACGAGGTCACAACACTTGTGAAGCGAAAGCTCTGGCCGTCAAAGAGCCCCTTATCGCTCATTTTCAGCTGTGGAATCACTAGGAGCGCCATAAATGACAGTGTCATGAAGGGGGCTCGCAGAGCCGACCCCAGGCGCTTTGCACGGGCGTCGAGTTCTGTGTACCGTCTTGCTACATCATAGCCGTCGGCGGTGCTCATGAGTCCGGCAACGGGAAGCTCCAGCAAATGCGTTCCATCGTCATCCACGACGCAGATACCGCCCCGAGCGGCGATGACGCCATTAACCGCTTGGACGATCGCCGAATCGGTGCATCCCACGGCCACGATATTGTGGGAGTCATGCGCCACCGAACTGGCGATCGCACCACGGTTCAGCCCAAAAGATCGAATGAACCCTGTGGCAACGGGAGCGTTGGCATATCTGTTTACCACCACGATCTTCAACACATCATCGGCCGGCAGCGCAACGTGTTCCTCGGAGGTTACAAGCTGTCCGTCGTGTGCAACGATTGCGCGCACCTTGGTCCCATCAGCGAACGAAGCAATGGCAGATTCATCAATTGGCGAACAGTCGAATCTGTTGACCACGCTTTCGTTGTGATGTGTGATAAGCGACTCTCCATCCTGCGCAACACAATGCCCCTTGATCCACGTCTCTAAAACGTTCAGATCTGTAAGGTTGTCAACAACGATGAAATCCGCGGAATCGCCGGACCGAAGAAGACCAACATCCATGCTGTAGTGGGCAACCGGGTGGACGCTTGCGGCGCGAAGCACAGAAAAGAGATCGTAGCCGAGCGCCAGACTGCGTCGTACCAGCAGATTGATGTGTCCCGCTACCAACGAGTCTGGATGCATATCATCACTGCAGAACATCACTTGTTCCGGATGCGAAGCGAGCAGCGGATGCAGAGCATCGTAGTTGCGCGCTGCTGACCCTTCGCGAATCAGGATCTTCATCCCTACGGCGATCTTGTCCAGCGCCTCTTCCAGCGTAAAGCATTCATGATCCGTGCTTATACCATGCTCGGCATATCGACGCGCCTCATCGGAGCGCAGGCCGGGAGCGTGACCATCAACGGGCTTCCCGGAAGCATGAGCAATGGCGATCTTCTCCATGACAACGGGGTCGCGATTCAGCACACCTGGCCAGTTCATCATCTCGCTCAAGTAGCCGATCCGCGGATCGTTCATGAGCTCGCGAACATCGTCGGGCGTGATCTCGGCCCCTGCGGTTTCAAACGATGTTGCCGGTACGCAGGAGGGGGCGCCAAAGGCAACAGTAAACGGCACTCGTGCTGCATTCGCCAACATGTATCGCACACCATCGACGCCAAGGACGTTTCCGATCTCGTGCGGGTCGCTAACGGTGGCCACGGTTCCGTGAACAACGGCCAGCCGGGCAAACTCGGAGGGAACAAGCATCGACGATTCGATGTGCACATGGGCATCGACAAAGCCCGGTAGGATATACCTGTCGGAGGGGGCATCGGGGTTCTCGTCAACGCGAAGGATTCGTCCACGCTCAACAACAACCGATCCCGGATAGATGCGGCGTTTATGAACGTCAACGATCTGTCCACTGATCATTCGGTGCGTCATGACGCGCCCCTTTCCACTGAGCCATTGGATGACATTCCAAACGGCCAGCTCTGGCGGTTATGTGCGATGAGCAGAAACACCGCGGTGCCAACGATCGGAGCTGCCAGGCCCACCTGCTGCTGAGTTGCACTGGCACCAGAAAACAGCCACAGCCATGCCGCAATGGCGCAAAGTGCGGGAAGTGGATAGAGCCACATTCTCCATGGCATCTGCTCTGAGCCTACGCGACGTCGCAGAAGGAGCAGGCCAACGGCTTGGGCGATGAACTGGGTGAAGACGCGCATGGTGATGATTGACTTGATCGCATCGCTGAGCGTAAGCGTTAGACTGAAGACAATTCCAATTCCAGCCAATACCAGCAGCGCAATGTGTGGGAAATGCTCCGTGGCATGCAGCCTGCCGAATGGTCGGAAGAAATTCCCGTCGCGGGCCGCCGCATAGGGGATCCGCGAGTAGCCAAGCATTAGGCTGAACAGCGATGATGCGGCAACGATAAGAAGCATCACCGTTACAATGTTGGCCACCGAGTGGCCGTAGAGACGCTCAACAAAAAGACTCACAACAAAGTCGGAGGTGGCCACTTCATTTGCCGGCAGAACACCGAAAACAGCCAGCTGGTAGGACAGATATAGAAGTCCAATGCCCAGGATCGACAGGTACATACTGCGCGGAATCGTTTTCACGGGGTCGCGCACCTCGGCTCCGAGATGACACACGTTGTAGTAGCCGAGAAACGAATACATCGTTGGAATGCTGGCAACACCAAGTGCCGTCCACAAGGACACGTCAAGCGACGCAGTGGTTGAGCGTGCCGCAAAGGCCTGTGATACATCACCGAACACAAATCCGGAGATGATGATCAGGAGAAATGTGCTCATCAGGCAGACCCAAAGCATCACCGAGATCCGTCCAACGTCGGCAATGCGGCGATACAGCAGAAAGGTCACCATCACCACCAGAAGTGCCGAACAGCATCGGCTCAGTATTGGGTCCAGCGGACCCGAGAGAAAAGCCGCATACTTCATGAATCCCAATGAAGCCGAAGCAACAACGAGCGGTGCCTGGAACGATGTTTGCCACACGAACAGGAACGACATCAGACGTCCCCAACGATCCTCGCCATACGACTCACGTAGGAAAACATACGAGCCCCCTGCCTGTGGCATCCGAGCCCCAAGTTCGCTCCATATCGTGGCGTCGACAAGACAGATAAGCAGACCAACGGACCAGGCAAGCAGGGCCATCGGTGCAGACCCCATGGTGGCGGCAACCAGCGAGGTTGTCACAAACGGTCCAATGCCAACCATGTCGATCATGTTGATCGCTGTGGCTTGGAACAGAGAAAGATCGCGCTTCAGCACGGGCAGGCCCACCTATTTGGATGTAGCGTCAACAGCCCAGAGCAGCTTCTGCCGCAGAAGATCGTAGTAGGTGCTGTCGATACGCTTGACAAGCTTCACCAGGTGCGGACTCTTTCGAATCGTGATCGGCTGCGAACTGGTAACCGTTCCGAGGATCATCCCGTCGGCAACAACCTGACCCTGCGTTGCATCGGAAAGCAGATGCATGCGGATCTCGGACGTGTCGTTGATGATCAGGGGGCGAAGCGTGAGCGTATGGGGCGCGATCGGCGTTATGCACAAAGAGTTTGTTGACGGCGCAATGATGGGTCCACCTGCAGCCAGCGAGTACGCCGTCGAACCGGTCGGTGTGGCGATGATCACCCCGTCCGCACGGTAGTCTGCAACATGATGATCATCAACCCATGCTCGTACCGAGATCATCTTGGCCTTTGAGGAACGCTCAAGGAGAACCTCGTTTAGCGCCGCACTGCGAACACCGCCCACCTCCACCTCAATGGTTGTGCGGTCCACAATGCGGTAATATCCCGAAATCACGCTGGCAATGGCTTCGTCGAGCTCGGTCATTGAGAACTCAGCGAGAAAACCCAGCTTTCCAACATTCACACCCATGATGGGCACATCCGTTCCCATTAACATTCGCGCGGCGGCAAGCAACGTGCCGTCACCACCAAACGTCATCACCATGTCGGCGAGCTTCTGAAACTCCGACGCGTCGCGGATCTTGCAGAGGGCGGAGGTTTCTGCATCAAGATGCTGAGCCCCCTGCTGACTGATCACCACCTCGATGCCTTCGTCATAGAAGCGTCGCACAGCCTTTTGCACGCCGGCAACTGCTTCCGGACGTGCCATGTAGGCCATGATGGCGATACAGCGCATTACGCCAGTGAGCCGGTAGTGGAGGGGGCGTCGGGGTTGCCCAATTCGTCGACGTAGTTCAGCTTCAGCGAACTGATCGTCTGATCAAGGAAGCGCGACTCTTCGCTGTCGAGATTTCCCTGCGTCTTTTCTTTGAGCACCTCAAGCACGTCAATGACGTACTTGGCATGTTCAAGACTTTTTGATAGCTGATTCGTAGCGGGATTGAGCATCTTCCCAAGGGCTACCATGCCCTCGAACTGATACATCTGGATCAATGACAGGAAAGTCAGTTTCATACAAGTATCGTTGCAAGTTCCATGAGATATCCCGGTACCGGCTTGCGCGTGGCCCAGGTTTCTTCGAGTGGTACGGTGCGCACACTTCCGGCCACCTCACCAATCATCACATCCGAACGTCCGGCCAACAACGCATCCACGGATGCCGCTCCAAGGCGCGATGCGAGAACGCGGTCGCGCACCGTTGGAGAGCCCCCTCGCTGAATGTGACCAAGGATCGACACCTTAGATTCAATGCCATATCGGTTCTGAATCTCTTTGCTGATGCCGAGGGCTCCACCAAGTTCGTCGCCCTCGCCTACGATCACCACCGTGCGTTTGTCACGGCCTTGCGTGACAATGCGTCGGTAAAGTTCATCGATGTCGGTCATCGTCTCAGGAACGGCGATGTACTCCGCGCCGCAGGCAATCCCCACGTCCATTGCGATAAAACCGGCATGACGTCCCATGACCTCGATAAAGAAGAGCCGTCCGTGGGAGTCCGCTGTGTCTCGAATCTTGTCGATGGCCTGTGCAGCTGTGTTGATGGCTGTATCGTAGCCAATGGTATAGTCCGTGCCAGCAAGATCGTTGTCGATCGTCCCAGGTGTTCCAACGATCGGAATGCCATGCTCCGTCCACAGGGCATGCGCCCCATGAAATGTTCCATCGCCACCGCACGCGATAACACCGTCTATTCCATGTTTTCGAAGTTGATCTGCTGCACGTGTGCGGCCTTCTTCGTTGAGGAATTCTTCACACCGCGACGTTTTCAGGATGGTGCCGCCACGATCAATAATGTTCGCGGTTCGAATTCGGTCAAGGGGCTCAAAATGTCCGGCGATCATGCCCGAGTAACCACCGACGATGCCGATGACCTCCAGACCGCGTTTCTCGCCCACGCGCTCTACTGCCCGGATGTGGGCATTCATGCCGGGAGCGTCGCCTCCACTAGTGAACAATGCAATTCGTTTCATGGACTGCGAAGATACGGGGCTCTCTGAAACTCCCGCTTGGTTAGGGTGTTACGCGCATTACGCAAATGTTACGGAATGGTAACTCGGCGTTACCTGAATGTTACCATACGTTTGCGCCGTAACAATTCACTAACCATTTCGTAACACTACGAAAGACGTCATGAACAGTATTCGACACCTTGCTCTCTGCGCGAGTATTCTCCTCGGTGTTCTGTGCCTTCTGCCCGTTCAATCCTTGTCGCAGGCGTCAACGCAATCCCATGGAAGCTTCGACTTTAACTCCGATGGCGTTGTGTTTCAGTCGGCCGACACAAACACCCGCGTCACGATGCGCTTTCGGATGCAGAACTGGGCCACGTACACGACCAAGAACATGACCGACGAAGACGAGTTCGACCTCTCGGCAGGTTCGACGGATCTGGTCACGCGTCGCCTGCGTCTTCGCTTTGGAGGAACATTGGTTGACCCCAGACTCACATTCAACTTGCAGCTCTCGTTCTCCCGGTCTGACATGGACTGGAACGACACACAGTTCCCGAACATCATCCGCGACGCAATGGTATTCTGGAACTTCAGCAAGAACCTCCAGGTCGGTTTTGGACAGACGAAACTTCCGGGTAACCGCCAACGTGTTGTTTCGTCGGCCGACCTTGAAGTTCCAGATCGTTCAATTGTTAACGGAGCGTTCAATCTTGACCGCGACTTCGGATTCCAAGGTTTCTGGCGTCCTATCCATGGCGACGTGATCGTTAACCTGCGTGGTGCTATCTCCTCCGGCGACGGACGCAACCAACCGGTGATTCCGGGCGGAGGTCTTGCCTACACCGGACGTGTTGAGGTCCTTCCACTCGGAGCATTCACCGGAGGGGGCGACTATTTCGAAGGCGACATTCTGCGCGAGCAGAAGCCCAAGGTCAGCATCGGCGTTTCCTATCAGCGCAATGATCGTCAGACGAAGACTCGTGGCACCCTTGGCAAGGCGCTCTTTGCTCAGCGCTCTTCAGACGTTCTCTATGCTGACGCTCTCTTCAAGTACAGTGGGCTTTCGATCTACACGGAGTATGCCAAGCGCTCATCGAACGACCCGGTAACGTTTCGCGATACGACGCGGAAAGAAGCCTCGGCAATTTTTGTTGGTACCGGCTACATGGCACAGGTTTCTTACGTGTTCCCTTCTATGTGGAACGTCGCTGCCCGGTACGCCGTCGTTGATGCAGGCTCTCAACTTGCGGGACTTTCTGAATACACCAAGCAGACGAACATTGCCGGAGTCGTCGGTTACTACTTCAACCGTCACCGTGTAAAGGCAAACTTCGAGCTTGGCACAAACCAGACAACGCTCTACAACAAGGCCAACCTTGAGGAGGCGAACTACTACGCACGCTTCAATGTGGAGCTCGGCATCTGAGCATGCAGAGTGTTACGAAACCGTAACACTCTGACGTGGACGATGCACCGACGACGCCAACTCTCGATTTTTGACGGTTCTGTTCACACTCATTCCATTTCATCATGAACATCTTTCGTCGATTTGCCCCCTTCACGGCAACATTCCTGATCCTCACGTTCGTCGCATTGGCGCTTCCAAAGGATCGCATCACCATCAAGGGTTCGGACACCATGGTGATCCTCGTCCAGCGCTGGACGGAGATCTACCCTGATAAGACCAATGTGGAATTCCAGGTAACCGGTGGCGGCTCCGGTACCGGCATCGCAGCCCTCATCAACGGCACCACCAACATCTGCTCTTCATCACGTCCGATCAAGAAGGACGAAGTTGCCCAGCTGGAAGCGAAGTATGGGTACAAGGGGCTGGAGATCCGCGTCGCCATGGACGGTCTGGCGATCTACGTCCACAAGAGCAATCCTGTGAAGCAACTGACAATGGAACAGGTAAAGAACATCTTTACGGGCAAGGTCACAAACTGGAAGGATGTAGGCGGACCGAACAAGCCAATCCTGCTCTATTCACGGGAAAACAACTCGGGCACCTACGAGTTCTTCAAGGAGCATGTTCTGAACAAACAGGATTTTGCGGCATCGGCACAACACATGGCCGGCACAGCAGCCCTGATCAACGCTATTTCGAAGGATCCCAACGGTATCGGCTTTGGTGGATCAGCATACGCCAAGAACGTCAAGGCACTACCAATTGCCAAGGATGCCGCTTCGAAGGCCATCGCCGCAAATGTCGCTTCGATCCATTCCGGGGAGTATCCGATCAGCCGGTTCCTCTACTTTTATTTGAATCGTAAACCAGATGGTAACGTGAAGAAATTCATCGACTGGGTAATTTCGGCCTCTGGTCAGAAAGTTGTCTCCGAGGTCGGGTACTATCCGATCAAGAAGAAGTAAAGGATTGAGTGCCGAATCCGTTTCAACAAACACGTACACGTCCGGGCGAATGGATCATGGAATGGTCCATTCGCCTCGTTGCATCCGCCTCGATCGTTGTCATCTTCCTAATCCTGCTATTTGTGATGCGTGAGGCGGCAACGCTCTTCGTCGGCAAATCTGCCACAACAACACAGGCAACCTCCACCGGAGCCCCTACTGCAGATCTTGCGCCGGAGTCCTACAATCCTGATGCAGAAGCTGCGCCCGCATCAACGGAGCCGGACGTGTATAATCCGGAAGCGCAGGACCCTGCGGCAGCCGGGTCGCAAGGTGAGCCGGGTGCTCCGGGTCAGTTTATCTATGCCTCAAAGAACCCCAAGTATCCGGAGATCTACAATCCTGATACGGGGCTTCTGCCTACGGATATCGACGAGGTTGTTGAAGAGACGGCCTCGGCTGATACGCTGGCAGAGCAAAGCGTGCTCTCGAAGCTTGGCGGCGATGCCTGGCAGCCTGTTGGCGAGATCCCGAAGTTTGGCGTCAAGCCACTTCTGATCGGCACGTTCAAGACCACTTCCATCGCCATCCTTATCGGGGCGCCCCTTGGCATTCTCGCGGCTCTGTACGTGGCCTTCTTTGCTCGACGCAGGGTGCGCGAGATCGTCAAGCCAGCCATCGAGCTCCTTGCCGGCTTCCCGTCGGTGGTGATCGGCTTCTTCTGCCTTGTCACCGTGGCCTCATACATTCAGGATGTGACGGGAGCCCCCTACCGACTCAACGCCATCGTGGGCGGCATTGGCCTTGCTCTTGCGGTGATTCCGATCGTCTTCTCCATTGCCGAAGATGCGCTCAGTGCCGTGCCGAAAACTCTTCGCGAGGCATCTCTGGCCCTTGGCTCTACGGAATGGCAGACCGCCTATCGGGTGATGCTTCCAGCTGCGGCACCGGGCGTTTTTGCGGCCGTGCTGCTTGGCATCGGACGTGCCTTCGGGGAAACCATGATCGCCATCATGGCCACTGGGAACGCCCCCCTGTCGAGCTTTTCACCACTCGAGCCGGCACGCACCGTTGCGGCAACCATCGGCAGCGAGATGGGCGAGGTTGTCTGGGGTTCGGAGCACTACGGCGTGCTCTTCTTCATGGGCGTGATGCTGTTTGTGTTCTCCTTTGGACTTAACGCCATTACGGAATTGTACGTGAAGAAGCGTCTCATCAAAAAGTTTCAGGGTCAGTGATGCAGACGTCCTCGTCATCAATGCCACTTCCCAAGCGTCTGATCGGCTTCTTTGCCGTTATGATCGCGCTGACGGCTGCCGTAGCGGTGCTTGGCGTGATCCTTGGCATGGTCGGCTCCTTCGTTTCCAACGGAGGGGGCGGTGTTACATGGACATTTCTGACAGAGTTCCCGCGCAACAACAACACCGAAGGGGGCATCTGGCCCGCCCTTGCCGGCACCACGCTGCTGGTGTTATTGATGACCATCCTCGGCGTGCCGGTAGGCACGGCAACGGCGATCTACCTGACGGAGTTTGCCAAGCAGGATTCATGGTTTGCCCGTTCGGTGCGCTTCGCCGTCAACACCCTTGCCGGCGTACCGTCGATCGTGTTCGGGCTCTTTGGAGTTGGCTTCTTCATTCAGTTCATGGGGAACGGACTCGATTCGTGGCTGGGGACGTCATCGTTTGGTGATGGTTCGCTGCTCTGGTCTGCTGCAACTCTTGCTGTGCTTACGCTTCCCGTGGTGATTGTAGCCGTGGAAGAAGCACTCCGCGCCGTACCGCGTGATCTGCGAGAAGCCTCTCTTGCCCTAGGTGCAACACGCTGGCAGACGATTACCAAGGTTGTCATCCCGAACGCTGTGACCGGTATTCTCACAGGCTCCATCCTTGCCGTTGGACGCGGTGCCGGCGAAGTGGCGGCAATCCTCTTTGTGGGTGTTACCTACAGCTCCGAGTCTATTCCAACGGCGGTAACCGAGAAGTTTATGCACCTGGGGTATCACCTTTTCGTGCTCTCAACCCAGTCCCCCGATGTTGATCTGACGTTGCCGCTGCAGTATGCCACAACGCTTGTTCTTCTCGGACTGACGTTCCTTCTGAATCTTACGGCCATTCTCATTCGCTCCCGACTGCGGAAGCGTTAAGGAGCCCCTTTCCATGGCAAAAGACCTACCACTTAAGATCGAGACGCACGACTTCAGCTTCTTTTACGGGGCGAAGCAGGCGTTGCATAATATCACGATCGGCATTCCTGAACGTCGCGTAACGGCGTTCATCGGCCCTTCGGGATGCGGCAAGTCAACATTCCTCCGTTCCATCAACCGCATGAACGATCTGATCGACGGCACACGGGTTGACGGCCACATGGTGGTTGACGGTGCTGACGTGTACTCGAAGGATGTGGACGTTGTCACACTGCGGCGCCGCATCGGCATGGTCTTTCAGAAGTCCATCCCGTTTCCGAAGTCGATCTATGAGAATATCACCTACGGACTCACTCTCAACGAACGTCGGTCAAAATCAGATCTCGATTCGATCGTCGAATCGTGCCTGCGCAGGGCGGCCCTCTGGGACGAGGTCAAGGACCGACTGCACAACTCGGCACTTGGACTCTCCGGCGGTCAGCAGCAAAGGCTCTGCATAGCTCGTGCCGTGGCGATCAATCCGGACATTCTGCTGATGGACGAACCGTGTTCAGCGCTCGACCCGATCTCCACCGGGAAGGTCGAAGAACTGATCACGGAACTGAAGGACACCTACACGATCGTGCTTGTGACACACAACATGCAACAGGCCGCGCGCGTATCGGATTTCACTGGTTTCTTCCTGATGGGATCGCTGATCGAATTCGATCGCACGCGAACACTCTTTACGAGTCCATCAAAGAAGGAAACGGAAGATTACATTACTGGTCGATTTGGATAAGCCCCATGAATAGAACATTCGAAGAAGATCTCGACAAACTCCGCACACGCCTCATTCGCATGGGGTCACTGGTCGAGGAGCAAGTCGAATTTGCCCTACGCTCACTACGCGAAGGCAACCAGGAACTTGCCCGCATCGTTGTTGAGCGGGATGATAAGGTTGACAAGCTGGACCTGAAGATCGACAAGCAGTGCCAGCGCATTTTCGCCCTCAATCAGCCTGTTGCAACTGACCTTCGACTTCTTTTGGCGGCGATCAAGATCAACAACGAGCTCGAGCGCATTGGCGACATGGCCACGAACATCGCATCGATCGTCATCGACTCACCGGATGCCGTAAAGCTTGCGAATCAGATAGATCTGCACCGAATTGCCAACGCTGCCTACACGATGCTGAAGTCGAGCCTGGATGCATTCATCAACAATGACCCAGAGCTGGCCGCTCATATCCTACCGTCAGACTCAAACGTCGACCACCTCTACGACGTGATACGGGGCGAGTTGATCGACATCATGAAGGAAGACAGCTCGCTTGTACCTGACGGAGCAACTGTCCTTGTGGGCCTGTACAACCTAGAGCGCATGGCTGACCATGCCACGAACATTGCCGAGAATGTCATCTTCCTCTCCGAGGCCAAGCTGGTGCGTCATCGTGCCGTGAACGAAGATGGTGTGGACGTCATTAAGGCCATCCACGAGCGGGATAACGACTAGCCCCCTGTCAGCTTCCGGCCTGCCCGCGCAGAATGGGCGAATTGTCGGCGAGCCGTAACTTCGCCGCATGACTACACGTGGAATCATCCTTGCCGGAGGCAGTGGCTCACGGCTCTATCCGCTTACGGCGGCCTTTTCCAAGCAGCTTCAGCCGGTGTACGACAAGCCGATGATCTTCTATCCGCTGTCGACGCTGATGATGGCGGGAATCCGCGACGTCCTGATCATCTCCACGCCCCACGACACACCAACGTTCGAACGCCTTCTGGGCGATGGCTCTCGCTATGGAATATCGTTGCAGTATGTGGTGCAGGATGCCCCAAGGGGGCTTGCCGATGCCTTCCGCGTGGGACGGGACTTTGTGGGACGCGATAACGTTTCGCTGATCCTGGGTGACAACATCTTCTACGGCAAACTGGACTTCTATCGTCGCGCCATTGCCAACAACACGGGCGCCACAGTGTTCGGCTACCCGGTCACCGACCCCGAGCGGTACGGCGTTGTTGAGATGGGGCCCGGCGGCAAGGTCCTTTCGATCGAAGAAAAGCCCACGGCACCCAAATCGAACCTGGCAATCCCTGGCCTGTACGTGTATAACAACGATGTTGTGGAGATTGCCGCCAACCTGCAGCCGGGCAAGCGAGGAGAGCTGGAGATCACGGACGTCCACCGCATCTACCTCGAGCGTGAACAGCTCAATGTGGAGATGATCGGACGGGGCGTGGCATGGCTCGACACCGGCACTCCGGAGAGTCTCATCGAAGCGAGCACGTTCATCCATGCCATCGAAAAACGCCAGGGCCTCAAGATCGGATGTCCGGAGGAAGTTGCCCTGCAACAGGGCTTCTTGACGCCCGACGAATACCGGGCGAGCGTTGCCTTGCTTCCAAACTGCAGTTATCGAACGTACTGCGAATCGCTGCTGCGCTCATGAGTGCCGCCACGCGATTCCAACGGATCACCACGGCCGTTCAGAGCTCATTTGCTGAGTTTGTTCAGCGGTCCACCTCCACCGGCATCACGATACTCGTCATCACGGCCATTGCGCTCGTCTGGACGAATTCGCCGTGGCATGCCTCGTATGAGGCCTTCCTGCATCAGCCGGTGAAGTTCGTACTGGGTCCGCTGGACCTTTCGTTCTCACTTGAACACTTTGTGAACGACGGACTGATGGTGCTGTTCTTCCTCGTAGTTGGCCTTGAAATCAAGCGCGAGCTGATCGTTGGAGAACTGTCGTCACGTCAAAAGGCACTTCTCCCGATGATCGCTGCGATCTTCGGTATGGTGGGTCCGGCCGTCACATACCTGCTCTTTAACGGCGGCACCGATGCCGCTCGAGGATGGGGCGTACCGGTGGCCACCGACATCGCTTTTGCCCTTGGCGTTCTTGCGCTGCTTGGTGACCGCGTCCCAAACGGACTGCGAGTTTTCCTTGCAGCTCTTGCCATCGTGGATGACCTGCTTGCCGTGGTGGTGATTGCGGTGTTCTATACAGCAGCACTGAACGTGCCGATGTTGTTGCTCGCTCTTGCGATCGTGATCGTTCTCTACGGCGGCAACCGACTCGGCGTTCACTCGCTGTGGTTCTACGGTGTGCTGGGCTTTCTCCTCTGGCTGGTTGTGCTTGCCAGCGGCGTGCATGCAACCATTGCCGGCGTTGCCCTTGCCATGTGCATACCTGCGCACTCGCGGATCGACCGGATCTCGTTCTTTACCCGGTCGCGAGATCTCATCGACCAGATCAGCAAACGCACCGAAACTGACGAAGACGAGGGCAAGCAGCTTGATGCCGTGCACGCTCTGGAAGAAATGTGCGAGCACGTGCAAACGCCCCTTCATCGCATTGAACACGGACTCAGCACTGTTGTCTCATTCGGCATCATGCCTCTTTTTGCCCTCGTCAATGCGGGCGTGGTCATCACTCCCGCTATGATCGACGGGCTTGCAAGCCCCGTTGCACTGGGCATCGCCCTTGGACTTTTCCTTGGCAAACAGATCGGCATCAGTGGATCAGTTTGGTTGTCCGTCCGCTTGGGTCTTACCCGTCTGCCATCGGGAGTAAGCATGGCTCAGATGTACGGTGTCTCGCTCCTATGCGGCATTGGTTTCACTATGGCTCTGTTCGTTGCCCATCTGGCCTTCATTAGTCCAGAGCATCTCGAAATGGCCAAGCTGAGCATCCTGATCGGTTCGACCCTTTCGGCCGTGATAGGCGCCGTTGTGCTCCGCCGACTCCTTCCACCAGCCCCCTTGCCATCATGATCACCTATCAGGTTGAAGTAACGGTTCCTAGCGACCTCACTGAGCAATGGCTCGAGTACATGACGTCGCATCACATCGATGACGTGGTCAATACCGGGATGTTCGTCTCATCGGAGCTTGTGCGTGTTGTGGACCCCTCATCGGATGATCACACGGTGTTCCGCGTGCGCTACACGTGCGAGAGTCATGAGAAGCTTAGCCGATATCGCACCGAGTTCGCCCCAGCGTTAATGGCCGACCATACCCGCATCTTCGGTGATCGCGTCAGTGCGGTTCGCACCGTAACCGAGCAGATCTGGACAACGGTGCGCTAACGACCACCGTTTCAGTCGATCACGTCAGGGGGCTGGGCATGGTCCAGTCGATACTCTTCCACCGGCACTCCGCCGATGAGGTGCTCTTGGATGATACGCTCGAGAACCTTTGGCGTGCAGGAGTGATACCACACGTTATCGGGATGCACCACGGCAATCGGACCCTTCAGACACACGCGCAGGCAGTCTGCCTTGGTGCGATATACGCCCCCTTGCTCATCGAGATCAAGCTCTTTCAATCGACGCTTGAGATAGTCCCAGCTTTCGGCTCCCTTTTCGGGTGCGCAGCACTTGGGTTTGGTAGGTGTGGCACAGAGAAAGATGTGCCGTGCATGCGTACCTAGGCCACGTTCAACAGCCTTCTTCGCCAGATGTTCCTTTGTTGTCATGACGTTGCCTTGGCAAGGGTGACAGATGCCTCATCTGCCAGAGTGAGCGCCATCAGGTGCAGCTGGTGCAGAATGCCGGCAGCTTCGGGCTGACGTGAGGCACGGATGTGAAACATGATATTCACGATGATTCCCGCTGGTGATATCTCGCGAATGGTCACGCTCATCGGCTCACCCTGCATCACCTCTGCGCTCTCAGCGAGATACCCACGAAGGCGCTCAACGAAGGTTTCTATTCCAGCCTTCGGCGCTGATCCATCAAGCGTGATGGCCGTGCTGAGCTGGTGACGTTTCTTGACGCCGATGTTGTCGATCGTTGCATCGGCAAGCTTGCCGTTGGAGAGCGTGATAAGACTACCGGTCGACGTCACGATGCGCGTGCTGCGAAATCCGATCTCACGTACAATGCCCTCCGCACCTGGCGTAGAGATCCAGTCGCCCACCACAAACGGCCTATCCGTGATGATCACCAGCGAGCCGAAGAGATTCTTTACCGTGTCCTGCGATGCGAGCGCAAGCGCAGCACCCCCGATGGAAAGACCCGTTATGATGGCCGCAACGTTCACGCCGAGGAATCCCAACACGGTCATGATACCCACCACGGCCACAAGAACCTTGAGCGTGGAGGCAACCAAGGGGGCGAGCGTCTCGGCGATCTCATGTCCGTCTGTCCGTGTACGCATCAGGTGCACAACGGCACGTGCGCAAACCAGATCAACGAATCGATACAGGGCGATGGCGAGAAATGCGATGGCAAGCCCATCCAACGTTGTAGCAACCCGGATCGAAACTGCATCAGGAAGCTTCAGACTAGGCAACAGAGAACTGTCGATCTCTGCAACGATCATCAAGGCTAGGCTCCGCGCCACCGATCGTACGAGCAGGACGTCGGGCACCTGATGCGCAAGGCGTTTAACACTGCGCTTAAGGACACTTGCGATGAGCTGCCGCAACAGCCATGCCACCACGATGCTCGCTGCAAGCATCGTCACGAGCATTATCCAATGCACCGACGTCAGCGCTGCCATTGAAGGACCTACGGTCTGTTCAACTCGGTAAAGAGAGCTTTGACCTCAGCGATCTTCATCTGCCCCTTATCACCTTCGCCGTGCACACGCACCGCTGCTGCGTCGTTCTCGATCTCCTTCGATCCGATGACGAGGGCATACGGGATCTTCTTCTGCTCGCTCTCGGCCACCTTGCGGTTGATCTTCTCGTTGCGCAGATCGCAATGAACACGCAAGCCCATGGCCTCGAACTCGGCGGCGAGATCGCTGGCAAAGGAGTGATGCGCATCGGCGATTGGCAGAATGCTCACCTGCGTGGGAGCAATCCAGAAAGGGAAGTTCCCCGCGTAATGTTCGATAAGGATCGAGATGAACCGCTCCATCGATCCAAAGGGGGCTCGGTGGATGATCACCGGGCGATGCTTTGCATTGTCAGCGCCAACGTATTCCAGGTTAAAGCGGTCCGGCATCACGTAGTCCACCTGCACCGTTCCAAGCTGCCACTTCCGTCCGATGGCGTCGCGCACGATGAAGTCGATCTTCGGACCATAGAATGCCGCTTCGCCCTCTCCGATGAAGTACTCAAGCCCCATCTCGTCGGCCACTTCCTTGATCTCGCGTTGTGCGCGTTCCCAGTACTCGAGATCGCCGCCATACTTCGCTGCGTTATCGTCACGGAAAGACAGACGTGTTGAGACGTCCATGCCGAAGGTGCGGAATACGTGCTGCGTAAGCTCCACAACGTTCTTGATCTCGTCCTTGAGCTGATCGTGCGTGCAGTATATGTGAGCATCGTCTTGCGTAAAGCCACGCACACGGGAGAGTCCGTTGAGCTCACCCGACTGTTCGTAGCGATACACCGTTCCAAACTCCGAGAACCGCAATGGTAAATCCCGGTATGAACGGGGCTTATTGGCATAGATCTGGTGGTGATGCGGACAGTTCATCGGCTTAAGCAGGTACTGTTCGTCTTCCACCGTGATGGGGTCGTACTGCGAATCAGCGTAATACGGGTAGTGTCCGCTGGTCTTGTAGAGTTCAAGATTCCCGATGTGCGGAGTGATCACTTCCTGATATCCGCGGCGCACCTGTTCATCACGGAGAAACGCCTCAAGTCGACGCCGCAACGTGGTGCCGTTTGGTAGCCATACCGGCAAGCCCCCTCCCACCATCGGCGTGATCATATAAAGCTCGAGTTCCTTGCCGAGCTTGCGGTGGTCCCGACGTTCGGCTTCCTCGCGCTGGGTGATGTATTCATCCAGCTGAGCCTTCTTCGGGAAGGAGATGCCGTAGATCCGCGTGAGCTGTTTGCGCTTTTCGTCGCCCCGCCAATAGGCACCGGCAACACTGAGCAACTTCGGATACTTGATATGTCCGGTTGATGGCACGTGAGTACCGCGGCAGAGGTCTGTGAACTCGCCCTGCTGATAGAACGTGATCTCGGAGTCCTTCAGACCCTCGAGAAGTTCAAGTTTGTACTGATCGCCCTTTTCCGTGAAGTACGCCACCGCGTCATCCCACGTCTTCTCGAACCGCTGATACGGCACATCGCGCTTGGAAAGCTCCGTCATCTTGGCTTCGATCTTCGGCAGATCATCAACGCTCAGCTTCGTATCACCCGGCAGATCCACATCGTAGTAGAAACCAGCTTCAATTGGCGGACCGATACCGAACTTGACGCCCGGATAGAGTGCCTCGAGCGCCTCAGCCATAAGGTGAGCCGTAGAGTGCCAGAAGATCTCCTTGCCTTCGTCGTTATCAAACGTCACGATGCGGATCTTCGCATCCTGCTCGATCGGACGCGAGAGATCATAAGGCTTTTCGTTCACGATGATACCGACAGCCACACGGGCCAGGCCGTCAGAGATGCTCTTGGCAATGTCCATCCCCGTCGTCCCGACAGGGTACTGGCGCACGTCGCCATTGGGTAAGGTGATGTTGATCATACCTCAAAGTTACGGGTTCCTCGTCATCCCCGCGAAAGCGGGGATCCATACGCGATTACGTCATCCCCGCGAAAGCGGGGATCCATTTCGTGTAGAGGCGTCAGTGCGCTTGCGGCGAGCCTTCGTGATTGATGCTCTAGCCTGATCGACGCTCATCACCTTGCCACGGGCTACGTCCATCTCGCCCATCTGGATGAGTTGAAGCACCTCAGTGACCAGCTGCATCTTGGTGTTCTGAAGATCATTCATGATGCAATCGGACATAAAACCGTCTGTATTTAGTTCAGCCAAAATAGATGTCGCAACAGTCCCACGCAATCGAATATCTTGCGCCCAATGCCATTTGGGGGCAGCAACACTCACATCGGGTATCACATCGTAAGGGGCGAGCATGGCCACGTCAGGCAGACAGCTATTCGGTCATCCAATCGGTTTGTCGTATTTGTTCTTCACCGAAATGTGGGAGCGCTTCAGCTTCTACGGCATGCGGGCCCTGCTGGTGCTGTACATGACGAAGTACCTGCTGCTGGATCCGCAGATCTCGGGCAGTGTGCTTGGCTACACGGCGCTGTCGAACTTTCTGACGAGTCTCTTCGGACCCCTATCCGTGATCGGCATCTCTTCGCAGATCTACGGCCTCTACACTGGCTTTGTGTACTTCACGCCGTTCATCGGTGGGTGGCTGGCAGACCGTCATCTCGGCAAGACGAATGCCGTGTACCTTGGTTCCATCTTCATGGCCATCGGACATTTCATGATGGCGTTTGAGTCGATGTTCCTTCTTGCGCTGCTGTTCCTGATCATGGGCAACGGCATGTTCAAGCCGAACCTTGGCGCACAGGTTGGAACACTGTATGAGCCGGGAGATCAGCGCATCGACAGTGCCTACACGATCTACTACATGGGTGTGAACCTCGGTGCATTCTTCTCACCATTGGTCTGCGGTACGCTTGGGCAGACATGGGGCTGGCACTGGGGATTTGGTGCTGCCGGCGTTGGCATGCTCATTGGCACCGTAGTGTATTGGATGGGCACGAAGTACCTCCCACAGCGGAACCAGCGCGTTGTAGCGGCTACAGTTCAAGCAGGTGAGTCGGAGCAGGGATGGGTTCGCCCACTTATGGTGATCGGCTACCTCTGCTTTGTGAATATCCTGTTCTGGGGCGTTTACGAGCAGCAGGGCAATACTCTGCAGGTATGGGCCGATGAGAAGACAAATTGGTCGATCCTCGGGATCACTGTTCCGTCATCGTGGTTTCAGTCGCTGAACCCATTCTTCATCGTTCTGCTTGCCCCCTTGCTTAATCGGTTCTGGTCGTGGCAGCGCTCAAGTAAATCTGAGCCATCTACGGTGGTGAAGATGGCCATCGGCTGCATCTTCATGGCGGTTGCCTATCTGCTGATGATCGCCGTTGCCGGCATGGCGCAGGACGGACAGAAGCTCAACCTCATCTGGGTTACCAGCGTTGTGTTCCTCTTCACTATCGGTGAGCTCTACCTCTCCCCCATCGGTCAAGCGATGGTCTCAAAGGTCGCCCCCGTGCGCATGGTCAGCATGTTCATGGGCATCTGGTATCTCTCGAGCTTCTTCGGCAACTATTTGGCCGGCTACATCGGCTCGTACTACGACCGCATGGGTAACGAGAGTTACTTCACCATCATGGTCGGCATGAGCCTCCTTGCCGTTGCCATGTTCCTGCTCCCACGCAAGAAGCTCAGCGCCATGCTGGGTGGAGAGAGGTAATCACGAGCGACATGTAGGGGCGAGACGCAGTCTCGCCCGCAGGGTTTGCATCGTCTACCACCTTTCGTTCAACGGGCGAGACTGCGTCTCGCCCCTACATGCGTCTACCACCTTTCGTTCAACGGGCGAGACGCAGTCTCGCCCGCAGGGTTTGCATCGTCTACCACTTTTCGTTCAACGGGCGAGACTGCGTCTCGCCCCTACATGCGTCTACCACCTTTCGTTCAACGGGCGAGACTGCGTCTCGCCCCTACATGCGTCTACCACCTTTCGTTCAACGGGCGAGACTGCGTCTCGCCCCTACATGCGTCTCGCCCCTACTCTCAACACTCCTCTTGGGCATACGGTGGAGCATACGCCGCAGCCGACGCAGGAGGCGCGCTTGATGGTTTCGCCGCGTTCGGCGTAGGAGCGCACGTCGATGCCCATTTCGCAATAGGTGCTGCAGTTGCCGCAGGAGATGCACTGGCCGGGGTTGACCTCGATGCGGAAGCGGGAGGCATACTTCTGAAGAATGCCGAGAATGGCGGCCATGGGGCATCCGAACCGACACCAGATGCGGGCACCGAAGATCGGGTAGAAGCCAACGCCAATGACGCCGGAGAAGAGTCCACCAATGACGAAGCCGTAGATGCGGTTGGTATGGCCGACAACACTCGATAGTTCAGGATTGGGATTTACGTGCTGCTGCCATAGCAGGATCGTAATGATCGTGATGATGCTCAGCACCGGATAGATGGTCCACCGCTCAAGGGTCCAACTACGCTGCGACGTGCCGCTGAGGTGACGTAGGTCGTCGCCTACTGTTTCGGCCAGCGCTCCGCAGCCGCACACCCAGGAGCAATACCAGCGCTTGCCATAGAAGTAGGTGAGAAGGGGCGTGGCAAGCACCAGCAGGATGATACTCCACCATGCAGCAAAGGTCATCAGCGCGTCGTGACTCTGCATCATCTGCGTCAGGGATGATGGGAACAGGTACTCGGGCTTGAGCGGCCAGAAGTAAGAAAAGTAGAACTCGCCCCTACCACTGCGCACGAGCATGGCAGGAATGAGATACGCCGCAATGCACTGCACGACAACGAGCACAACGGTTCGGTAGCGGTGGTACCGCTCGTGACCATTCCTCATGAGCGTGCGCGCGCCAAAGAGGACGACGGCCAGCGTGTAGATAGTACCGTAGAGGAACCACACATCGGCCGGACGTCCGCGCAGCAGGTGCGATAATCCGTCAAGCAGGCGCGTCAGCACATCAAGTGCCGACGGGAACCAGTACACACAGACGTAGAAGCTGGTCATCACCGCAGCCAGCACGTAGCGCAGCCACGGACGTCGTTCAAGACTGCCGGTCATCGTGGTGGACCGCCCAGCCCCCTTCGGAAGAATGATCTGCACCGGTTGCTGCATGCCACTCATTTCGCCACTCCCACAAAGGCCGGCACAAACTCCGCATTGAACATCACGTCACGTAACTCTTCGAGAGCATGGTCAAGGGGCTTGCACTGCGCGATCCATTGCTCGCACGTGCTCTGACGCAAGCGAAGGCCAAGAGCATGGATGCCCACGACGCATCGCTTAGCGTCGTGTACAATGCGCAGACATCGAGAGTCGTTGGTGTCTGTTAGCAGAACGCTGCTGGCGCTGTCTGATTCAGCGGGCACACGTCCATAGGTTGACCATTCGAGATCGAAGAACTTTGCGCTGTTGTACTCTATGGGCTCGCAAAACGGCTCGTCGCTTCCGAGAAGAATCTCCGCCAGATGCTCCCCATGCATACGTCCGGCATACCAGGTCTGTTGCACGCCCCATGGAAGCTGCGCACAATCGCCGATGGCGTAGATGATGGATTTCCGCATTCGCGGGAATGACGTCGCATTGCTCGTCCGGAACCATTCATCAACAACGATACCATCGTCAACCGTAACGCCTGCATCCTTTGCGAGTTGCGTTCGTGGCACAACCCCTGTTGCCACAACCACAACGTCGGCCGGGATCACCGTTCCGTCACTGAGCGTCACGTGGTCAACCCGACCATCACCATCATGATCCTCGATAGAGCTGACCGTGGTCGTCACCCGCACACCGATGCCGTGCTGTTGCAGATGCCTCGTGACGAGTTGCGATTCAAATCGAGGGAGCATGTTTCCATAGAACCCATGCTCTCTGACGACAGATGTAATGCTGCTCCCCTGGCGCGCATGCATGTGCGTGGCCATAATCTCGGCTGCTTCCACACCGATTAGTCCACCACCGATCACCACGCCATGGTGAGCCCCCTTCAAGGAGTCATCCAGCGCGGCAACGTCCTGCATCTGGGTGTAGGTGTGAACGCCATGCAGAGATGTGTTGAGTCCGGTTGGGACATTCGGCCTCGACCCTGTTGCAAGGACAATCACGTCAGCCCCAAGCACAGTACCGTTGCTGAGGTGCACCTGCTTGGCCTCTGCATCAATTCGCTCTACATGTCCCGTCACTCGACTGATACCAAGTGCATCCCAGGACTCGTCGGGAAAGGACTTCAAATGCTCCATCCTCAGCTGTCCGGTTGAGAGATACATCATCGCCGGACGCGAGAAATGATAAGGGGCTTCATCGGAGATGAGAGTCACCATGAGCTCTTCGCCGCGCCCACGCTCCTTGAGCCTGCGGGCAAGCGTTGCTCCGGCTATGCCGTTACCGATGATGAGGATGTGCATGGGAGGTGAAATTATGGCAGAGGAGAATACTCAGGCTTAATGATAGAATGCCCGTAAGCCGTTACTTTCATCCAAGCAATATCAACTGAGCCCGATCAGCAATAGCGAGCGCAGATACTTTCTGCTTTGCTTTCGTGGATTCATCATCACTGTCATCCCAGAACCAACCTTCAATATTGGCATGACGCAATGGTGGCTCATCACTGAGGACATCTAACTCCGCATCCCGCACGTCACGTGCGGCGACTGCGGCACCAGCCTTTAAAGGACGTTGCTGCGGCGGAAGCCTGTTCCAAGTTTCACGAATAGCGTCTGCAGAAGCTACATTTCTGAAAACAGATTTGTTCCGATGCTTTTTGCTCGGAATAAAAGCTGAGTACTTCACTCTACTGTTTTGCAGGGCATAATGGTCGCGTTGACATATGAAAGATAACAGCATCTCATCATCACCTACTATTATCGGCAATCCTGAATCAAGCATGTACCGGACCACACACAGATCTGATCAACTGGATCAACTCATTCGGCAACGTCTCTCCGTTGAGCACCATTACACAATGGCCACGGTCACTACCATTAATCCATGCAACTGAAAGTCGATTCGAATTGTGGATGCCCACACCGATTGCTCGACCGCGTGAAGGCATCCAGTCGAACTCAATTGAACCATCGGTAGTTGTGGAGACGCCGGGCATCGGCATGCCTATGGGCACAGCGTCGACAAACTTTCGGGCTAGATCATAAGAGAACCTTGTGATCGGCATCGCATCATCCCCATCCCAGTCGGCAATGTGTCGCTCTCGAAACAATGATGTCAATTCGCCCATTAAAATCAAACGGTCAGCATCGATCATTGAAGTACTGGTACTAATGCTCTCGTACAACCGCTTTAGCTGGTCATGAGTATCACGAGCTTGTTGCGAGTCAGCCGTGGTGGCGTAGACGGCTATCATGACATTCTCTCCAATTCGCTGAACATTTCATCCGTAATCGAGCTAGCAAAGACCCTATTCTTGAATCCGCGTAAGAGCTCCAGCGAGAAGTTTATGGTATTGTTATCGTCGAGTTCGCAACGCATTTCAGTTTGTACGGCGATATCGATAATCACCGGTACATGGGTTGCTGTTGGGGGCTGCGAAACTGACAAGACGACTCCGCTGAGATCACTCTTCGAATCCAACACCGACAGACGGGAGAGGTACCCGCCAGAGCTGACGTCGTTGTCATTGAGTGCAACTGCACAGTTAAGGTATCGAGACAATTCGACTGCGCCCCTATCAAAGGGAACATTCACCATGTTGATGTAGCGCAAGCGGAGTGTACGAAGTAAAACTGGTTTAACTAGTTCCACGAACTGTATCCATCGATTCCTTATCTCAGGAGTATAATCGTCAAATGAACGGTAGGGGGATAGTCGATTGAACGAAAATCCGGATGCACGATACTGCACGATCTGATCATTGGTAGCATTACGAAACCGTAGAGCATCAAGCGACTTCGTAACACCGCTGGTCGCTTCGTCAACGTTTAGTGTAACATCAGCTCTGCGTATCTGCTCCACACTAGGATAGTCAGCAGAAAGAGCAACCGCCAAGTCTGATTGAACACGTTCGAGATCGTAGTCTTGCGGCATGTCGCAGTCGAAATCGACAACAGCCTCCACGATGGGAGGATGTTTGAGCTTCGACAAAGAGGATGCGTCCATGGTGTGTGCCGACAGTCGTGATTACCTGCGCGTCGCGCAATTTAACGACGTTGATTCTGCTTCCGAATTACACCCGATATACCTTCATTACCTCGTCACCGTGTCTGTAGACGCCCTTCACAGCCATAAGACCACGCCACGGTTTATCGAATGGACGCGAGATGTCGCTGTTGAGGGTTGACCAGGCGGCTTCGTTGATCACTGCTTAGAGGGTTGTCTTGAGAGAACGGTAGGAATCATTCGCTCCAAGGAAGAGCAAAATCTGCTGGTCGACGGAACGATCTTCTACGCTTTGGTGCCTCACTTAGTCTACCAGCGCTCTCAGCCGCTCGATGATCTCGTCATGTCAAGGCAAAGGCGCCTGCAGTGCCAGCAGATCCTCGATCGTGTCGATATCGTGAAAGACTGCGGGGTGACGCTCCTTTGATGAGGATGTGCATGGGAGGTGAAATAACCAACCGTGACGGCAGCCCTCATCATGCTGGACCGGCCATACCTTGGTTCCGTGGGTGCTGGTCCAGCTGTTTGAAAATGAGATGTGTGAAATCTCATTGCTACTTACATCGAGTTGTCGCTCCGCCTCCTCGGCGGCCGCGCGTGGTGAAACCTCATAGATGACCGCCACATCTAGTGTACCGCGGGTGAATGACGCGAAACAGAGCTTCTCGTTGCGCAGGATGCGGCTAAGCGAAACAACTCGCTTCTCATTTGGCTGGGAGAACATTCTATCGATCTGCCACGAACCACCCTCCTCGCATGTCAGATACT
>VEQR01000021.1 GCA_018883125.1 Candidatus Kapaibacterium sp.
GGGCTGCTTGGCCCCCAATGCGACAGAAGCTGGTAGCATAGCGAGAACTTGCCGACGGTTCATAGGTTGCGCTTATGTGTGTTGCGACACATAATATACGCAGGTCTGTTGGCTTCTACTCTAAGCGTCTACATCGCCTGACAGAGAGACGTGCTCACGAGTAGGAGTTGCCATTCGGAGTGCGTCGGGTCGATACAGCATCTATCCGGGGAAATCTATGGTAATGGAACGAATCCAACACTTGCTCCGTTGAAGCCGCTTTCTCACCACAAAGAAAAGGTACAGTCGATGAAGACTTTCATCATCCATATGGCGCTGCTCTTAGCGGCTACGTCATATCTGCAGGCTGCTGGTACGGCAAAACTTCAGGTCATCCACAATGCTGCGGACCCCGCTGCTGAGACGGTAGACATCTACGTAGGCGCAACAAAGGCACTTGACGACTTCAAATTCCGCACGGCATCGCCATTCGTGGATCTTCCGGCCGGTGTTCCCTTGACGATCGCTGTAGCCCCCGCATCAAGTATGTCGGTAGCTGATGCACTGGCAACGTTCACCGTGACTCTCGAAGAAAACGGAACCTATCTTGGAATCGCAAACGGTGTTCTTGCTCCCGACAAATTCGCCGCCAACCCCGCTGGTACTCCTATTGCCTTTAAGATCTTCGCCATTGATAAGGCTCGTACAAAGGCCGACAGCACTTCGAGTGTTGACATCAAGGTGTTCCACGGCGCTACAGATGTCGGCGCGGTTGATATCTACGCTGGCGACAACAAGATTCTGACTGGAGTTGGGTATGGTGTATCGTCACAGTACCTGACCGTGCCCCCTGCCTCGTATGTGATTGGAGTTGCTCCAGCCGGTGGCGCCCCGATCGCGCGTTTTACTGCCAATGTTTCTTCGCTTGCAGGGTCAGCGATCACAGTTCTGGCCTCAGGCTTCCTGGATCCTAGTAAGAATGGCACAGGCGCAGCGTTTGGTCTCTTCGCAGTAACCAGTGCCGGTGGACCTTTCATCGCACTGCCGGCCGTTCCGGCGCAGGAGAAGGCCATCATCCAGATCGTGCACAACTCGGCCGATCCTATCGCGGCTAGCGTTGACATTTACGTTGACGGTACGCTTGCCGTCAACGACTTCGCCTTCCGCACGGCAACTCCTGCCATCGAACTTGATGCCAACAAGGCCTACAAGGTTGGCGTGGCTCCACCAACGAGCACATCGGCTTCGGACACACTCGTGAACTTCAATGTTGCACTCCCCGCTGGGCGCTACGTTGTCTTTGCCAATGGCCTCGTTCAACCGGGATTCGCCGCAAATCCATCCGGCGAGAGTACAGGCTTCACGATCTATCCGATCACGAGTGTACGCACGTCCGCACAGTCGCCTGACAATCTCGATTTTGCTGTGTTCCACGGTGCAACTGACGCCCCCGCTGTAGATGTGCGCGTCGGAGGCTCAAACATCGTTTCGTCGCTGGCATACGGCAAGAGCACGCCCTACATCTCTGTTCCAGCTCAGAACTATGTAGTTGATGTAGCTCCCGCAGGCGGTGCAGTTCTTGCTTCGTACAGCGTTCCGGGTCTTGCGCTGAAGGGACAAAGTGCCATCGTCTTTGCAAGTGGATTTCTTACACCCGCTGAAAACAAGAACGGTCCGAGCTTTGGCCTCTACGCCCTGGTTGGCAACAACGTTGTCAAACTTGAGCAAGCAACTACAAGCGTGCGGGATGTACCAGAGCTTCCGGAAGCATCGGTTG
The DNA here is from genome assembly GCA_018883125.1 of Candidatus Kapaibacterium sp. Lineage (GTDB taxonomy): Bacteria > Bacteroidota > Ignavibacteria > Kapaibacteriales > Kapaibacteriaceae > UBA10438. The sequence goes on from VEQR01000021.1 coordinate 1,757, forward strand.
CACCAAACCCAACGGCAGGTGATGTATCAGCCCGCTTTATGATGCCATCAGACGGCTCGGTGAAGATTCGTGTTCATGACCTTGCCGGTAGCATCGTTAAGGAAGCGACACTCGGATATCTGACTGCTGGTCAGCACGATGTACCAGTGACGATGATGTCGGCACCTTCCGGCAGCTATATCATGACGATCGATGCCGGAACACACCGCTCTGTGATCCCGTTCGCAGTCAGCCGCTAAGAACGCCCCCTCTCCTCCATTTCCCCTCCGCTGAGGGCAACACATCATAGATATGTGTTGCCCTCTTTCATTTATAAACCCAAGTCACTGGTTTGGTTTCGTAGGTGGACAGTTGTATTGTCGTGGCCGGCACTGTGCCGCACCTCTTTGCTTCGCAACCGACCCGACATACAGAATGTCTGTCCCTGGCAATAATCCTGACCTTGTTGAGCGCCTCACTGAACTTGAAAGGCGACTCACGAGTGGCACAGCCAGCTATGCGCAGCTGGAAACAGATGTGCAAGCATTCCTTGATGAACTGTCCACTACGGACAGTGGCTCTGGCGGCGAGCATACAGGTGCGCTGCGCAACCGAGGTCGTCTGCTTTTGGGAAACTGCCTGTGCCAGCGTGGCATGAATAGAGAGGCTCTCCCCATTGCTGAAAGCGTTCTCACTTTGTATCGTGCGCAAGGCACAGCAGAGAATATCGCGCAGGCGAGCTCCCTTGTTGGTCGCATACTGATGAATGTTTCAGAGTATGCGCGGGCAGAGGATCATCTTGAAATCGCGCTTCAGACTTTTACCGATCTGAAGGATGTGAAGGGAATCGCGCAGGTAACGTCCAACCTTGGAATCCTGTGCCAGCGCCGGTCAGAGTTTCCGCAAGCGCTGGAGCGATACGAGACGGCACTCGATCTTTATGCCGAAACATCGAATGATTTGGGCGTTGCGCGCACGTGCGGCAACATCGGCGGTATCCATGTTCATTTGTCCGATTACGGCAGAGCTCTTGAATACTATGAAAAGGCTTTGTTGATTTATGAGCGACTGGATGTAAAACAATCAATCGCCACCATATTGAGAAACATCGGCCTTGTACACGACCGTCTCGGCGATACCAATCTCGCAATGGAGTGTTTTGAGCGCGCCCTTGGGTTGAATATCGAAATAGGTGATAAACTCGGCGAAGCAGATGCAACCTCCAGTATTGGTTCATCCCTTCGATCAATGAACGAATACGATGGTGCACTGGCCAAGTACGAAAGAGCACTGTCCCTTTACAATGAGACCGGATACCGGCTGGATGTTGCCGAAGTCAATCAGAATATTGGAATGCTTTTCTCTTATAAACGCAACTATCTGCGTGCACTTGAGCATTTTGAAAAGGCAAGAGAGATCTACCAAGACATCGGTGATCAAGTTCGAATGGCAAGTATCGTCGGAGGCATTGCAGACATCTATTCACGTGACGACTTCGAAGGTCGCGATGTGAGTTTTGCTGAGTCCAGTCTGCTCGACGTGCTTCGAGTATTCGAAAGCGCTGGCATCAAGAGCAACCAGGCAATAGCACATCAGTTGCTATCGAATCTCTACGAAACGATGGGGGACTGGAAGTCCTGTGTTCATCACCTACGTCGGCACGTTGAACTTGAAGAAGAAACGCGTGGCGTGAAGGTAACGCGTCAAGCACAGCAGTATGAGCACCAACGACGTCAGGCTGCGATCGAAAGGGAACGCATTGTCGAACGTGCCGCAGCAGATGCGCGGATATCCGAACAGCAGAAGCTGCTTCATCTAATGCTACCAGCACAGGTGGCCAAGCGCCTACTCAACGGAGAACACATTGCCGACTACTACGAAAAGGTATCGATACTCTTCGTCGATATTGTTGGCTTTACCCCAATTGCTGCAAGGATGCCTGCCAAGGCTGTGTTGGCCCTTCTGAATCACGTCTTCAGTGAGTTCGATCAGATCGCCGAGCGTCACGGATGCGAGCGAATCAAGACCATTGGTGATGGATATCTGGTTGTTGCGGGAGCGCCTGAAGAATGCAGTGACCACGCAGAGCGCATTGCCCGCGCCGCCATAGACATCATGGCTGGCATTACCGTACCGGAGGACATACGGCGACTCGTCCCCAAGGATGCCGAGTTTCATTTGCGTGCTGGCATTCATACAGGAAGTGTGTTTGCTGGCATTGTAGGCGACAAGCGGTTTGGCTATGACGTCTGTTCGGATGCCGTCAACTTGGCATCTCGCATGGAGACTAGTTGCGAGCCGGGTAAAATCCAGTGCAGCTCAGAGTTCGCCTATCACCTGCAAAACAGAGACGACCGGTTTCAGTTTGAAGAACGAGGAGAGATTGAAGTGCGCGGAAAGGGGCTGATGAGAACGTTCTATCTAACGCAAGTGCGAGGCTGATCTAGACATTAGTTGTAACTTTTCATGAAATGACGTCATCCTGTCCTCTGTACAAAACACATGAAGTCACCGATTCTCGAAGGTCAATACATTATGAAGCAATTCATCTCGATGCTTTTCGCGGCTGTTATCGTGACGATCACAGCCTGTAACCCATTTGTTGATCCGGGCGCGCCTGACGATACCACCACCGTTCGTACGACCCTTACCGGACGCGTCGTTGACGAAGCCGGCAAGTCTGTTGCCGGGGCTTTGGTCAAGGGGCATGGCAAGACAGCCACCACGAACGCCAATGGTGTGTTTGTGTTGAGCGACGTCACAGTTCCCTCTACCCGCGCGGTGGTGATCGTCTCAAAGGGCGGTTACTTCACGGGCGCACGGGCAGCGCATCCGTCGGCATCTAAGACCACGACAATGCTTCTGACGCTTCAGCTGGCAAAGCAGACGCGCACCATAAGCGCGGCCAGCGGGGGACAGGTGGTTGTCGGCCCAGCTACAGTGGACCTACCGGCAAATGGCTACGTCGATGCCCAAGGCAACACCTACTCCGGAACCATAAGCGTGGCGGCGCGATATCTGGATCCGACGGCGCCAAACTTCTACGACAGTTTCTCGGGCGACATGGCGGCACTGCGTGCGGATGGATCATCGACCGAGCTGATCTCCTATGGTGTGCTGCGCGTCCTTCTCACTGGCAGCCAGGGTCAGCCCCTTAACCTGCGTCAAGGCGCAACGGCAACCCTTACCTATCCGACCGTCGGCGCAGCGGACGCATCGATTCCATTGTGGCATTTCGATGAGACGCGCGGCATCTGGGTTGAAGAAGGAACGGCTACGCGTGTCGGTGGCAACTACGTGGGCACGGTATCGCACTTCACGGATTGGAACCTTGATGTTCCCAATGCGCGCCGTGCGTTCATTGAAGGTCGTGTTACATGCGGTGAGAACATCCCGCTGGCGGGCATCGTTGTTGACATTGGACAGGTTCATGTGGTGACCGACCAGGATGGCGTGTATCGACGTCGGGTACCGGCCGACATCACGTTTGATGTAGAGGTCAAGGGCAGTCGCAACGAAGGGGTCAGTTCAAGCCCCTTGACCGTTGGACCCATTTCGGAGAACCAGACACTTCAGAAGGACATTGTTGTTTCCTCGTGTCCGACTCTTCTGCAAGCTCAGATCGTAGGCTGTGACGATAAGCCGGTAGGGGGCTTTGTGCAGGTGATCACACCGAACGGTGTCAAAATCGCTTCGTCGACCACGGGCAAGTTCGTCATGACGGTGCCCGGTGGCACGGCTCTTACCCTGGAGGGTTACAGCACGGAAGCACTGACATTTCCTTCTACGCCGGTAGCGGCAATTCCTGCTGGAACGGTCTTTGATGCAGGCAACCTCAAGGCATGCAGCGGCGTAACGACGGAGTACCTGGACATACCACTGCCGGATGGGGAACCGGCACGGATGGTGGCACTGAATGGCAATGGAAGTAGAGTTGCCGTGGTGACACAGCAGAACGTTCATCTGTATGACGCAACCACCGGCACCAAGCAGTGGAGCGCATCAGTACAGGGTACTACGCAGTATCCAACGTCATTGCGCTTCGTGGCAAACGGTCAGCGCGTAGCGCTGATGACCAGCAAGGGCACAACGGTCTTTGATGCAGCTACGGGTCAGGTTGTTGGCCAAGTCAATGCCTCGGGCCGACAGCACATCACGGCCGACGGAGCGTCGGTGTATGTTGTCGCAGACACATCCAGCTCATCCAGCATCATTGAGTACGACGCTTCCACCGGAGCGCAACGCCGCACGATCTCCATTTCTGGACAAGCAAAGCAGTTCAACTTCGTTGGCCTGCAGGGAGACAACTTTGCCGTTATCCAGCGATACTCTCCCGCAGCGATTTTGACGATAGATCTTGCTACGGGCGATGTGGTTCGCACGTACGATGGTGCAAGTGATTCGACTACCGTCAGCGAGTCGGCCGCACTCTCTCCATCCGGAAAGATCATTATCCTGTATGGTCGAGGTAGCAGCGGCACCACGGGCGGACTCACCGCCGTAGACCTTGTGACCGGATCGATAGTCTCCCGTATCCAAACCCAGGCGTCGATCATGGCCATCTCCCCGGATGACGCCGAGTACGTGTCCCGTATGTATACGCAGGGAGCTCTACCGACGCTTATGACGCTTCGCACGCAACAGCTTAAGCGCTTGCTTCCATGGAATGCACAATCGCAGTCAGACACGCCCTCAGCGTTCACCTTCTCCGGCGATGGTTCCCGATTGGCGGGCATGTCATCAGGTGGGGCGAATACGCCAAATGGCACAGGAACGGGGCGCGTGAGGATCTACACTGTAAGGTAAGATTGGTAGCACACGATATCGTGGGAGACAGTTGCCCCCGCCTGCTACCTCGTTACCCGCAGCTGATGCGTTGTCGATGATTGCTTGCCACTCTTTAGGACGTAGCGAAGCACATAGCTGCCTGAAGCTAGACCGCTCGTTTCGATGACGGTTTCCGTCGCGTCATTTGTCGCTTTCGAAACGACAACAGCACCAAGCTGATCATACACAATGATATGATCAATGGGGTCTGCTGAACGAACGGTGACGTGTTCATACGCCGGATTTGGGTAGACCACGACGCCACTTATGGCAACCTCTGCAACATCTGTCGGTGGAGGAATAACGACGAACTGGCCCATCATGCCCTCGTCTTCGTGCAATGCGATGTGGCAATGGAACATATACGGATGGTCGGCATCAGCGAAGTTCTCAAATCGGGCAATGAACCTCACTGTTTCGCGGGCCTTCACGAGGACGACGTCCTTCCACCCCTGTTCGTAGGCCGGTGGTTGAGCACCGTTGCGAGTGAGAACGTTGAACTCGACATCATGGATGTGGAAGGGGTGCGCAAAGTTTCCAGAATTGGATATCTCCCAGATCTCCACGTTGTCAAGGGGCACGCGGTAGTCGATGTAGTCCATGTTGAACAAACGGTGGTTCAACAGGAATGTAGCCCCCGGGATGCCGGGAATCATCGTGTCGGAAATGGTGAGCTTGCGCGTAAGCATCGCAAGCGTTGCCTGATGCGGTTGTACGGTGACGAGGCTCTGGGGAGTGGTTGTTACCGGATTATCGGTTGGATCGCCAACTATGATCCGAAGAAGGTTGAAGTCTTTGCGTGCGAGTGCGTTACGAAATGGCTCCACGGGAATCACGTCACCACCCGGGATGTTCTGCGCCAGTGTGGAATTGAACGCTGTGAGATAGAAGCTCTTCCCTTTGTCTGCCGTCATATCTACGAGGATCTCAACTCGTTCGCCCGACGAGAGAAGCAGACGATCGACCTCCACCGGCCTCTCAAGGAGTCCGCCATCACTGGCAATGATGCGAAGCTTGCGACCATCGCTGAAACCGAGGTTATATGAGCGCTCGGTTGATGCGTTAAGAATGCGAAACCGCACAACTTGTGCCGGAGCGTTCCATTCGGCGCGCAGCACGCCGTTGACTTGCGCCGAATCACCATACGGCACGTCTGAGATCTGCTGTGAAGCATCAAAGGCTCGGTCAGACAATGCAAGGGGAATATCATCAATGCCGTATCGGCGTGGCAGATTCAGAGCAGCCTCTTGTTCATCGCGAACGATGATCATCCCGCCCAGCCCCATAAGCAATTGCTGTTGTGCCATGTGATGAAGGTGCGGGTGATACCAGTAGGTGGCCGCATGGTTTTTAACCTCCCAGTAAGGTCTCCATGTCTGACCGTCCTTGATGACCTGATGCGGACCACCATCCATGATCGCCGGCAGGTGCATGCCGTGCCAGTGCACGGTTGTTTCCTCACCAAGATTGTTGGTCACGTTCATGCGCACCGTATCGCCTTTGCGGAAGATCAACGTCGGTCCCCAGAACGCCCGCCCCGTGGTCTCAACATTGAAACCCGCGGTCATGGTCTGCGCTTCACCAAAGAAGTGCATGTGGCCGGGGGCCATTGTCAGATTGAACTCCGGACCGGCCAGCGTATCGGGGATCCATAGGGGGTTACCCGTCTGTGCATGGGTGGTGCTGAAGGTCAGTGCAACGAGAAGGCAGGCAACGAATAGGCGCATGGAACGGGAGAGTCACTGAGTGAAGATTGGCGTATGAAGAGGAGCAGACTGCTCCGGAAGCAAGAACCTCTCAAGCGCAATTCGTTACACCAACCGTATGGTGATCTGCAAGGTATGCGAGAGTACATCGGTGCATCGTGATGCACGCTGGCGATGCGATAAGCCCCTTTGGTGAATGTCAGGGGGCCTTTGGTGTGCCCTGTTGTGCTGCAATGAGACCTTTGATCTCAGCTAGTGCCTGTTGAGTGATCGGTTCATCGGGCTTCTTTTCAACAGAGACGGTGAGATCTTCAAGAGCCCGCTGCAATTGTCCTACCTGGAAGTAGGAGATGCCTCGGGCACGATATACCTGGTAGTCGGTCTGCCCCTGATTCATCGTTGTCGTAAATGCATCTATTGCCTCAGCATGGCGCGACAGATACTGAAGTGCCACACCATACGCTCGGTAACTGTCGGCGTGGTTGACCCGTGCCCTGGAAAGGACGGCGAGATCGGCGGCACCGCGCTCGTACTGCTGGGTCTTGATGTAGTGGATACCTCTGTTGCTGTAGGCGTAAAGAACACCCTTTTTGACGACGATATCGCCACCATCGGTGGACCGGAATTCATACGGGTATTGCTCTATCACATCCGTCCAAAGTATCTCGGAATTCTTCCATACACCAATACGATCATTGCTGAGCCAAGCCATGGCGATGCCGATAACGCCAATGGCAGACAAGGCGATAAGGGGCGAGCGCATCCGCGAAGCGAGGTGCTGTACTCCAAGACCGATGACGATGAAGAAGCCGATGTAGGGAACGTAGGTGTAGCGATCCGCCATTGAGGCGCCCCCTACGGAGATCACCTGCAGAACCAGTGACGCGGTGATGAAATAGAATGCTAAACCAAAGACGATCGTGTTCCAGACTGTTCCTCGGGATCGTCGCCACGCTACCACGAAACCGACAACAGTGAGTACCATCAAGACGGCCCCTGCAATCATGAAGAACGGGGTGTTGCCTGGGCGGAGGTCATTCGGATATGGATAGAATGCGGAAAGGTGAACGGGCAAGATCAGCTTATAGAGGTATTGAACGACGCCGTAGCCGGCAAACACCAAGCGGTTTGCAAGTGAATACGTGGTCGTGTCCACAAGGCCGACACTTGCTGACGACTGAATCGAAAGGACCATAAGACCGAACGCAATCGAAATGGCCATAAGAGGAAGCTTTTCCACCACGGGACGCACCCACCCCTGCCGGAATCTTCCAACATACATGTCGATTGCCAACAGAAGCACCGGCAGCGTAAGTGCCATCGGCTTGGATAGACACGAGAGGAGAAACAGCAGCACGGTTGCGCCGTAGGTTAACCATGCCGATGTACGCGTATACCGCACATAGGCAATGCAGGCCAAAAGGTAGAACAGCGTGTACAGAACATCCTTGCGTGCCGCGGCCCAGGCAACACTCTCAACGTGCATAGGATGTACTGCAAACAGAAGCGCCGCAGTAAAGGCCAGCGGAACACTTCCGTTGAACATCATCATCATGAGCACGAACACGAGAACGGCGTTCACCGTGTGCAACGCCAGATTCGTTTGCATGAATGACTTCATCGTCATGCCCCCTCGCTCAACGTCGATAGCCAGAGAGAGCATGGTCAGCGGATGGTAGTTGGCAGACACGGTGGTCTTCGTGTCGAACATCTCCCGTATGCTCTTCTTGGAAACTGACTCAACAAGCGGCTGCTCGGTGATGTAGTAGTCATCATCCCAGTTCACGAACTGCTTCGATTCGTCGAAGATGGGCTGATAGCAAACAAGCGTGAGCAACACCACGAACAGGATGGAGCCCAGAGCCCATGGATTTTGCCACGTTCTGTGCGGTTGTTGCATTCGGGATGGTTGCGAGCTCTTCATGGGGCTATCCAATACTCCACATTGCTGGTGCGCTTGGGTGAAAGGAAACCGCAAGATCGCTCAACAGATGAACTGCTGCAACGGATATGATTTGCCGATACAGCAATGTCTCTCGGGTACTTCATAGTTTTGTGCGTGACTTCACCACGTTACGCTCGATTGATCTCTGGGTTAGTCTTCATACTTCTGCTGACTGTAAATGCCGTCGGTCAGCAGAACTTTTTCAATGTACCGAGCTCCGATATCACAGAACGCACCAAGGTATTCTTTCAGCAACAGTTCAATCTGTTCAGCAACAGCTGCACAAGTAACTCCACATTCTGTTATGGCGTTGGGCAAGGGACAGAAATCGGTGTTAACGTACTGGGCGTCTCCTATGACTTCGCTCAGAGAACGATGGTTGCGAGTCCGAAGGATGAGCAACCCGTGTACCCATCATTTGGGCTGAATGCACAGAAACTCTTCGAACTCTCCGACGTCTATGCTTTGTCGGTCGGTGCACAGCTGTTGTTCCCGCGGCAAGCTCATCGTTACGAATGGTATGCATATCTCAACAATCGAGTCGAGCTTCATCGATTGAAGCTTATCCTCGGCCTCTACGGAGGAAACGATAACTACTTCGACAGCGAGCCACGCTTCAGTGGTTCGAATCGCTCGCTTGGTGTTCAGGCCGGTATCGAGTATGAGTTGATTGCCGATCGCATCTATCTGCAGGCAGACTACCTCACTGGTCGAACAGCCCTGAGTAATCTGATTGTCGGAGGTGCCATCAAGGTCACGCAGTCCTTGTTTCTTTCAGCAGGATATCAGCTTCCAAACAACGTGCAAACATCCGCGAAGGGGCTGGTGCTTGAGATTACCTTCGTTGAGTAATGCTCCTTACATCGAGTGCACCCGATCGCCAACCAGAAACAACACCGCAACATCCATCAGCATGATTTCAGCTTGAGACGAAAACCGGAAACCCGGTCGGCAAGATGACGCATTGATGTGCTTTCGTTCTTCGTGTCTGCGTCTCGGTTTCGCGAAAACCACCATGAGCACAATGCACGGAGCCTACTGCTTTCTGGCAAAGGAGTTGGAATGATCGATCTCATTCGGAAGCCATATCATCACCTCGTCATTAGGTTTATGTATAACCGGCTTCGTCGAAAGCGGAGTGACATCAACGAACATTTGCCAACCCTTTATTCATATGCTTCGAAGTGTACGAATATTCTCGAGCTCGGCGTTCGTGGTTGTGTGTCAAGCTTGGCGCTGCTCTATGGACTTATCCGCAACGAGACCCCAGCGCCCAAACGACTTCTGTTGAATGACATCGAACCTTGTGATATCGATACGCTGCTTCGCGTTTCAGCCTCAACAGGTGTGCGCGTCAGCTACGAATGGATTAATGACCTTCAATACGAACTGGTCGATACTGATCTTCCCCCCATTGAGTTGACAGTTGGAGTGTTGAGAAATCGCCAGATTTGCTGGCAAGGAGACACCCATGGGAAACACAACAAATCACGGTCGTCGCTACGACGATGAGTTCAAGCAGCAGGCGGTGTTGCTTGTCGTGCGTGACGGGCTGGCGATACGACGTGTGGCATCAGATCTCGGCGTATCGGAGCAGACGCTTGTGCGATGGGTCGATGATAATAGGCGCAGTACAAGTCCGGCCGGTGCACTAGCCAAGGATGACGAGCTTCGACGCTTGAGGAAAGAGATGGAGCTGGTCAAGACCGAGCGAGACATCCTAAAAAATGCGTCGGTATCTTCTCGCAACTCCCGAAATGATGTTTGCCTTCATCCACGAGCATCGACTGGTATGGAGACTATCGGTGATGGCGCGCGTGTTGGGAGTCACTCGGCAGGGATACCACAAGTGGGCGGTGCGCCAACCGTCAAAGCGTGAGCTGCGCCATCGAGACTTGCGTCTTCGAATCCGGACGATCTACGAAGAGAGCAAGGGTAGCTATGGCAGTCCACGCATCACCTCGGAGTTGATCGAAGAGCACGGAATCGTCGTCACCAAGAAGACCATCGAGCATCTCATGCGCCAGGAGGGCCTTTCTGTCAAGCCCAAGAGTCGATTCCGACCGACGACAGATTCCTCAAAGACGTTGGCTCCAGCACCGAATCGGCTCGACAGAATCTACTTGACGGATGTGGTCAATCGCGTCTGGCTGAGTGACTTTACCGAAGTGATCTGTCGTGAAGGTAAAGTGTACGTTGTTGCGATCATCGACATGGCTTCGCGACGTGTCATAGGGATGAACGTACATCACCGAATGCATACAGAGTCGCTGATGATCGCGCTACATCGTGCGTGCAAGACGCGACAGACTTTTCCGAAGCTTGAAGGGCAGCGTCAGATCATCTTTCATTCAGATCGTGGCTCGCAATACAACTCGGAAACCTTTCGCAAGGCTCTGCTTCGACACGACATTGTTCAGAGTATGAGCGGTGTTGGGAATTGTTATGACAACGCTCCTATGGAGTCTCTATGGGCACGGATGAAAACAGAACTGGCTTTCAACATGCCCTTTCGTGACCCAGACGAGGCTATCCATCGCATCAACCAGTATATTCACGTGTTGTACAACAGGAAACGGCGTCACTCTGGAATCGGCAACATTTCACCCGTCGAGTTTGAGGGGCGCTACATTCGTTCAATTCGACACTCTTCCTGACAACCAAACCGGGGGAAGATTAAATGCCGTTGTGGCACTAGTGGTGTTTGGCATACTGCTCGTGATGAATGCTGCAGCCAACTACACGCTCCATAGGGCATATGAGAGCCCCTTGACATTTGCCTAAGCTGCCCTTTCCGCTGATGACCGGTCGGCCCTGGCGCACTTTCTCCGTGGTAACCAGCTGTATCAAAAGGGAGACAGTCTGGGGGCAATGCGCGACTTTACCGCGGCCCTTGAGCGCTACCCCGAGTTCCATGAGGCACGCTACAATCGTGCCCTTCTCCTCCAGAAGAGTAATAATCTTCAGGCGGCGTTGGGAGACCTCGATCTCTTGCTTGGTTCGAAGCCCGACTACAGTGCCAGTGCATGGGAATCCCGAGCAATCATCAAAGCAACATTGCGCGATGGCAAGGGGGCGAATGAGGACTTCCAACAGGCATTGCGCATGGAACCGCAGAATCCGAAGATACAGAGGAACTACAGCGTCTTCACGTCAACGTTGAACGCTGATCCCAACACATTGGCCGAGTCGGACCGGCTCAGTGAGCAGGGCATTCAGCTCGCACAGAAGGGTCAATTGAAAGAGGCACTCTCGCTCTTTCAGCGGGCGGCCGAGCTGAGTCCTAATGATCTGCGTTCACGGGTCAATATCGGTAACTGCCTCCATGCCATGGGAGACCTGCCCGGTGCATGCCGGTCTTGGAAGCAAGCTGCTGCAGGGGGCAATCGCTACGCTCAATCGATGGTAGATCGGTTCTGCAAATGAACAGTTAAGCTCGTCGACAATCTGCACGCGGCAAACGGTGCTTCATTAGGCCCGGATTGCATGGTTGACAAAACTACAGCAACATTCGTCTCCCATGTACGTAGACCACCCACCCGATCGATGTACTCGCTCTGCATATCTTCGAACGTTGCAACCCTAACCATGAGAGGTGACGATGTCACATGACAGAATATCGATCAGTGCCACTGTGTCTGCTGATAAAAGGAAGGTATGGGAGTGCTACACAAACCCTGAACACATTACGAAGTGGAACTTTGCCGACCCTAGCTGGCATTGTCCAACCGCAACGAACGATCTAACGGTTGGAGGACGATACGTTGCACGAATGGAGGCTAAAGACGGCAGCTTTGGATTTGACTTTGATGCCGTCTATACGGACGTGGCCATCGAGGAGAGTATCACTTATGAGTTTGGTGGACGGTATGCAACGATCTCGTTTGCTGAAGTGAATGGTCAGGTGGAGGTTTCAATCACCTTTGATCCGGAAACTCAAAACCCTATTGATTTACAACGAAACGGCTGGCAGGCCATCTTGGACAACTTCAAACGATACACCGAAGCAAACGGCTGAAGAACCGGCCACACAAGATCACCATACCAACGCGCCTGATATGATCGCGGAGTGCTTCATTAAGAGCTGACTGTTGAAAATGATAGTTTGGCCCTCGGACGAAATGCGCGACCGTTGTGCTGTTTGTTGCGCGATCACAAGAGGTGAAGGTTAACGAACAAATTGCGTCCGTCTCGTACCGGCAGAGGCACGTTACGGCGAACATTTGACCACATGAAGTGCAGGAGAAAACAAACCGATGAAAAGAGAACAAGTAGTCTACTGGGCAGCAACAACAGTAATTGCACTGTTTGAAGGAGTTGTGCCGGCGTTGACTTCACAAACTGAACTTGCAAAAGAAGGAATCAGACATTTAGGGTATCCAGAGTACTTTGGAAACGCTCTTGTGGTTTGCAAGATATTGGGGGTTTTAGCGTTGGTTTTGCCGCGAGTTCCCAAACGAGTAAAAGAATGGGCGTATGCAGGATTCGCTTTTGACTTCATTTTCGCCACGATTAGCCACGGCGCAGTGGATGGGATGATTGGGCAAACATTCTTCCCATTGGTCGTCTTGGGGATCTTGGCCATATCATACATTTACTACCACAAGCTACAGTCGCCTACAAATCAAGCCTCAATGGACTGAAGACATATACTTTTCGACTACTTATTGTGATTCTAGCGTAATCAGAAACGAAAAAGTCCCATCACAACGAGTGCAATGGGACTTTGTAGTCTTTGAAGAATAACGCGTCCGTACCTCCGTACTTCCGTACTTCCGTACTTCCGTACTTCCGTACCTCCGTACTTCCGTACCTCCGTACTTCCGTACCTCCGTACTTTCTTCTTCGTACTTCCGTACTTCCGTACTTTCTTCTTCGTACTTCCGTACTTCCGTACTTTCTTCTTCGTACACCGTACGGGAATTGAACCCGTGTTACCGCTGTGAAAGAGCGGTGTCCTAACCCCTAGACGAACGGTGCGTTCTGAAATTCAGAGCCGCAAATATACGAAGGAATCATAAACCCGTACCTTTGTGCCATGACACTCGTAGGAATTACTGGCGGAATCGGCTCGGGCAAGTCCACGGTGGCGGAGCTTTTGAAGGGGCGTGGGTGGACGGTGTTTTCGTCGGACCAGACCGCCAAGCAGATCATGGCGACCGACCCAGACGTCCGCTCGGAGCTGGCTGCGGCTTTCGGCGAGCAGATCCTTACGCCGAGCGGCGTGAACGCCCCCTTGCTGGCAACCTTGGTGTTTGGGGCCGACCCCGAGAGCGGCAAACGTCTGGCCCGCCTCAACGGCATCGTACATCCACGCGTGCTGGACGTGCACATGCACGCAATACAGGAAGAGGAGAAGCGCGGTACGAGGTTCGTGGCCATCGAAAGTGCCCTGATCTACGAGGTCGACCTCGAAGATGGGTTCGATTACGTTGTGGTTGTGGATGCACCACACGAAGCCTGCCTTGAGCGCGTCATGCAGCGTTCAAAACTCACCCGACAAGACGTCGAGCGCCGGATGGCCGAACAGATGTCCCCGGAAGAGAAGCGAGGTCTGGCCGATTTCGTGATTGACAATGCCGGCACCTTGGATGATCTGAAGGGGGCTACCCAGACGGTGGCCATGGTGATCGAAGCCATGGCAGGATGACGTTATCAGTCCGTAACTTTGCCGTCCAACATCTCCACCTCGTACAAGGATATTGTTCTCATGGCACACGCCACACATCTCACCGATGAAAACTTCCACGCCGAGATCAACTCGGGTCGCGTAGTTCTTGTTGACTTCTGGGCAGCCTGGTGCGGACCGTGCCGCGCGATTGCCCCGATCGTTGATGAGCTTGCGATCGATTACGCCGGCAAGGCAACGATCGCAAAGGTCGACGTTGACAATAACCCCCGCACGGCAATGGAGTTCGGTATCCGCTCGATCCCCGCGCTGCTGATCTTCAAGGGCGGCAAGGTTGTCGACACGATCGTCGGTGCCGTTCCAAAGGCCTACATCACCGAGAAGCTCAACGCTCAAATGAATTGATCGACTGAACGATGCCACGCCCCCTTCCCCTTGGCGAGGACGAGCTTCGCGATCATCTCGTAGATATTCCCCTGTGGCGCCTCGACGGCGCCACACTTGTTCGTGAGATACCCGCCTCCGACTTCGCAGCCGCCATCGGCCTTGTCAACACTGTTGCCTTGATCGCTGAACGCATGGATCACCACCCGGATATCCTCATCTTCGGGTGGAACAAAGTGCGGTTCACACTTAGCACGCACGATCAAGGTGGCATCACGATCCTGGATGTTCAACTTGCTAAACGCATTGATGAGATCAAGTTCAACATGCTGAGTTACTGAGTTACAGAGGTACGGAGGTACAGAGTTACAGAGGTACGGGATCTTTTACCGTCGGCACAAAAGGTGGATCATCGTCCGCATGAATCTTCGTATTCGCTAAACTAACACTCGAATTTGTCCATGATCCGTCTCCGTCCCTCCGTCCCTCCGTCCCTCCGTCATTCGGTAATTAGGTCATTCCGTAATTCCGTAATTCTGTAACTCAGTAACTCCGTAATTCGCCATGTCCACCATCACCGACATTTTCGCCCGCGAGATCCTCGATTCACGAGGAAATCCAACTGTTGAAGTTGACGTCATCCTCGAGGATGGGTCGTTTGGTCGCGCAGCCGTGCCCTCTGGCGCAAGCACGGGAGAGCACGAGGCCGTGGAGTTGCGAGACGGCGATGCGGCGCGCTACCTCGGTAAGGGCGTAACAAAGGCCGTTGAAAACGTTGATGGTCCGATCGCCGAAGCCCTCATCGGGATGGATGCCACGGATCAACGTCAGATCGATTCGATCCTCATCGCACTCGACGGCACGGAGAACAAGTCAGCCCTGGGCGCAAATGCCATGCTCGGTGCATCAATGGCCGTTGCCAAGGCCGCCGCAGAGTTTCATGGACTGCCGCTGTTCCAGTATCTGGGTGGTGTGCGGGCAACGCTTCTGCCAACACCGATGATGAACATCCTCAACGGTGGACGTCATGCTGATAACAATGTTGACATTCAAGAGTTCATGATCATGCCTATCAAGGCCGCCTCATTTTCTGAGGCGCTGCGCATGGGCACGGAAACGTATCACGCGCTCAAGGGAGTGCTGAAGTCCAAGGGGCTAAGCACAAGCATTGGTGATGAGGGCGGGTTCGCCCCCTCCTTGAGCTCCAACGAGCAGGCGCTTGACGTGATCCTGGAAGCCATTGAGAAGGCCGGCTACACGGCTGGTGAGGACATCGTCCTTGCTCTCGACGTGGCGGCCAGCGAAATGGTGAAGGACGGCTCGTATGTCATGTACAAGAGCACGCAGGAGAAGAAAACTGCAGACCAGATGGTGCAGTGGTATGCCTCGCTCGTGGAGAAGTATCCGATCGTATCGATCGAGGACGGCATGGGCGAGAATGACTGGGCCGGGTGGAAGATGCTCACCGATGCCGTTGGCGATGCCGTGCAACTTGTCGGGGACGATCTCTTTGTTACGAACGTCAACTTCCTTACAAAGGGCATTGCCGAAGGCGTTGCCAATTCCATCCTCGTCAAGGTGAATCAGATCGGCACGCTCACAGAAACATTCGATGCCGTAGCCCTTGCACAACGCTTCGGCTACTCGGCAGTTCTATCGCACCGCTCCGGCGAAACCGAAGACGCCACCATAGCCGATATCGCCGTGGCCCTCGGCGCCGGACAGATCAAAACCGGTGCACCGTGCCGCACAGACCGCGTGGCAAAGTATAACCAGCTCCTTCGCATCGAGCAGATCCTTGGCGACTCAGCTGAGTATGCGGGAGAGACGATGATTTCGTGAGGTACGGAGTTACGAAGTGACGGAGGTACGGAGTTACGAAGTGACGAAGTGACGGAGGTATGGAGTTACTGAGGTGCTGGATTGCGAAGGTTTTCCTTTGTTGTCTTTATGGCGGCCCGAAGCATCCTGCGCACTTCAAGGGCTGTGTTTTCCAGCTCCTGGGTTGTTTGAGATGCCGTAATGGAAGGATCGGAATGCAGCAGCCCAAACCAGAAGAAGAATTCGCCTAGTTCCTTCTCTGCGATTTTTAGTTTGTGCAAGAAGACCCTCCGGGATTCGCCGAATTGCGCTTCCCTGATGTTTGCACCCACGGAAGTACCAGAACGATAGAGCTGTCGAAGAGAACTCTCGTCAATCTCAACCTTGCCGGTGAGTTCCCGGCACCATCGCCGAACTGTCCTTGAGAAAATCACTGACGTTTTCTGAAGAGGCCCTTGGCGCTCCCCAGAGAATATTATGTCACGCTCATTCATTGACATGATAGTGCGAGTTTCTCACAAAACGTGACTCCGTACCTTTGTAACTCCGTCCCTCAGTAACTCCGTCCCTCAGTAACTCCGTCCCTCAGTAACTCCGTCCCTCTCCCATGAACATCATCTTTGGCACCGACGGCTGGCGTGGCCTGATCGCCCGCGACTACACGTTTGACAACCTTACGTTGGTGGCGCACGCCACGGCGCGATACGTGAAGAAGCTCAAGAAGGAAGGGGCTTCTGTGGTGGTGGGGCACGACACTCGGTTCCTGTCGCGCGAGTTTGCGATGGAGACCGCTCGTGTGCTTGCAGCCAATGGTATTACGGTGCATATCAGCGACACCATATCGAGCACGCCACAGGTGTCCTTTCACACGAAGAAGAAGAAGGCGCAGCTGGGAGTGGTGATCACGGCATCTCACAACCCTGCGCAATACAATGGCTACAAGCTCAAGGGGTCGTTTGGTGGACCCGCCCTACCGGAACAGATCGCCGAGGTAGAGAAGGAGCTGGCCAAGCTCAAGGGTGTAGCACCGAAGATGAAGGTTGAGACCTTTGATGCCTACGTGAAGTCGAAGAAGATCAAGCTCTTCGATGCCAAGGTCGATTACATCGCTGATCTTCGCAAGAAGATCGACTTTGACGCGATCCGCACGAGCGGCCTGAAGTTTGTGTATGACCCGATGCACGGCGCCGGCATCGACTTTATGCACCGCCTCTTCGATGGTGTCTATGAGATTCACGGCGAATACAACCCGTCGTTCGGAGAGGTCGATCATCCAGAACCGATCGCTGAGTGCCTTGAGCCCCTTTCCAAAGCTGTCCGCAAGAGAAAGGCAGACATGGGGCTTGCCACCGACGGAGATGCCGACCGCGTGGGTGCGGTGGACCACACCGGTGCCTTTGTGGATCCTCATCGCATCTTCATGCTGCTGATGAAGTACCTCTACGAGTACAAGAAGCGTCGTGGCGCGGTGGTTAAGACCGTATCGCTGACCTCCATGGTGAGTGCGTACTGTGAGAAGCACAAGATCAAGGTGCACGAAACGCCTGTTGGCTTTAAGTACGTTGCCAAGCTCATGAACGAGGAGAAGATCCTGATAGGGGGCGAGGAGTCCGGCGGATTGGGTACGTCTCTGCATATTCCTGAACGTGACGGGATCTTCAACGGTCTCCTGCTTCTGGAGATGATGGCCGTGACGAAGAAGTCGCTCAAGCAACTGTGTGACGAACTTGATGAGGAGTTCGGTCCGCACCGCTACCGCCGTCGTGACGTGCATGTGACCAATGAGGTCAAGAAGGCGATCCTGGCCGCCTGTGCCAAGAAGCCCACCTCGATCGCCGGCTACCCCGTCGAGCGGATCGACACCCGGGACGGGTTCAAGTTCTACGTCAACAATGGCTGGCTCTTGATCCGCGCTTCGGGTACCGAGCCGCTGGTGCGATTCTACGCCGAGGCTCCGTCGCTGGAGATGGTCAACGCGCTTCTGGATGCCGGACTGCGCCTGAAGTAGCCCCCCCCTGCATGTTGGGCGGTGTTGCTTAGCACAGCATTGCCCCTATATTGACCCTAGGGGACAATCTATGGGGGCAGTGGTATGCGAACGGCTTTTCGCGTGTTCTGCGTTGTTGCTGGTGTTCTTGCTGGCGTATCGGTGTATGCCCAGGAAGAAACACTGGATGATACAACTAGGAGCACGCCGTGGGTAACAGTCAGTGGCAGCGCATCGGTTTCGTCGGACTTCTACGAGTTCACGGCCGATCCTTTGGGATCTCAGCGTGGACGTCGTCCACCCGTCCTGCATCGGCTATTATTCGCACCGACGATCACGATCGGCGGCTTCCTTACGTTGCCGTTGAATCTAATGATCACGTATCCGGAAACGAATACGACCACGCCGACGCTGTCTGCCCCCTCCCTGCAGGAGTTCTTCTCGAATCCGGCCAATGCTCTTGGCCTATCAAGTTTCTCGCCGAAGTTCGGCTGGGCACAGATTCACCTTGGCTCACACACGCCCAAGATGTCAGAGCTTTCCGGTGGAGATCTTCAGCTTTTCGGCGGCGGCTTTGATCTGCGTCCGGGACCCATTCAGCTTGCCGCGTCGGCAGGGGTAACGCAGCGTGCCGTTGAGCCGGACGCTGTAAGCGGACGATTGGGGGCGTATCGACGTGAGATGATCATGGCGCGCGTTGGATTCGGCACTCCCGATACGAATGCGGTCGGGATCAATGTCGTGTATGCTAAGGACGATACGAATTCGATCAGGAACAACATTGTCTCGATCCTTCCAAGTCGACCTTTTGAGGATGACACAGCGGTGACCCTTCCACCGGACACGTTGCGTCTTCGGGCGGAAGAGGGGTTCATCGCTTCACTAGACACAAAGCTTCGTATTGCGCCGGGGGTGACGTTCTCGGCCGAGGGGGCTGTATCGGTCTTCACGCGTGATCAACGCGCCGATACACTGGCAAGTACGGACAACCCGCTGGCCGGATTC
This sequence comes from Candidatus Kapaibacterium sp., assembly GCA_018883125.1. Lineage (GTDB taxonomy): Bacteria > Bacteroidota > Ignavibacteria > Kapaibacteriales > Kapaibacteriaceae > UBA10438. Next base: position 21,040 of record VEQR01000021.1, read on the forward strand.
TTTGTTGCTCGCACCTCAACGCGTATCGATGGCGCAGGTAGTGCAAACTTGTCATTGCGATACTCCACTTGGGGCATAACATTCACCGGATTGTATATGGGCGCGGGCTTTCAGCCCCTTGCCTATCCATTCATACAGTCAGATCGAATTGATCTGAAGGTATCACCGATGCTGAATCTCTTGGATGGAGATTTCACGCTCTCTGGTACCATTGGTCAACGTGTGAACAATCTCTCGCAAACCAAGGGAGAGGCAATGACGCAGGCAATCGTCAATGGACAACTTTCGATACGGCTTTCGGATGTCGTCTCGCTGTCGTCAGCGTACTCCAACTTTGGCATTCGTAACAACCGACAGAATCCTCTTGATTCACAACGAATCCAGAACGTCAGCGAGTCGTTTAGCATTGATCCGATGATCATGTTTTCAGCTGCATCCATGATGCATACGATTACGGCAAGCATTGGTGTGGATCGCTTTGATGACTTCAATATTGTTAGCGGTGTGGAGACATCTAATGACACACGCAGTGCGACATTGTCCTACACCGGTATGTTCGAAGAAATGCCGTTAACAATTGGTGCGCTTGCGAGCTACCTTGATAATGCTCTCTCGGCGGGCACGCTCACCATTCAATCGTACGGGGTGAACGCTTCGTACCGTTTGTTAGGGGGCAAGCTGTTACCGACAGTATCACTGACATTGACGAATTCGACATTCGGGGCGAATCCCGCAGACGCGCAGACCTTTCTCCGAGGGGGCGTGCGTTGGCGTGCAGCGAAGAATGTGACGCTTGTGGGTAACTACGGTGTGAACTCGTACACCTATGGGGTGGCGTCCACCCGTGGGAGCGGCTTTACCGAGCAGACTCTTCAACTGTCGGTGTCGACAACCTTCTGATCATGACCACGTATTTGGGGACGATCATCATGAGCACAACGCTACGAACAGCCGCGCTCTGCATTGCAATGATGGTGCTTTGCAGCATCACGACGTTCGCTCAACTCCGTGTGAGCGTCAACATCAGCTCAAGACCTGATCCATATCTGTCGAACTGGGCGCAACGCAAAGATGTTGTCGTCGTTACCGTGACCAACACCGGTACCACGGAAGTGCAGGCGAAGTTTAATTGTCAGATCAACAAGGACGGTTCCTTTCTGGTAAGGACCAAGCCTGAGCTGATGCCGATGATGACGATTCCGATAGGAACTACGCAGTACTTTGCCGAGGATATCATTCCCCTTGATGCAACAACAGCAACCGACGGACTTGCTGCTAAGACACTTCGAACAGGGATGTTGCCGGCTGGGCTCTACGAGTTTTGCGTAAGCATGATTGAACCAACAACGTTCGTTGTGATCTCTCAGCCGGTGTGTAGGAACTTTTCGATCCGGGCATATCAGGCTCCAATTCTGCTGCTTCCAATCGACAAAGCTGAGGTGGCGTTCGGCTCACGGCCGATGCTCCGCTGGACTCCTGTCTCGCCCCGTGCAGAGTTTTCTGTGGTCTATCGAGTGCAGGTCTTCGAGGTTCTACCGGGTCAAACACCGATCAACGCATTCCGCGTGAACAGGCCGATCCTTGATGTCTCCGACGTCACAACCACGCAGCTGCTCTGGCCGCCGGACTTCGAGCTGCCACGTAGTGGTCAGCAGTACATCTGGACGGTACGTGCGACTGACGACAGAGGGAGCGCTATGGGTGAGCCCGATGGATACGCCACGCCTTTCACATTTACGTGCTTTCAAACCGGTCTTCGCGGTGGCGATGAGGGGGCGAAAAGGTCCGGCGGTGGAGATACGACAACGTTTGCGAAGAAGTCCGGCGGAGGCGGAGAGAACACCGGAAACAAGACGAAGTCAGCCGGTACTGGCAACCAGGGAGTTGACTCGGCCCTGATAGACCCCAATCCCCCGGGTCAGCCTTGTGGAACATGCGGCGCAGCAGTTGTCCTGACCGACACTCTTGCTGGCTCCCAGCCCGTTGTTGTGAACGACTCGCTGGTGGTTGGCAAGTTCATGATGAAGGTAACCGAAGTAACGAATGCTGCGCCTGGAAGTGCCGCCGGCAAGGGTGAGATTGTGATTCCGTGGCTTCTGGCTCGTGTGAAGGTAACATTTGACAACATCGTCATCAACGCCTCCCGACGTGTTGTCGCCGGTCAGGTAAGCGCAGAGGTGGACGCATCGGCGCCCCAGTATCCGCAGCAGTGGGCCATCAATCAGGTGACCAGCTGGAACTGGGTGAAGAACACCGTTGCGGCCGTGGACCAATGGGTGAAGGCCAATGGTCAGCTCGTTAAGCAGGTCAATAGTATGAACACGCCGCTGAAACTCCCACTGGGTTTCAACAACGTCAAGGGCTACACGATCTGCATCTCTGAGATGAAATTCCTGCCAACGGAGGCCGTGATGGCGTCGGTGGCAACCTTGCCCGTAACGAAACTCGACGATACTTTGAGCTTTGGTCTGAAGCAACTGCCAATCTGTCCGGAGGGCGTGGGCAAGTCCGGACGGCTCGAGCTTTTGCAGGACATCGACATTCGCGGCATCACTTCTTCGCAGCCCACGTTCACCATCGCAGCTAAAGCAAAAACAGCAACACGTCCGGGCTGCTACGTTACGTGGGGCTGTGATAACAACTCTGACACGATGTCGCTTGATATCGACATCATGTTCCCACGCGCATGGATGACGCCGCGTCCGGATGTTGACACGACCAAACAGTCGATCGCAACCCTTCGTGGAAAGACGATCGACTGGAAAGAATGGATGCTGATCGGCAATCTGACGCCCGCGACTTTCGCCGGCACAAACGGCTTGGGGCTTCAGATTGATACGATGACGTTTGACTTCAGTGATCTGGAGAATGCTCCCGGGATGACGTTCCCGGCCAACTACGTTGGTACGCAGGACATAACGTTCAATGGTTTCTATGCCAAACAAATCAAGATGTTTATGCCCGATGGATGGCGAACATTTGCTGACAGCAATGCGGCACCACAGTTCATCGCACAGAACCTGATCATCAACAAGAACGGCTTCACCGGCACCATGCTTGCCGCCAACGTGGTGATGTTCCCGTCAATGAACCTGAACCGTCTTGGAGCAAGTGTGGACACGGTGAAGGTGGTCATGCTTAACAGCAACCTCACACAGGCATATATGCGTGGACGCATGCTGTTGCCGGTAACGGATTCGACGCCTCAGAATGCGATCATGTACAAGGCACTTTTCAACAACGTGCAGAAGACGTTCGATTTCTCCATGCAGCCGCAGAACGATATTGAGATGAAGCTCTTCGGCAATGCGAAGCTGAAGATCGAACCGACATCGACCTTGACCATGGCGCTGAAGAAGGGTCGCAAGAAGTTTCTCATCAACCTTAATGGCGAGGCAGGCTGGAGCGATGCGACATTGCAAGTTGGCTCAAAGTCAATCACGCTGGACCTGGCACCTGACTTCGAGAACATGCGTATGTTCTTTGATGATTCGTTGTCCAAACCATTTGGCTATGACGCCGGCGATTGGAGCTTTGCGAGTCCGCAGAAGAAACTTGCCAAGTTCCCGATCACCATCGACAAGGTGAAGTTCGATCAGGCAACTCCGCAGGGGAACGAGCTCTTCCGCGGCAAGCTGGGGTTTGACGTTGTGGTGGCACTTGATTCGAATCGCATTGGAGGAAGGGGCTCCTTCGAGGTCATCGGCGCGGTAGAGAAGACGACTCCAAATGCGAACTTCAAGTTCAAGCCGAAGTTTGTTGATTTCAACGTCAGCAAGATCATCGTTTTCGCAAATCTTCCGGCCGTTCAGATGAACGGCGAGCTGAATTTTTACAACTCAGACCCGACATGGGGCAATGGCTTTGCCGCCGTGATCAAGGCCAAGTTCAAGGAGTTGCAGATGCAGCTCGACGCGGAGGCACGATTCGGTTCAAAGGTCGACAACAACGTTCGGTATCGGTACTGGTATGCCAGCGCAAAGGCAATACTTCCGCCCCCTGGCATCGTATTTCTGCCCGGCTATGCCTTCTATGGATTCGGTGTTGCGGCCTGGCGCAAGGTCAACGTGAACATGCTTCCTGCGCAACCGAACATCAACGCGGTAGCAGCAGCCGGCACAACCACGACGTCAGCTACCAGCGGCGCCACGATGGTACCGGATCGCACAGTGGCCTTTGGCTTCCGTGCAATGGCGGTTCTTGGCACGTCGCCTGATCCGAAGAAGATGAACGCTGACATCGCCCTGTTCGGACAGTTCAACAACTCCGGAGGTATGAGCTACATCGGCCTGCAAGGTGATCTGTGGCTTCAGGCAAAGTTGCTCGAACGTGCCAACGCTCCTGTGAAGGGTACGCTGAACATCGTATATGATTTTACAACCAAGATCTTCGATCTGAACGCCGGTGTGATAGTCAACAAAGCGCCGATCACCGGCAACGCCAATCTGAATATTCACATCGAAGGCAAGAGTGGTATCTGGTGGGTGAAGCTTGGTGATCCGGTGAGCCGAAACGTTGTGAACGTGAACGTCTTCAACACAAACATCAGCTCAAACTCCTACTTCATGTTCGGTAAGAACATTGCGCCACCAAGTGGATTTACGGCACGCACGAACAACGGCCTCGCATCGGTGGGGTGCTATGGAATGTCTCCGAGTGCTGCCGCTACATCAGATGCGATAGCCGGCAATGGTTTTGCCGGTGGAGCGGATCTTGGATTTGACACTGGGGACAGAAGCAAGCACCTTTTCGGACGTGTGAACGTCAAGTGGCGCTTTGGAGGAGGTATGGAGTTTAACGCCTCCTTCCTGCGATATCCGGAAGGCTCACTCTGTGGTCAGAACGGCTACAACTGGTGGTACTTCCGTGCGAATGCCGCTGCATGGGCTAACGCATCATGTGGTATTGAGGTCGAAAAGGGCAAGGTGTATTGTAGGGATGGCTGTTACTGGGGTCTGGCAAGTCTAAAGTTCGGTGCTTGGGCGCAGGCGGGATTTCCAAATTCTTCATGGGTCGAAGGTCAGGCCTCGGGATCCTTCGACTTTCTTTCGGGTGTCGTCAAGGGGAGCTTCAATGTCGAGTTCGACATGGGCAACAAGTGCTACCCAGCCGCTCCGGCTGCCACAACGACAACTGCGCAGGATGTGGCAGCAGAGCAGAAGAACCAGCTGGTGAAGTCCATCTCACCGGCAGTGCCTGCCGTCAACGTCGCATTAACGGAGCCGGTGACGGTGGTCTATAACTTCGTGCCCGGTGCAAGCTTCGAGCTTCAGGAGATGACGGGCGGAGCGTCGGGTAACACCATCAATCGCACGTTTCAGGTCACCTACACGGTAGGTATCGACGAGAAGGATGGGGCAACATGGAAGCCCCTTACCCTGCAGTCAACCAAGGATGCGTTGGGTGCGTATCTGTTCCGTAAGAAGAAGAGCATCGTGCTGAATCCCGTTGTAACGCAGATCGCAACAGCAAAGACGTCCTTCGCTGGTAAGGGTGGCGGATCGTCTCCGGCCCCTGGGAATATTTCGGTAGGGGGCTTGCAGTTCACAGCGCAGGTTGTTGCGCCCCCTTCGCCGCCGCCGAGTTCGCCGATAAAGGGCGTTGCCACACCGAAGAATCCGGGCACGTTTCTGAACGATCCGGAAAAGACGGCGCCAACGCCAACGGAGAGCGACAATTTCAGTTTCGACAATAGCGGAACGCAGAACTTTTTAACGGGAACTGCGGACTGGGAAAAGTCCAAGACGTACCGCGTCACAGTCGTCGGCACACTATGGGAGCTCGTAAGTGGAAACTGGGTGGTAGCCAGGGACCGTGCAACGAACCAGGACGTTAAGCAAACGGTGATGCAGAACTTCTCAACGCCGATTGATCTGGTGGTGATTGAGAAGAATGCGAAGCCGATCAATTCCAACAAGTGATCACGTCGACAAAAGGAACATCACCATGAAGACGAAGACGATGATATCCCTACTGACGATCGTGATCGCTGTGTGCAGCGTCGTCAGTATATCACATGCCCAGACCCCTGCACAACTCGATGTGGCATTGCAGCACCGAGTGGCGGGAATCGCAAAGCGCTATGCTGATTCCGTCGTTCTGCGATGGGCACCGAGCACATCGGCACTCTGGACAAAGGCGAAGAAGTCGGGTTATCGTATCGAGCGTGCCGAACTTCAGGGCGGGCAGGTCGGTGCTTTCGCGACTCTTTCCGATGCACCCGTCAAGCCTTGGACAACGGCCCAGTGGGAGCAGTATGCGAACGATACCAAGAGTACGGACATGGACGTTATGGGACCCGTGGCGGTGGCCGCCATGCTGTCGGAAGAGACAATGGATCCGGCGGACTATCCTACCAACGACCCCGGTCAGCTTGATGCCTTGCGCGAAGCACGAAGTCGATTTGAAATGGCCTATGGCATGGCCGCTTTGGCCGCTGAGAGAAGTCGTGATGCTGCCACGGGGCTGGGCATGCGGTTTGTCGATAAGTCTGCCCGCACGGGCGTTGCGTATCGCTATCGAATTACGCTCCTTGGTGACACGAAGCCATACCGAGTGGACCCCGCACTGATCGACGTCGGGCCCGAGCCAACGCGTGTAACGTTCGACAATGCTGGTTTGTCTGTTGATGAGTTCGATGGATCGGTGCTGATCAAATGGAACAACTCAACCGGTCACTCCACGTTTGACGTGTATCGTTCGACGGATGGACAGAACTTCAGTAAGCTGACGCAATCACCGATGCTCACGCTCAACAGTGGCAACGGCCCTGCATCTAACAGCTTCCTCGATTCGAACCTTATCAACTACCGCACATACACCTACAAGGTCGTTGGTAATAATGCCTTCGCCGAGACCGATGTGATCGGCATTCTCAAGGCAACGCCGCGGGACATCACGCCCCCTGCCATGCCTATCGGTGTGAAGGCTATCCATGAAGGCGTTCGCGACGTGGTCATAACCTGGGAGATGGCCGAGCCGGTGAGCCCGGACCTTGCCGGATTTCTCATCATGCGCGATACGGCAATCGACGGGACATTCGACCGCGCGATCGTGGATAAGCCCCTTGAAAAGGGGGCTCGCACGTTCCGCGACGAAAACGTGATTCTTGGTGGTACCTACTACTACCAGGTCGTGGCCGTCGATACTGCCCGCAATGCCGTCCGATCATATCCTGCCTATGTGGCGTTTGCCGATAGTGTGCCACCATCGCCGGGCGTGCTTGTCTCCGGCCAAATGGACACCAACGGCGTGGTGCGGATTGTTGTGCGGCATCCGTCAGACCGGGACCTTATGGGTTATCGTCTTCTTCATGCGAATGATCCGTCGCACGAGTTCACCGTACGACGTGATCTGTTTCATGAGGATTCGGCATTCGATCGTACGGATACGATCATCGTTGATACGCTTGCAGTGCGGACGCTGACGAAGAACGCGTACTATCAGGTGGTGGCTCTCGATTACCATTACAACGAAGCAGCTGTGAGTAATACGCTTGTTGTGCCCCGTCCCGATATCATTGCACCCGTTGCGCCGGTGATCAGGGATTACGTTGTGACTGACACCACCATTGCTCTTGATATTGTACCGAGCTCCAGCCGCGACGTCCGCAACCATGTGGTGCTGCGTCGGCTATTGGATGCGCAGAACCCCGATCGTATAACATGGGACTCACTGCAGCGGACTGGCAGGCGAGACAGTGTTGTTGAAGATCGTTCGCCGGCACGTTCCAAAACGTATCAGTACGCCGTCGTTGCCTACGACAGCGCCGGCAATAAGTCGCCCCTTTCCAATGTTGTATCGATCACACGTGTCGACAACATGATGCGTGCGCCCGTGAGGGATCTGTCGGCCACGTATGATTCCACAGCAAAGCGCACAACGTTGCGGTGGACGTATGAGGCACTCGATGAACCACACAGTTTTGTGGTGTACAAGCGCAGCGGATCAGGGATGCAGTCGTATGCACTCATCAAGGATTCATCACGGCGCGAGTATATCGACGCTGGAGCCGGTCGCAAAGATGAAGTGTACGCGATCAAGGTCGTCTGCACATCGGGTGCTGAGTCGCCCCTTAGTCAGCCTACAACATCACGCTGAGAAGAGACTTAGCGCCGGTCGGCAAATGTGAGTACAACAACATATCCTGTGCCGAGAATGGGGTGGTTTTTGCAGGGGGCTCCCCCGACTCCTACCGACCGGAATTCGGGGTCGAAGAGCGTTCTGCGATGACCTCGGTCGGGTACATCCGGGTCGAACAGGAGTCTCAGGATCACCGTAGAGGCATTCGCACTCAGATGATCGATGCATTCAGCGAAGGAAGTGACATCGGGACACGCATTTCGGACGCGTTGGGTAAGCGTTGCACCAGCTGATGAGGTGTGTCGCACGCGTCCCGGATTGCTGGATACGTCCACAGCGTGCAATGATGCCACGCGCTGTAGGCACGTGCTTCTTGACACAGCACAGGCAGCCGACACGGTATCAAGAAAAATTCGCACCTCCTGCAGCAATGAAGCACCTTCTGAACCCAGTAGATGCTGAAGCATACGTGGTGGACGTCCCACCTCAAGCCACAGAATCATCGTATCGATGAGCCTGGCCCAGGATTGAGGCGACGTACGGAGTGAGTTGAGCACGCCAATGATGCTCTGCTCATCGGCTTGGGAGTGTTCAATAAATCGATCGGGTTGAAACCACGAACGAAGTTCGTCTGCCTGCCCTTGGGCGCTAACCTTGATGGTGAAAATGATGAGTACGGCAAGGACGCGATATGTGCACATGGTCTGAGCTCCGAAAACGGGATGGCCATGACGCGCCTCTTCAATACCCAGTGCGTCAGATGTGAGCGTTTGATGAGTTTGCCGTAGCAGGTGTGCGTGAGCTGGGTGATGATGGTAGTTTTGGACACAACTATGACACGACGGATTCTCAGCCTTGCTTTTTTCGCTATCACGATGCAGATGTTCCTGCAAGCGGCGGAGCAGTTTCAGTTTCGTCGAATCAGCCTTGATCAGGGCCTTCCACAGATGGACGTCCACTCCATTACACAGTCAACCGATGGATTCATCTGGCTTGGCACTCAGGACGGACTCTGCAGATATGATGGTCAGCGATTGGACGTGTATCGAGGCGCAGGTATGGGGAACGGGCAGCTTGTTTCAAGTCACATTCGGTATTTGACGCGCGGCAGCAGAGGCGACGTAGATCTTGTGTCGGGGAACACCTGGATGCGCTACAGGGCCGCCAGCGACGACTTTGTTCAAATTCCGAAGCCGCCCAATGTCTCGGTAAATGACCCCTCGGATTCGTATTACACGCCTCATCAGATCACCGTGCGTTTCACCGATTCCCATGGTCGCCGATGGAACGGAACGCGTTCCAGCGGTGCATACATGCACGACCCGGAAACTGGCCGCAACCTGCATTTCGCAATGAATGCCCCTTCATCAGCCCGACTGCTTTCGAACGAGATATGGTCGATCGCCGAGGATGCCTTGGGCCGAGTATGGCTAGGAACATACGGTGGCGGTGTTTCGATCATAGATGGCGATAAGGTTATACAGACACTGCTATACGATGCGGATGATCCAAAGTCCATTGCGGGAAACATCATTCGGTCGATCTATCGAGATGACGCAGGTGTGATGTGGGTTGGAACCTTCGGTGGAGGGGTTTGCTCATGGGATCCTTCGGGGAGTCTGTTTCAAACCTTTCGGCTTAAGCACCATACAAACTTGTACGAAGACGAATATGTGCGCGCATTTGCAGTCGATAGCAAAGACCAGCTATACGTGAGCACACGAGCTGGTATCGTGGTAATGGATAAAGATCGCCGACAACAGCGCACACTTCTGTCGTTGGCTACTACCAGCACATCGCTAGATCTTGTCCGGGCACTGTATGTCGATCGGTTCGATAACGTTTGGTTCGGTACCGAGAGAAGAGGTGTCGGAATCATTCGAGCCGGCACTTCCAGAGTTACGTGGCTGAATGGTCCACAATGGAGGCCCGATATACGTTGCAGCAATGTATTCTCTATTACTGAGGTTGGCACGGATACGCTCATCATTGGTACAGGGTACTCGATTGCCATTGTTCATCCAACCAAGCGAGAGCCGGTGTGGTACAGAGGACCAGTTGCTGATCGGCCGAAGTCCATTCTGAAAGCGGTAACTAGCATATTCACAATCGCCGAGACAGGGGAACTCCTCATTTCCTCGGAGCTTGGTCTCTTGAGAGGTAGTCTGAAGCGCGGCTTTTCGTTCATCAAGTGTCCTGATACCAATGCCATTCGGCCGAATATTGATGTAATGCGGGCAGCCAACCGACGAGGTGACACGCTCTATGTTGGTACGTGGGGGGGAGGAATCCGAATCTTTCATCTCCCCTCATGGCGTGAGACGGTTGTTGACAGCCGGCATGGACTTCCAAGTAACACGATCTATGCCGCGATCCCCCTTGATGACGGCGGGTGGATAGCATCTTCAAATGCCGGAATTATCTACTGGCGTAATCTTAATGCTTTCATCAGCTACGGGGTAGATCAGGGGGCTCAATCGAACGAGTTCAATACTGGTGCATTTATGAAGTTGCGAGATGGGACGATACTTCTTGGTGGGGTCTCGGGCTTCAATGTGATACCGAAAAAGTTCACGTCGATGGATGTGCCTCCACCCAAGAATTACATCCATTCGATTACGATGAACGGGGCCCCGATTTCCATTCGAGGATGGAGACCAGAACATGGGGTGATGTCTGGACCGGGACCGAAGAATATCACAATCTCGTTCAGCAGCATTGCAACTTCCCGTCCGAGTTCGGTTTCGTACCGCGTGCGGTTACTTCCGGTAGATACGAATTGGAGTTATGTCCAGTCGCCAACGGTAACATATCTACAGATGCCATCAGGGCAGTATACCGTGGAGATCGAGTCTGCGTTCCGAGGAGGTTCATGGGGTGCTCGACTTTCCATGCCGATTGACATTGAAACCGTCATCTGGGAAACCCGATGGTTTTTCGTGGCGTCGATGCTGCTCATCGTTAGCGTCCCAATTGCGGCAAGCCGGGTTCTCAACCGTCTTCGCCAACGACGTACAATGGAACGAGAAGATCTCCTGCGGCAGGAACGGGAGCGTATTGCCCGAGATCTTCATGACGACGTCGGTGCAGGACTCACGCGTATCGTCGTTATCGCCGACTCACTCGGCAGCAAGGATGCTATCGAAAGAGGGGATGTCTCGCGGATCTCGGAGATGGCACGAACGGCCATTGAAAGTGTCCGTTCTATTGTGTGGGTTGTAAAGTCCACAGATACGTCATTGAAGAACACAGTCTATTTCATTCGGGACAAGATGGGTGAGATGCTCGCTGACCGTGGGGTAGACTTTGTTTTTCAGGGACCTCGAGAGTGGCCCGAAGTGTCGTTGTCCATCATCGCCCGAAGGAACATTGTTCTCTCGTGTCAGGAAGTGGCCACTAATATTCTGCGGCACAGCCATGCAACGTCCGTTGTGTATTCCGTAGCCACCTCGGGAACAAGAGTATCGATCATCATCGAGGACAATGGGCTGGGAATCAGTTTCGACGGGTTGTCCTATTCGAATGGTCTCGATAACATACGGGTGCGAACGAGAGAGCTTGATGGAACGTGCGAGATCGTTCGATTGGAGTCCGGTGGCACGCGAGTGTCGTTTCACTTCAACTTGCAATTCGGGGGCTGACGCGGTAGAAACCACTGAAATACTGCATAAGCCATCTTGTGCATGTTTCGACGCGTAACCATTTTGCTCGCGGACTCGCATCCTTCTTTTTCAACCCAGGCAGTACCTACGTTCAATGTCCGATCACAAGATTCGCATCGCTATCGTCGAAGACGACACGGTCGTTCGGTCCGCCCTCGCAACAAACATCAACTCGGATTCGCGATTTGAGTGCCGCTATGCGATGGCAAGCATCGAACAGCTGCTTGGCGCACCGGCTCTTTCTGATGTCGATGTGTTCCTACTCGACATTCAGCTTCCCGGCATGACGGGTATAGAAGGGATCGAATTCATCCGGCAACGAAACACCAGCGGTCAGGTTCTGATGCTGACGAACTTCGAGGACAACGAGCGCATTCGCCTTTCTGTTCTTGGTGGGGCTCGTGGTTACCTTCTCAAAACCACACCAACGCACAAGCTGCTCGACGCACTGCAGGAGATTCATGAAGGGGGCGCCCCGATGACGAGTCACGTGGCGCGGATTATCCTGGAATACATGGCTCAACTGCCGAAGCCATCCAAACTGGATGATCTCACGGAGCGTGAGATGGATGTTCTGCAGCTGATCTCCGACCGGCGTCAGTATCGGGAGATCGCCGACACATTGTTCATCAGTCTTGATACGGTCCGCACGCACGTACGAAACATCTACGCCAAGCTCAACGTCCACAAGCGCCGCGAAGCCGAGAGAATCTATCGGCAAGGAATGCGCCGATAAGCTGACCAGATAAAAAAAGCGCTCCACAAGGGAGCGCTTGGTTCACATTCTGTGATAAGGCTTGTTGTCCGATTGCTTACTGAACCACATGGAACAGGTAGTTCAGACCAAGGGAAATGCCAGCGCTTGAAGGGTTTGTTGTATTCAGAGCCGTTGGGTACGTCCGCACGTCCGTGGTGTAATGTCCGCCAAGCATATAGCTGCCGCGGATAGTGACGTTCAGGTCTCCGGTCTTGCCACGCATTACTGGAAACATCGCCCCGATTCGTGCTTCAAGCACCGGTGATTCTACCTCTCCATTGATGGTATACTCAGAGTTCCCATCAACGGATTTGGTGGTTTGACTTCCTGGGAGAGAGATTCCGACGCCGAGCATCAGACCACCGAGATAGAGTGACGGCGCAATCGTGATGGCGCTGTGACGAGTGACGTACGTGTTAGCGTCATTGGCAACGTCGGCATTTTCCGGACGCATGATATACCCGTAGCCGGTCATCTCAATATCAAGAGCCAGGCCGAGATTCATATCCTTGGCAAACATCAGTCGAGTCGTCAAACCAAGATCGGGCATGTTGTTGAACGTAAATCCAGTCTTCAGACCTGTGCCGGGATCAACCGTATTCACCGTTGCCTTTGCACCAATTGCCGGGCCAAGGCTGACTTCGATTGCAGAAGCAGACTGCATCACGCATGCGAGCGCTACAGCAGAAACGAGGAGCGATTTCATCGCCAATCCTTTTCAAAAAAGTGTGAGGAAAGTAGTATCCGCGGCAAAGTTGCCGTATTGCCGCGAATCCACCAATCGTGAACTCTCACCGAACCTTAAGCATTGTGCTGGAACGCACCGTACCCGTGAAGACTACCATCATGTAGTTGCCGGTCGGCAGTCTTGAAACATCTACCGAACCAGTATTGGATGTGGCAACTTCCTGACCAATGAGGTCATAGACCACGGCCTGGTCGCCGTCAAACAACACGGTTGTGCTTGCGGGATTTGGCCAAATGCGCAAAGATGGTTCGTCGGCTTCGTCAACCGTCGTGTTGCAAGGAAGGGCATTGATGTATCTCCAGATTTCATCGTCAAATCCGCTGATAGCGGCTGCGACTGTATCAGCAGGGTTGCCCAGGCGCACCACGACCATGCGCTGACTTGGCACCACGTACACACGCTGATCGTTCTTGCCCATGCCGGCGTACATGTCTTTGGGTGCTGACGGCACAAGGTCCCGCGGATAGACAAATGGAATTGACGGCTGCATAAAGCTTCCCTTACCGTTCAGCCAGTAGAGGTAACCGTAAGACTTGTTAAGCTGTTGCGAAGTGCTGATCATCGCATTGAAATACTCGCGATCCGTGATGATGGTGTCGCCGTTCCAGACGCCCCCTGCTAAGAGCATCAGACCAAAGCGAGCCATGGCAAGGGGCTTTGACCAGAGTGTTCCGTTGATCCAAAGGCCGGGCATTGCAAGGGGCTTGGCCAGCTTGGTGCTGTAATACGACTGATACGTAACGCCAGTGGCCTTGGCTACCATGTCCTGAAGGAGCAAGTAACAGGCATTGTGGTAGTCCCAGATGGTTCCGGGTTCGGCCCTGTAGGTTAGACATTCGGGCTTTGTACAATCATCATTGCTTCTCTCAAAGCCGATTCCGGTTGTCATGGTCAAGTGATGGCGGACGGTGATCTTCGACTCCTGCTGCGGTGTGCAGGATGACCAATTGCTACCGAGGTAGGTGGCGCTGGACTTTGTGATGTCCAGCAGTCCTTCGCGCTGAGCAACGCCAATCAACACCGACGTCACGGTCTTTCCGGCCGATGCCCAGTACCACACGCTGTCCTTGGTGAACGTTCCGAAGTATCGCTCGAAGGCAATCTTCCCATCTTTCAGAATGATCAGGGCCTTGGTGTCCGAGCGCTGGCCGTAGCTCACAAGCGAGTCAAGCTTCTCCGCACACCACCCGAGTTGGGAAGGGGCTATTCGTTCCCACGCATCGTTACTGGCGGGAGGGAAGTACAGAGGTTGTGACGCTGCATTTGCGGCAGCAAGTACGAGCAGTAAGAACAGTGATCGCATACGATGCTTGTTCACAGTAGTGGAAGGAGCGCCTGCGATTCGTGCTGCCCATGAATGGTTTAAGTTACAGCATGAAAGTTGGAAGGGTCAACCGTAAATGATCATGTTCTCCGGCACGCACTGGGCGGTGCTCGTTGTGACGTGTCTCCTCTGCATTACCATGCCGGTGTGGGTGCGTCAGCGTCCAGACAAAGCTGACGTCATCCGCCGGACGTTGGCATGGACCCTCATCGTAAACATCGTGATCTACCAGTTCTATCGCATTGCCGCCGGGTACTGGTCTGCCTCTACAGACCTTCCAATGCATCTCTGCGCTTGGGCGAATGTGGTGACGGCTCTCGCCCTGCTTACCCGGAAGCCCCTTTTCGCCGAGATCGCTTGGTGCTGGGGGATGACCGGCAGCGTAAACGCACTGATTACGCCACAGCTGGACAATCCCTTTCCTGAGGTACCATTCATCTACTTCGTTATCGGCCACACGGGGCTTATCACTGCAGTCTGTACCATCGTCTTCGGATTTGACATCCGTCCACGTCCTGGTGCATGGCTCCGAGTGATGGTTGCCTCACAGGTGTACTTTCTCAGCGCCATCGCCGTGAATGCCATCACCAACGCAAACTATGGCTTCCTCGATCCAATGGATCCGTTTCGAAATCAAACCGTCCTTGCGGCCTTCCCTAACGATGGTATCTGGTTCTACGTGACATTTGAATTGGCCGGTGCTCTGCTGTTTGGGCTGGTGCTATTGCCGTTTCGGTATAGCGAGAAGAGATGATTACTGATTACTGATGACTGATTACTGATGACTGATTAGATGACTGATGACTGATGACTGATTACTGATTGCTGATGACTGATTGCTGATGACTGATTGCTGATGACTGATGCCTGATTGCCGTCATTCCCCCGGAAGTGGGAATCCACTGACAACAGACGAGAGCTAGCGTGCCCTTAATAGCCCCGGGCCTTGGCCCGGGGTACGAGATACGGCAGCGTTATCAGTAATCAGTAATCAGTCATCAGTAATCAGTCATCAGTAATCAGTCACCAATCCCTACGGCATCCGATACAACGGATTCGTCAGGAACTGCTCATCTGTAAGCGTTTTCAGGAAGGCTACGAGGTCGGCCTTATCCTGGGCGTCAAGCTTGAGACCCGGTGCAAGATTGAACTGCATCAGCGCATCAACGGTAGAAGAGCGACGCACGCCGATGTTGTAGAAATCGACAACCTCTTCGAGTGTTTTGAAGCGACCATCATGCATGTAGGGGGCGGTTCGGGCGATGTTGCGCAGCGTGGGGACGCGGAACTTGGCACGGTCACTGGCAAGCCCCGTCACGCGTTCGCGTCCGAGGTCCAGAAACATCGCGTCGTCATCGAGGCCGTTGTTCATGAATCGGTCATTGGTGAAAAACGGTGCTGCGTGACAATGGAAGCACTCGGCACCCTTTTTCTTGTAGGTCGGATCGAACTCGCGCATGAACAGCTGACGTCCGCGTTCCTCCGTTTCGGATAGCACGGCATAGCCTGCAAGGGCACGATCGTATTTGCTTTGTCCCGATATCAGGATCAGCATGAACTGCTCAAGGGCGATGCCGATCCGTTCCGGCGTAATGCTATCAGAGCCGAAGGCGCGGGTGAACATTGAGCGATACATGCTTGACGTTGACAGCTTCCTGACGACGTTGTCGAGTGTCTCGTCCATTTCCAGTGTATCAACGATCGGGTGTAATGCCTGATCCCGAAGCGTTGGAGAGCGACCATCCCAGAAAAAGCCACGGTCGCTCCAGGCAAGGTTCACGAGTGCCATAGCCTGGCGTGTTCCGGGAAGTCCACGAACGCCGATACTGTATTTGCGATTGTCCGAGAATGCGGCTGCCTGAGAGTGACACGTTGCACAGCTCTGCGTACCGGTCCGGGAAAGCTGTCCGTCGTGGAAGAGTGTTCGACCCAAGCTGACCCGTGTCTGTGTCAGAGGGTAATCCGTTGGCAGGATCGGCTCCGGCAGATCTTCAAATCGAACCGGATACGGAGTTTCATCCAAAGTGATCGGCACATCGGGATCGGTACATCCGACTACGATCGCAGCGGCGATGACGAAGAGAATAATGCAAAGGGGCTTCATGGACGAAACCGAGGATTGGTGGTGAATCGATCGTCGGTGAGGGCCAGCAAAAATGCTTCGAGATCATCACATTCCGAAGCCGAGAGGTTCAATGGTTTCAGAAGCATGTCCTTGTTTGGGTGTGGATAGCCCCCTGAATTGTACCGTTGAATGACGACGGTCAAGGATGCTATGGAGCCGTTGTGGAGGTAGGGCGCTGTACGACCCACATTCCGCAGTGATGGAACACGGAACACTGCTTCATCGGACGCGTTGTTTGTGAGCCGTGCCCGCCCCCTGTCAGCATACGACTCCAAGAGTCCGTTACAGGCCATACGGTTATTCGTATAGAGCGGTCCACCATGACACGTTCCGCAGCCAACGCGATGGAAGATTTCCTTACCGCGGCGTTCGGCATCAGAGAGACGGCCTTCATCAGCGCGCGATCGGCCACTTACCAGCGTCCGCTCGAATGACGCGATGGCGCGGGTGATGACCCAGATGTCCAGCGGACGTGAATAGGCCCAACGACTCATCTGCTGAAGCGCACTGTCCACCGAGAGCCGGCTCACCAGGAAAGGGGCTTCCAGGTCAAACTCTGCATGTTCCTGGATGGGAACCAGGATCTGCATTTCCAATGTGGGGACGCCCCCTTCACGCATCAGTGCCGGCAGATAACCCACATTGGCCAGGGAAGGGGCGTTGCGGACGCCCATACGTCCGGACGTGCCGCGTGATGTTGGCAGACCGTCGGTAAAGGCCTTGGCAGGATCGTGGCATGTGCCACAGGAAACGTCGTTGGCGTTCGACAAACGCAAATCATAGAACAGGCGTTTACCGAGAGCAACACGCTCGGGTGTTGGGACGTTATCGGGCGGGTATGTCTGCTCGGCAAATCCCGGAGGAACGTCAACAAGGGGCTCCGCATCAGTGGCTGATTGCGGGTCAACAGCGCATGCCGTTAGAACTGCGGCTGCCAGAGTGGCCAGCCACACGCGATATCTAGCGAACGATAACAAGCAACTCGTGGCGGATGCTGCCATCGGCGCGCCGGAGAATAACACTGTAGGTACCATTTGGCAGGGTGCTCACCGAGAGAAGCGGTGAACCGGCTGTAATGGACGCAGACAGAACGGTGGCTGAGGACATGTCTGAGATACGGACCTCCACAACATCGGTTTGTAGCTGCACAACATCGGTGGCAGGGTTTGGAGCAAGCGAAGACGTACGCTCGTCGTCGGCTTCAACAGAGGTGGTGATGCCCGGGGAGTATACCGCGGACCCCATGTTGCGCATCAGCGTGATCGCCTCGTCGGTGCTGCCATGCATGATGAGCCCCTTGGACACATCAATGGTCTCGAGTAGGCGTCCGTAGTCAGCCCGCAGCGGAACATCGAGTCCGACTGCCGTGCGGGTGGACGAAGCGGCGCAGGCAACGCGGGTGTACAAGGCATCGTCGAGCGTATGGATCTGAAAGCCCGCCGTGAGCTTTGACTCCGATGTGCCAGCCATTCCCTCATAGGTCACAAATCGATAGCCGGCAGCCCATCCCCAGTGCATTGATGGCGTCTTCAGGGCCAGTGGGTGCCATTCCGGATATGTCGTGGGGTCAAGGTGATTCCGGTCTTTATCCACCCCGATGAAGAAGGTGATTGAATCCACGGATCCAACATCGAGGTCGCCAAGCGAATACCGTTGCACTTCCTTTACATCCACCAAGATGTAGGTGTCTGGAAGGGGCGTGTGCTTTTCCCCGTCGTGGTGGATCGTGATCTGGGAGATGTAGTAGCGCAGCAGCTCCGGACGGTAGAATGACCCCGCACGAATGCCCGGATAGACCGATCCGAGTCGGAAAGGGGCTTTCCCATTCACCCCGTCCAGCACGAGAGTTACATCAGTGCTTCTGGCAACAGTGGCTGTCAGCAAGAGTAGAAGAAGAATTCGAGCGGTCATGTACGCCTCGGTTTATCAGGATATCCACATCTGCGGACAAAAACACCGACGAAACTACGCTAGGTTCCGCCTATCTGACGCGTGGATGCGTATTTTCCACGTAACCGCTTATTTCAATGTTGGGAAGGCCGTATGAAGCGCTTTCTACCCCTGGCGTTCATTGCCACGCTCGTCGTCGCTAATCTTAGCGCACAAGACATTACTACCCTACTAGGTCGACGCGAAGCGCGCACAGAACTGCAGAACCTCTTCACAACGCTATCGCGTGGTGAGGTATTCTCGAATTCAGAGGTTCCCTCGGTGCCTCATGAAGCGTCATTCGTGAGCATTGACCAGAGTCTGTTTCAGCAGGCGCGGCAGCTTCCGGACAACATCCCGTTCAGCCTGACGGTAAATCTTCCCGGCATTGGCCCTGTCCAAGCCATCGTTGCCCGGTATCGTGTTATTGACGAAACAACGGAGCTGCTTGCGATGACCGATGATGGGCCCGTGAAGATCCCGGCTCCGCAAAGCGTTCTCATCCGGGGTTTCATACCGTCGATGAAGGGATCGTTTGTGGTTGCCGCGATCTATTCTGATTATGCCACCGGAATGATCACAACCGGCGCTGATAACGGAGATCGCACGTTTCTGATAAGCCCCCTGAAGATCGACAAGCCTCAATCAACAATGGTCATCTACGACCAGTCGCTCGTGCCGTCGCGCAATGAATGGGCCTGTCATGCGAAGGAGCCGGAGAACTTTGACGCGCGCATCAGAGAAAGAAAACAATCCGAGAATTCACAGGTTCGGTATCGTCAGATCAAGATCGCCCTTGAAGGTGATTTCGACTACTATATCGATCACAATAGGGACCTCGCCAAGGCAACGAAGTACGCAGAGTCTGTCGTGGCTGCCTCAAGCGCTATTTACGAGCGTGATGTCACCGCAACGTTGATCATCGCTCAGCTCAATATCTGGACAACAAATGACCCCTACACAGGAACGAACACAACAACACTGCTGGGACAGTTTGCCAATCGGTGGACGGCCAACTTTGGGAATGTGAATCGCACGCTGGCGCACCTATTGTCGGGAATCAATGGCATTGGAGGTGTAGCCTATCTGGAGACCATGTGCAACAAGCAGTATGGTTACGCCGTAAGTGGACTGAACAACAACATCACGTACCCGGCTGCCGGGTATGTGTGGGACACGGACGTGTTCTCGCATGAAACTGGTCACAATGTCGGTTCGCCACACACCTTTAACTGTGGCTGGGCTCCGCCGATCGATTCCTGTGTTGCGGCTGAAGGGGGCACATGCTACACGGGCACCAAAGCCGTCAAGGGGACGATCATGTCCTACTGCCATCTGACGGCTCAGGGGACAAACCTGCTCTTTCACCCGAGGGTGATTGCCGTGATGCAGAACCGGCTTCAGAACGATGCTTGCACGCCCCTTACGTATGAACTTACCGTGAAGATTGCCGACACTGTTCGCGCGTGTCGGAATGGTGATAAGATTGTTTCAGCTACCGCTACAGCCGGAGCCGAGCCGTACACCTATCGTTGGTTCAGTTCGTACTTCGACACGGTTACGACGGTGAATTCATTTCTCATCAAACAGCCACGCAATTTTTCCTTCTTTGTCGAAGCACGCGATGCCGTTGGAAACGTCGCCAGAGACACCTGCGTGATGACAGTGTTTGAGCCTCCGCAGGCAAAGCTTAAGACAGCTTCGACGAAGCTGTGTTCAGGGAAAAGTGCTGACATCCAATGTGAGATCACCGGAGGTAAACAGCCGTTTTCCTACCAGTGGCTTCGTAACGGGCAGCTCGTTGCCAATGTAGGTGAATTCTATTCGCAGCGTGTGGACGACGCAACCCGCGTATCGGTGATCGTTACCGATGGGAATGGTTGTGCGGATACAGCCAATCTCGATCTGAAGCCCTATGACTTTCAGATGACCTTTCAGCCGGCGTCGATCACCATGCCGCAGCTACCGCCGTGTAAGAACTCATTTCTGCAAGAGTACACTCTGAGAAATACTGGGGCCGATACCATTGTGATAGACTCGGTAAGTTCTGGTGCTGCGATCAAGCCTACGATGCAGTTGCCGATCACCATCGTGCCCGGAGCATCGGTAAAGGTGCCGATCACGGTGACGGTGCGCGGTACGGGAACGATCCGAGATGACATTCTCTTTCTCGAAAAGAACTGTCGCTGGCGATTCCGAACGCCCGTGACCGGACAGCGGAGCCTGCCAAAGATCTTTTCGGCTCTCCCGTTCGACCTCGGGACGAAGATCCTTTGTGATTCCGCCACTCCGCGGACGATCGTCCTTGGTTTCAACAACCCGACCTCCTTCACGATGAGATTCTCTGCCGTGTACGCAAAGTCAACAGGCACAACCGTGGCTTTTGATAGAGCCCCGTTCGTGCTGCCTGCCGGCGCTGACCGGTCGGCGTTGATCAATCTCACATCAGCACTGCCCGCGGGTACCTATACCGACACGCTGACCTTGACCTATGAAAGCGACGGTTGCGAGGGATCGTTCACAGCTCCGATCATCTATCGGAATGCGCAGGTGAAGATCACGAATCCGACTGCGGTGAATTTTGATACGGTGAAGTCGGACTCCAAGCCGATTGTGCGAACGCTTCCGATATCAGCAACGTTTACCGGTGCACCTTCCGCAACGGTGCAATACGTTGAGATCACTGATCCGTTTGTGACATCGATGAAGCAAGGCCTTGTGTTGCCGAATGGCAAGACGACGAACGTTACCGTGACACTTGATCCAAAAGACATCACTGCGGGTGGTGTGCTTAAGGGTACGCTTCGATATCTCGTTGATTCGTGCGCCGCCCCTTACGATATCCAGCTGACCGCCAACGTGGTGGTGGTTGGCGTCGATGAGGATAAGGGGGCTGACGCGGCCCGTATCAGTGTGAGCGATGACGGTATTGTGGTGTCCGATGCACGCGGTCGCGTTGAGGTGTACGATCTCCGTGGACAGCTTGTGGCAAGTG
>VEQR01000160.1 GCA_018883125.1 Candidatus Kapaibacterium sp.
CCACCGAGATTGATCGACTATTATGAGGATAGAGCACCCTACGAGCATCCTCTCGGAAAATATTACGACCCAATATCTTGCTCAACGACTGATCTCTTTACCACCGAACAGGAATCCTGCGGTGGGGGCATAGGGAATCCGTTGTTTGGAATCCCAGAAAACTGGTTTGGAATCGAGCCTACTCGAGCCCGAACAGATGCCGTAAACCGCAGATATGCGGGGCTGTATTACCGTCTCAATGGCGTCGAAATGCTTGCCAATGGTGGATCGAAACCTGTTGCCTATGGGGATGTGCAGAACGCAGCCACAGATCTCTGGCGTGAATATCTCGAAGTTGAGCTTGTCTGTCCGCTCGAGCGAGGCAAGCAGTATACTCTCACCTTCTATGCTTCGCTAGCGGAAATCAGTACCAGAGCTCTCAAGCTCGAAGCCCGCATATCGCCCGAACCGTATCTGACGGTTCCGTTCGGTGATTGTCAGACAATTCCTGATGATGACGGGCCCACGGCAAAGGTGGGTATCCCCTATACCAATGGCGCGAAAGGTGAGGTGTATCAATCAGGACATATCAAAGACAAAAGCGGATGGACGAAACTTACGCACACCTTTACCGCAAAGGGTGGAGAGAGATACCTGACGATCGGCAATTTCGAAGAGAGGCCGGATGCTCGGGAGTCTGAGCCTGCGATGCACGACTGCGCGCCCATATTCAGTAGTTCTAATGCGATAGAGTTCGCCTACTATTACATCGATGACGTACGGATAAGTCAGTCCATCGACTGTTTCTGCAAGGAGAATGATCAGGCCTTCCGGGCAAAGCTCGTGAAGATCGACTCCGAGGATCCATCTACGTGCTGTTACAGCTTCCAACTGTCAAACGGAGGTATAGGAAGTCCCCAGTACGATTGTCTCTACGGCGCCTGTTCAATCTATGGTGTCGAGCTGCTCAAACCTGGAGGAAGTGGGGCTGACTCTGAAGTCGTATTCTCGTGGAAATCGAGCGATCCGGGCAACAACTCCCCCATGAAGGAGCCCATTACAGCAGACAACCAGTGGCATGAGCTTGGCACACTTTGTATGCCTGTGTTTCGCAACACGGAAGAACGCACCTTTGTAGTGGCCATCAAGGGACAAGATGGTAACACGCTCTGCAAGGAGCAGATTACCTACACTGGTTGTGAGGGATTGTGTGAATGTGACGATTTCAATAAATCGGTCGTCGTGAGTTTGGCTGACTCTTTGGACAAATGTTGTTTCGCGGTTTCGATCGATGCTTCAAAACTCCAGCGTGGATGCGAGATTCATTCGGTTGACATCTACGACAACTCACATCCCCCTAGAATGATCACTCCAACCTATACACCTGCCAATCCTGTCAACTCGTACCC
Organism: Candidatus Kapaibacterium sp.; assembly: GCA_018883125.1. Taxonomy (GTDB): domain Bacteria; phylum Bacteroidota; class Ignavibacteria; order Kapaibacteriales; family Kapaibacteriaceae; genus UBA10438. The sequence goes on from VEQR01000160.1 coordinate 1,389, forward strand.
GGGGATTCTCTATAAATTTTGCCTTGACCGAGACGACGGCAACACAAACGGTTCGAAGGAGATAGTGTTCCGCGATGCAACTGGCACCATCATCTGCCGAAAGTCGGTCGATCTTTACTGCGATTGCGACTGCAGTAAGCGCCCCCCACGATTGAAAATTGAATTCGCACCAGCGGATCAAAAGAATGGAAAGTGTTGCTACAGTATGTCGTTCACTGAGAGCACGGCGTGTGATTTTACTCTCAAGAATCTGGAGATACATACAGACGAATCAGTTGATATAACGCCAACCATAAACTGGAGGAAAACAAACACGGGTATCTCTCATACTCTGTCATACAAAGATGGGAGCCCACGAAACTTGTCGGGTCGCACCATTGGTAGTATCTGCGTCTCACCCTGCATGACATTCGATCCACATGCATTGAATATCAAGGCTCTCTTTTCCGCAAAGGGGCTGGAAGGGAGTGACGTGGAATGCGAGGTGCCCGTCGAAATCACGCATGGTGAGCTGGTGCAATGCAGAGGGTCAAAATCCTGTGACGACGTGATTCTGTCTGTGGTAAAGCCCATAACATCTGCCAATCCAACGGTGGACGACTGCTGCCGGAAAGTTCTTGTGCAGATACGGGGATGCACATTAACGAACTCCAGCCTCCTGATTGATATCAGGGGTCCAAACGGTATCCCGCTGAGAACGACCAACCTCGGCGGCGGCATGTTTGAATCAGCCCCGCTGTGCCGAAGCTACAGAGCAGGAGAGACATTCACCGTGGATGTACGTGATATTCATGGGAAACGCATCTGCACGAAAACGATTTCTCTGCCAAATTGCACCCGACAGGAGACAAACCAATGAGAACTGAACTATTTCGTGCATTCGTCATCTGCACCGCGGTATTCGCTGCGGCGGCGGTATCGACGGCGCAAGTGAGACCGGTCATTTCGGGTCGCGAAGGCTGGGTATCCTGTGACAGCGTTCGGCTGTCGGTTTGGGGCGCCTTTCCTGAGACATTCTCCCTACCTGATACTGAGCGCATCGTTTCGTTATACGCCAGCGGCCCTTTCTTTGCCCTCACAAAGAGCGGTTCCGTCTATGGCCTGTACATCGGAGAACGTTTCCTCGGGGATACCGCGGATACGCACAACAGAAACAACT
>VEQR01000161.1 GCA_018883125.1 Candidatus Kapaibacterium sp.
ACAAGGCTCTGAAGTCGAAGCGCAATGTATACGCCGTCGGGTGCAGCGTGGTACGCGCACTTGAGTCGAGCGTCCTCACGAGCGGCATCGTCAAGCCCAACAGGGGATGGACGGACAAGTTCATTCACCCGCCGTATGAGTTCAAGATCGCCAACCGCTTCATTACGAACTTCCATCAGCCGGCATCACCATCGCTTCTTGTTGCTACGGCCTTTGCCGGTGGCAAGGATGCCATGTTCAAGGCGTACAAGCGAGCCATGAAAACAGATTATCGTCTGTTTGCGTATGGCGATGCATTGATGATCATCTGACCTAACGAACGGAGAATTCCATGAGTGCGTATGCCGATCTTCAACGCGTGATGAATACGGCTGCTGATCTTGGCGCTGCTGCGGCTGTGCTTGGTTGGGATCAGGAGACCTACATGCCGGATGGATCTGTCAGTGGCCGAGCCGACCAGTTGGCAACGCTCTCTGGTTTGGTACATGAGACTGTGACGGGCGAGAAAGCCACGGCAATTGCTGAAAGGGTACGTGCGGAGTACGCAACGTATGAGGAACGCAAGCGTCGCGTTGCGGCAATGTTTCTTCGTGATTTCGACAATGCGAAAAAGCTGCCGGGCGAACATGTGGAAGACATGGCGCGCACGGCATCAATGGCACAGGACGCATGGAAGCGTGCTCGGGCTGCATCGGACTTTACGATCTTTCAGCCCCTTCTCGAGAAAATTGTTGATCTGAAGCGCAGAGAAGCCGAGCTTCTTGGCCCAGCAGAGCATCCCTATGACAATCTCTTAGACCAGTTCGAGCCCGGCTTGACGGTTGCCAGCGTCACACCGGTGTTCGACGAGCTCCGCGCGGGAACTGTTGAACTTATCCGGTCGATCGCCGAAGTGCAGGGGCGTGTTTCAGACGACGTTCTTTATCGGTCTTATCCGCCGGTGCAGCAAAAGCAAACCGCAACGTCGATCATTTCGGCACTTGGTTTCGACCTGTCTTTAGGGCGGGTGGATTTGTCGGCGCATCCGTTCTGCACCAACTTCGGCAACAAGGATGTTCGGTTAACAACGCGGATCCGTGAATACGACTTGCGCTCCTGTCTTTTCGGATTGATTCACGAAGCCGGACACGGCATGTATGAGCAGGGCATCGCTGATGACCTGAATCGCACCTCGGCAGGTGGCGGCGCAAGCATGGGCATCCATGAATCGCAGTCGTTGTTCTGGGAAAACGTCATTGCCCGTTCCGAGGAGTTCTGGACGTGGGCGTTTCCAATCCTGCAGAAGCAGTTCCCCGATCAGCTTGCAGATCAGACAGTTCGGTCTTTCTACCAAGCCATAAACGTCATGCGCCCATCACTCAACCGCGTAGAGAGTGATGAGCTGACGTATAACCTGCACATTATCCTGCGGTTTGAGATTGAGCGTGAGCTCATTGCCGGTTCGTTGAGTGTAAAGGACATTCCTGATGTATGGAACGAAAAGATGCAGACATCGCTCGGAGTCGTTCCTCCAAATGATGCTGAGGGCTGTCTGCAGGATGTTCACTGGTCATTCGGGGGCATCGGGTACTTTCCGTCCTATTCCCTTGGCAAGCTCTATGCTGCGATGGAGTGGAACACCATGCAGCAGGACATTCCAGACGTTCGCAATAAGATTGCTTCCGGTGACTTTGCCCCAATCCTATCGTGGCTTCGGGAGAAGATTCATACGCACGGTCGCACCGAGTTCCCGCATGAGATCGTCCAGCGCGTCTGTGGTCGTCCCCTGACGGCAAAGGACTTCCTCGACTACGTCGGTGGCAAGGCCCGCGACGTCTATGGCTTCTGAGACATTTGCGGAATTCGTCGAACGCTTTCTTGTAAACGTCAGCATCCCTATGCCTCTGCCCTCTGGGGTAGAGGTTCTGCAGCCTTATAGCGATGCTGAGGTTCGCCGCGTGCTTCACACAATGTGCGTTCAATTCTATTCGACGTCATCGCGGCGTATTGGCGTATGGGGTATCAATCCGGGTCGATTCGGTGCTGGTCTCACGGGGCTTGCCTTTACTGATCCATGGGCCGTTCAGCATGATCTCGGCATCAACACAACACTCGGTGGACGTCGGGAGATGTCGGCCGAATTCATCTCGATGGTCATTGCCGCCTATGGCGGACCACAGGCATTCTACCATGACGTGTACATGTCGGCTTTGTCGCCTCTGGGGTTTATCCGCAAGGGCGTGAACATCAATTTCTACGATGACCCTGTGCTCGAGAAACTGATGACGCCGAATATCATCAGGTGGATGGATGACGTTCTTTCCCACAACGTGCGCAGGGACGTAACAATTCTGCTCGGATCCGGGAAGCTCCGCACCTTCATGGAACGGTCAGTGAGAGAGGCCGTTGGAGTTTCGGAAGTGATCTATCTCGACCATCCTCGATATATCATGCAGTATCGACGTAGCGCTGTGCTGGAATACGTTCAGCTGTACGTTGACACCATCCGTGAGGCCGTACATTCAGCCTCGTAGCTTATCGATAAGCCCCATGGC
>VEQR01000079.1 GCA_018883125.1 Candidatus Kapaibacterium sp.
CACGTTTATGACGCTCTCGGCAGACAGGTGCGCGACCTGACACAGGAAGTTCGGGAAGCGGCATATCGACGATTCTCCTCCGTCATCTTCGATTCCGCAGACCTCCCATCGGGTATCTATTACGTCGTCTCACGCGCTCATGGGCAGACGTCTACGCGTCAGGTGCTTCTGCAGCGATAGAACTTGGTACGGGATGGGTACAGATCCAATTTGTGGTAAGACCAATGAATCACTTGATGAAAGTGACAACCATTTTCTGGCTCTGTGCTGCGTATGCGGCGCAGGGCCAGAATAGTGTGAAAACCGGCGATGCCGTACCGATCAAGACCACTGACCGATTGAAGGGAGTGGTGTTGTGTTTCGCTCCATCGCAACTGTGCGGCGGATGCTCACCGGATTTCGATGCCATTGCCTACGAGTGCCAGCAGCAGGGCGTGCCGATGCGCGTGTACCTGCAAGACCCGGGCTTCGGTACCGCCATGGACGGTCTGGCCGAAGACCGTCCGATGGTCAAGATCCTTGATGATGAACTAGGCGTCTATGCCGGACTCTACCGCGTGGCGAGGTCTCCGTTTGCCATGGTCGTTTCATCGAATGGAATCGTTCAGAGCACGGGCATTCCGGGTGCAAAAGGATTTGACGTTGATCCGTTTCTCGAAGCCATTCGCAACACGGCAACTGCAGGTAGTGGTGACGTCTTCTTTGGACCCATGGAAAATCGCGTACGATATGTACGCACACTCTGTCCGATCGATGACGATACGCTGGTTGAAACTGTGCTGATGCCCGCGAGTGTCTACTATTTTCCAGAGAGAGGACACACACTCATAGCAACGCGTGGCGACTCGAAACGACTGCTATTGCTCGATAGCAATGGCAAGGTCACTGCTGATGGTCCCGCAATGCCGAGGAACTTCCAATATCATTCTTATTATCCCGAATACTTTGCGTTGAGTGCTTCAGGTGACTCGGTTCTGGTCGATGACTGGTCAATGTACGAACATCGTACGTACTTGTATTGGCTCCGCTTGCGTGATGGCAGGGCGGATTCTATTCGCGTCCCGGAAATTCTCAATCGGCTAAAAGATCAGGAAGAGCTCTACCATCAACCGAGCAAGACATCGTTTCACACTCTACGATTTGACGATCCACCAACAGGTCAGAAACTCGAAGATCGATCATTGATCCTCGGTCTCGGACCGACCGGATTCCGGCTGTTTGGATTGCGACCACAGGTATACGATACAGATAGCATTTTACCCGTTGAATCAGGTACTGACTTTGCAGTGTATGGTGATCAACTTTGGGTGATCTCCAGGTTCCGCGATTCGCTGACGCGCTACGACCTGCGGACGTGGGACTCCGTCTCGGTGCCAATCGGTCTGTCTTCGACGTACTACGTCGATCCACTACCTGTGCTAACAGGTCACTTTCGTGATCCCATGTCTCGGCAAAACAATCAAACCAGAATGTCTTATTCCGTTGGCATTCTTTCAGCCCCTAATGAGCGGCACATCGCCGTCATGTATGTGGTGCCCATATCGAAATTGATGGGCAAGGAGACGACGTCATCGTCATTCGACTACATCTTTGTCGTGGTCCTTGTCGACGCAGTCACCGGCCGTAAGGTTCGCGAAATCGAATTCCCACAAGCCGTCATTCCACGGGGTTTTCGTAATGGACAGTTCATCTGCGCAGCCTACTACGGATCGTCAATGAAGGTGAAGTGGTATGATATGCCTGCTGAGTAGATCGTCATTCCCGCGAAGGCGGGAATCCATCGTCGCCCCGGCGCAGGCCGGGAATCCACAGTCCACGTATACAGAGTCGCATTCAGGCTTGCGTGGGACATGAGACATGTTGCTTAACGAACTACCAGGTGTGTATTGATGACAATGGCAGGCGAACAGTAGTTAGAATCGGGGGTATGCCTGAATCGACGTATCCCGGAATACCTCCCGCAATACTGTGCAATTCCATGAATGTTAACGCATCGCTAGGTGGCCAGTCTTACGACTGTGAGAACATCTGTAACGGAACTAGACGCTAATCATCATCGCGAAGTACGTCGGCAATGTCTGATCAATGTGTACACCATCCAAACACGATTCGGGGATAAATCTGATGAACAAGCATGCATGCACGACCATTGTGTCGATGATAAGCCTGATCATTCTGCTGTTCAAGGTGGATGGCGCTGTTGGAGAGGACACATGGAAGCTCCTCAATAGGCTTTCATTTCATCAGGCCATGTTGACGACTGCGACATCGAGAGATGGTTTCCACGCCATGGCAGCAGGACGATTTGGGAGAATCTACGTCACCTCCGACAGTGGTGATACGTGGTCGGAACGGGGCATCGAGGCATACGAAACCATCATGAGTGCTGCATACTTCTCCGACAGCGGCGTTGTCGCTGTCGGAGAAAGCGGCGGCGTGTACCGAACAGACAACCATTTTCGTGACTGGCAACGTGTGACGGTGGATGTGGGCGACACGCTTACCTGTGTGAGGGCGATATCCGAACGAGCGGTCATCGTCACCGGAATCACTGGAGCAATATATCGAAGCACCAATGCGGGCCGTCAATGGTCGCGGGTGCATGCCGCAGATGCACCCCTGCGTGCGGTGGCAAATTCCAGGGATGGCCGATTTGTTGCGGTTGGCGATCGCGGCACGGTACTGGTCAGCAGGGATTCAGGAGTTACGTGGGAGCGTTCGTCTGAATTGCCCCCTGACACAGTAAAGCTGCAGCGCGTATCTCATGTTGTTGATTCCACGTGGATGATAGCTGGCGCTCCGTCGTATCTGGCACAGTCGTTGAATGGTGGCCGAAGCTGGATTCGACGCATCCCGAAGGCGGGTGCACCTAATCGCTATTTCGAAGCTCGGGCAATGTCATTTTCTGATAACGGCGTGGGTATGCTCATCGACAATGACTGGTATACACCTGCCGCAAAGACACTGTTTTCGTTGGATTCGGGTAGAACGTGGCGTGAGGGACAATGCGCAACGGAGACGCTCAGTATGACGGAGAAGCTGTCGATGAAGGACGTCGCATTCTTCCCAAACAGTACTCGAGGAGTGCTCGCCGGAACGAACAATCGTGTCTCGGTGGTTCAATTACGACCGGAGGAATGGTATTGGCCGTATGTATATGCACGGTTCATCAAAGTTGCTGACTTTCTAGACAGCGCATCTGTTGATTTGCAGCCAGCTTTTACCGTACCTGGAGATTCTAACACCTACCTGTGGTGCCTCCGTAACGGCAAAGTGAACAGCGTCATCGAGTACAGTGGTTTGGACGATGTTGCCCTGAAAACGTGGATTCAGTCTGATAGCACTGGGTGGATAACTGCCTACGGGTATGATGAATGTGTGTACAACTCTGCATCGAAGCCGCTGAGTACTGTGATGCATATTCTGGCAGACAGCGTTGTACGTCCTGATGGATATATGCGAGAATTCCGAGGTCATGTGATCTCCACGAGGGATGGCGGACAAACGTGGCAACGCACGGTAGTTCCCGGAGCTTCCCACATGTACAAGTTTCTTTGGAAGTCGCCGATGAAAGGTTTGATCGAGATGCGCCACGACCGACGGCTAGTGCTGACCGAGGATGGAGGCAAGTCATGGGATTTGGCGGACATTCCGGAAGCCTACTATAGGTTGTCTCTAGAAACGATCAGTCACGATGGAACCTCATTCATCGTTGTGGGGATTCGTAATGACGAAGCAGGGCGCGATCTTCTGAGCTCACCTACAGGCCGAGACTGGAAGGTGATTGCTTCCAATCTTCCTAACGGCAACTATGTGTTTCGAGACGGACGGTTACTAGTGATCATGGATTCGCTTGCAACATATCACGTTGCAGTTCCAAACGATGCATGGAGCGCTGCGGTGGGAGATGGCGTTGAACCCTCTGGTGCCGCTAGTTCTGATGTAGGTTTTCACTGTTACGCCGGCGGAGTCCTTGTTTCTGTTCGTGACAATGGCCGCGTCTTCACTTCGAGCAATGATGGAGTGTCATTCGAAGGACCGATACGCTCAGCATGTCTTGACTACATAGATCGTGTAGACAGATCTTTCGTAACGTCACTCTTTAGCCTCGGCCAAAAGGTTTACTTTGGAAAAACTTCGAACCACGTCATCTGCGGTACGATAAAGTCAACAACTTCATCGGTCAACGACGCTCTGGACATTTATACCAACCCTCCCTATCCCAACCCATTCCACACCGAGACAAAGATCAGGATCAGCTGGTATCTAAACGTTTCTCCCCAGTCACTGTCGCTAAGGATCTACGATCAGTATGGAGCAGAGGTGTCTGATCTCACTACGCAACTTCGCGCCAAGGCAGAGAACCATGCCTCTGTCATCAGCTGGAACGCCGATGGCCTTCCTAACGGTGTGTACTTTGTCGTCTGCCGAAGTGGACGCGAGGTTTCAAGTCAAAAGGTCGTGCTATCAAGATGACGTATCTGGTCATTCCCGCGAAAGCGTCGTCATTCCCAAGAAGGCGTCGTCATTCCCGCGAAGGCGCCGTCATTCCCGCGAAAGCGGGAATCCATCGTCGCCCCGGCGCAGGCCGTGGCCCACGTGTGATGAAGATGGATCCCCGCCTTCGCGGGGATGACGGCATGGATCCCCGCCTTCGCGGGGATGACGGCATGGATCCCCGCTTTCGCGGGGATGACGGCATGGATCCCCGCTTTCGCGGGGATGACGGCATGGATCCCCGCTTTCGCGGGGATGACGGCATGGATCCCCGCCTTCGCGGGGATGACGGCATGGATCCCCGCTTTCGCGGGGATGACGGCATGGATCCCCGCCTTCGCGGGGATGACGGCATGGATCCCCGCTTTCGCGGGGATGACGGCATGGATCCCCGCTTTCGCGGGGATGACGGCATGGATCCCCGCCTTCGCGGGGATGACGGCATGGATCCCCGCCTTCGCGGGGATGACGGCATGGATTCCCGCCTTCGCGGGGATGACGGCATGGATTCCCGCCTTCGCGGGGATGACAATGCCTGTCATCAGTCATCAGTAATCAGTAATCAGTCATCAGTCATCCTCCCAAACACCCGATACCGATTTCTCGAAATCCATTGGTAGATGGACCGGCGCAGGGAAGGGGGAACGAGCCGGATGATCAGTGAGAACAGCTTGTGTAAGCCGCCGAGGCGCGCAAAGAGGTAGATGATGGCGCGGTCTTCGATGAGAAGCTCGCCACTGTGGGTGATCACATAGACCGTGTCGGGTGGGCCGATGATGCCATGGCGTGTGAGCAGTGCGGCGCCTTCACCGGACTGGAACGAGAGATACTGAAACTGTCGCTTAGCGTCGAAGCGATGCAGGTATCGCACGACAACATCGCAGAGGTTGCAGACGCCGTCGAAGATTACTGTTATCGATGCGCCGGTGGACATGTATCAGGAAGACCGTTTGAGGTGGGCCACATAGAAGCCATCGCCGCCATCATCGCCGGGAAGGGTGGACCATTCATGATCCAGCTGGAAGGGGGCTCCTGTTTCGCTTGCAAGGAAGGTGGCCACCTGATGAGCCCCCTCTTCGGGGAGCACGCTGCAAACGGCATACACAACGCGTCCGCCGGGTTTGGCACATGGTGCACTTCGACGCAGGATCTGCTGCTGCATGATCAGCAGTTGCCGATACCCTTCTTCGGTGCGGTGAAAGAGAATGTCCGGATTACGCCGAACCACTCCGGTGCCGGTGCATGGCGCATCGATGAAGACGCCGTCGGCGGTCTCATGCAGACGCTTGATGATCTTGGTGGTCGAGGCCAGTCGTGCCTCGATGATGTCCGCCCCTGCACGGGTGGAGCGATGACGAAGTGCCTGAAGCTTTGCTGCGACCACGTCCACGGCCACGATGCGCCCCCTGTTCAACATGGTTGCGGCAAAGAGTAGTGACTTTCCGCCGGAGCCTGCGCAGGCATCAACGATGCGCTCGCCGGCTTCAGCCTTCAATTCCAGTCCGGCGCGCACGGAGGTGACGTCCTGCTGCTCAAACCAGCCGGCCGCAAAGGCCTCCGTGGTGAAGAGTCCGAATGGACGATCGATGCGAAGGATGAGGTCCGACACAGGTTGCGGTCGATGCTCATGCAATGCCGCTTTGCAGGCGTCGAGCGTTGTCCGCAGTGTGTTGATGCGCACAAACACCGGGGCATCCGAGAGCATGCGTCGCAGCACGTCATCGGTGGCGTCTCCATAGGTGTTGCGGAGTTGCACGGTCAGCCACGCCGGCATGGCACACCGAGAGGGGTCGATGATGCCGTCTAATTCACCGGCAAGGGCCGACTCGACGTCATCATAGCGGATTGCTTGGAAGATCGTCCGGCGCAGCTCCGACGCGAGTTCCTCCGTGGGTTGCACTTCGCGGAAGACACGCTCGATGCCGGATGAAAGGTGACGTCCCTGAGCAAGGGTGTCGTACACGCAGTCGCGCACCGCGGCGTGCAATTCTGTTGGAAGGGGCACGGCCTTAGGTCCGGATCGTCAGAATATTCGTCTGTGCATCGAAGGTTGCCGCATACCGCTGCAGGTTTGTGGCACTGCCAGAGGTGGGCTGACGAAGCACGGTGCCATCCCGACGGGAGAACTCCGCACGGTGGCACGCGCAGACGCAGTTTGATTGCGCATCGGCCGGTAAGTCGATGCCACAACCCTGGTGGGTACAGATCGACGTGAAGACGGCAAAGGTTGACTGATCGAGTCGGGAGATGAAGACAGCATCGCCGCCATTGAGACCTGTGATCGATTGCAGTGTGATACCTCCGGCAGCGGCAAGCTCAGGGATCGCAGATACATCAACGGTGTAGGTCTGACCCGATGGTTGTTCGGGTGCCGTCTCATCCTGCTCGCAACCGCTGACGAGGCTTGCGATCGTTGCTGCTGACAGCGCTAAGCCAACAGATGCCGTTGCCCGAAGCAAGAAATCCCGACGTGATTGCGATGACATGGTAAGGGGCTCCGCAGTGTGAATCATGACGATTTCCGTTGACGAACAGCTCCGATGGCGATCATCGTTCCGCACACGCCAAGAACGAAGGCGTAGCAGCGGGGAAAATCAGCAAGGGTGGAGTTCAGCGGTAGAAGCCCAAACTTAAAGGCAGGCACAAACTCAGTTGTACGGGTGACGGTGCCGAAGAGCTCGTCCTTGACTTCTTTAATGACCTCTTCTCGGTCCTTCGAGAAGATCTGGCGTCCGTCCTGTAGCCATACATAGCCCCCTGCCAAGATTCCGAAAATGCCGATGATGATAAGCAGTCGATTGAGCATTACGGCTCCGTTCGGTTAGTGTCAGTAGAAAATGTGCAACTGGAAGTTCCAGCGCGACGTGTAGCCTTGCTTCCACGTGTCGAGAATGCGGTACTCGGGTCGGAGTTCTACATACGGAAGAACGAAGATCTGCGCCCCGATGATGGCGGCATCGGTCAGGACGGTTCCGTCTGCATTGAATTGGTCCGTCCAGTACCGTTCCGCTCGCACGTAGGGAAACGCCCAAGTAGCTGCCTGATAGAGCAGTTCGGCCGACCAGTTTTCAGTCTCAATGACGTTGCTGAGCTTCATCGCGGTGCGGTCTATCAACAGCGAGAGGTGGTCACTGATGCCAATCCCCGCAAAGGCACTTGTCAGGGTAAAGGTGTTGTTGTTCAGCAACGACCCGCCAAACCACATGTTCAGCTTCTCATTGAACGCGCGTGGCCACACAACGGCGCGTGCCGTTACCGTTGGCTGGTTGCCGGTGATGGCCGAAAAGGTCTGCGTGCCACCGTCGCTGATGCGCACCTGGGAGAGACCTTCGGAGCCGAATACGCCGGTTTGAAGCGTCAGCCAGCGAAGACCCTCGTAGGTGACCTCTGCCCCATACTCCGACCAGTCCGGAGCCACCAATGTCTGACGTGTCGTGGAGGTAGCGTAGCCGAAAGAGCCCATCGTATGGTCGTCATAGCGCATACCAATGGACGGACGGAACAGTCCAACACGAAGCATCGGCAGGCTCATGGAGGGGGCGATAATTGCCGAGATGGATCCCATGCGCTGACCCGGGTACACGATGCGCTGGCCGCCGCCAGCCCCCTGACGCAGAGCTGCAAGGTTGAATGTCCCTTCAACGGTCAGGGCTTTAATGGGCGTGATGGCCGCATACAGTGACGCCTGCATTGGGAACGTGGACCGCTTTGCCTCCGGACTTGTGAACGAGCGCGTGCTCTGCACGCGGGCATCCATGCCAAGCGTCAGCATGCCGTCGAAAAACGTATTCTCTTTGTCCAGCTCATACAGGCCGGATAAGAACGATGAGTCACGGCTGATAAGTCCAACGTCGTACCAGCTGTACCATCCGAGATCATTGCGGATTCCACCGCCCGACGGAGCCACGTGGCAGTTGGAACAGCGATTGCCGGTAAGGGCAGAGAACTGCGGAATGGCCGCAGCGTGTGCCACGGCCATGAACAGCAGAATCGTCAGTGAAAGGACTCGCATGAGCCAAAGAACCCTACTTGAGCTTAAAGGTTGCAAGGCACTTCTCGAAGATCGGCAGATACACGGCCTGCTCCGGCTTGAACCAGTTCATCGTGATACGTACCATGCGGTCTCCCTTGACCATGAAGTACGCGCGCGACTGGATGTTGGCCGCAGGATTGTAGGTGAAGTAATAGGCCTTTACGCCCGAGAGCGATGTTGCCGTAGGATTTCCACCGCCATACTTGCTCTTGTTCTGCTCAATGATCTTATCTAGGTTCTTTTGATCCTTTGCGTCAAACACGTCCACCTGAATCGTACAGTCCAGACGCGAACCGGCAAAGCTCATCGACGACAGGCCCGATGACTGACCCTTGGTGCCGTTGAAGTTCTGTGGGATCTGGATGGTGAAATCCGGTGCATTGTAATTGCGGAGCGTGTCGGAAGGGGGCTCAGGTGCCGCCGGACCCTGCGGTGTTGTCGGTACAGCAACCGGACGCACTGGCAGCTTCACCGATGCCAGGATCTCCTGGAAGTCTTTCTCGTAATCCGAGAAGGTGTTGCCAAAGGCAGCAAACGTAACGATCGTTATGAGGGAGTCGTTCTCGGCAAAGTAGGCTTCGGACCGGAACTCGCCGTCCTCCTGGTCGAACTTCACACTCAGCTTCTGCCCGGGCTTGCCGCCAAGCGTTGCGGTTGTGCGCTCGTACCGGTCCAAATTGTCTTCGAACTCCAGCTTCGAGCGCTTGACGAGCGAGTCGATCGTCGTGGTGGAGTCCATCGGAATCACCCGCATTTCCACTTTCGCTCCTCCCTTGCCCTTGGCAAAGGAAAGGAACCGTGAACTGTGCGCCTTGGTGGATACGGCCAGGATGAGGTCTCCACGACGTTGTTGGACAAACCAGTTCTTCGGAACCTTCATTTCGAACTTCCGAGCCTCGTCTTTGCGGACTTCGAATCCTTCGATGGTCACGGGAGTGGCCTTGCGCGAACAGCCGGCAAGAGTCAGAAGCAGGACCGCTGCAAGTGCGACGGAGCGAAGAGTGAACATTATTCGTGTCTCCATGGTTGAGAATCTTAGCGTTGGATCCCCGCTTTCGCGAGGATGACGTTGATCAGTTGCGAGGATGACGTTGATCAGTTGCGAGGATGACGTTGATCAGTTGTTGAGAGCCCCTTCCAACACCCATTGTGCCATTCCGCGACGGTGGTTTGCAGTGATTCGATCCTGCAGATACCCCCATGGATGGGCAAACACGCCATTCAGAACCTGAATGACCAGACTCTCGTCAGGCTTGCCGGGAACAATAAGGTTGGCACGGTCAAACATCAATGTCGAGTACGAGGTCAGTCGTATCCGTCCGGCCGGGTTCACATCGGCATGGCAACCACCAATGCCGCAGCTCACAGCGAGGAAGGGCTGCACATGGGCGCGGAAAGACACGCTGGTGTCCGGAAAGACCACATCGGTTGGCTGCGTCACCATGTTGCTGCTACACGAGGTAGCCATCATCCAAAAGGCGATGAGCATCGACATGATGCACAGCGTCGGAAGGGGGCTCATCAGTAGCTCTCCTCCTGGGTGGGGAAGGCTCGCCCCTTGACGTCGGCAACGTAGGAACGAACGGCATCGGTGATTACGCTATGCAGTTCCGCATAGCGACGCACAAATCGTGGGCGAAACTCGGTTGACATTCCAACCATATCCGTCCAGACAAGGATCTGTCCATCACAGGATGGTCCGGCACCAATACCGATCGTCGGAACATCCACCAGCTTCGTCACCTCGGCTGCCAGGGCTGACGGGATCTTCTCCAGCACGATGGCAAATGCTCCGGCTTGTTGCAGGGCAACCGCATCGCGCTTGATGGCATCGGCCTCTTCCTCATCAACGCCACGTTCTTTGTACGAACCGAACTGATGGATACTCTGCGGCGTAAGTCCAAGGTGGGCCATTACGGGAATGCCGTTCTCGGTCATAAGGCGGACCGCTTCGAGGACCCGCTGGCCCCCTTCAAGCTTGACGGCGCCGCTGCCGGCCTCCTTCATCAAACGTCCGGCATTGCGAAATGCTTCCTGTGGCGACACCTGATACGTCATGAACGGCATGTCGGTCACGATCAGGGCATGTTCGACGGAGCGAACCACGGCCTGAGTGTGATAGATCATGTGTTCGAGGGTAACCGGGATGGTTGTGTCATAACCCTGCACGACGTTCCCGACGGAGTCCCCAACAAGCAGAACATCCACACCGGCAGCATCGAGAAGCGACGCCGAAATGGCATCGTAGGCCGTCAGGCATGCGATGGGCATTCCCGAGGCCTTCATCTCAATGAGGCGGCGCGTTGTTACGCGCTTGCGTGTGGTTGGGGTAACGGACATTGCGAACAGGAAATACGACTGGCAAAGATAGCCGTCTGCGCCCTTCATGGCGTTATCTTATCATCATGCTTTCGCCCGTTGTTTCCCTGACCCAGATTGCCCTGGACGTTCCGGAGGGCAAGTCCGTTGTCTTCCTGTCCGACGTTCACCTTGGATATGGGGCTCGCCAGGACGACCGACAGCGGGAAGATCGTCTTCTGTCGGTTCTGCGGAACGT
>VEQR01000162.1 GCA_018883125.1 Candidatus Kapaibacterium sp.
AGCCGATAAGCCTAGTGAGTCAGTCCAGGATTTTATCGACCCATCGCTATGGTACCATCGGGGCAACTCGTTCGTAAAGATCGAAACAGCACACAATGGCGTGGCAATGATCGAGGCCTCGTCAGTAGTGCCTTTGGAAAAGTTTGGGTCACTTGATTCAATAGCTCTCTTCTGGAGGGGGCGTCAGCAGCGGATTCATATCGTGGATGCGGATGGTTCTCGGACCTTCACCCTTGGTGATAGAATCTATTTCGTTGGTCGCCATGCAGTGGGGGACACGACCTATCTTGATGAGTGCGATTCAACATCTATCTATTATCTGACGGGCTCATTGACCGGAGAAGCACCACTGCGTTTTTCGGCCATGAAGCAGGAGCCCGTCGATTCGGTGTTTTTCGCGCTTGAGCGTCATGTTCACATTGAAAGGGATACTGGATACTTCCACCCGGGTAATGGACCAGACGATGACAACGGGCCCCTTCTAACATGGCGCGCAGCTCTGGAGGGTTTTTATTGGGCCAGCCTAAATGCACGTCAGCAGCAGGCGGCAGCATTCCCGATGTCGTTTACGACCTCGCTTTCCGGTGAGGTTGAGCTATCGGCAACGGTCATTACGACAACCGATTCACGTGCCTACGATCCCGACCATGCCATTGATGTGGTGTTTCCCGGCGATGCGCAGGCACGTCGACTTGAGGTGAACGGATATGGCCGCTTTCGGATTGCCGACACAGTCATTGCCGAAAATTTGTCGCCCGGAAGCAACAACATTTATGTCAAGGCTACAGGTTTTCCAGAAAGAATTCCCAAGAACGACTGGTCCAGTCTCATTCTCGTCGATGCAATAGAGGCGCGAGGGCAGGGGGCAAGCATTGCCGACAGCGGACGCCTTGACGGCAGAGTGACCCTTGATCGTACTGCACGCCTGCAGGTGTCGAATCTTCCAGCGAAGGACTTCGTCGTAATCGATACCCTGCGTGGTGAGATATCACTGGGTAGTGCCACCCAGCGGGAGGTTTCCATTCGTGCGGGTGTATGGCCAACACGCAACACCAAGAACCCCACAGAGGTGGTTACCGGTCGATATTCTCTCTCTGTCACCATCGGCGATCAGGCGGTGCAAAGTGACAGTTTGGACACATATGCTAGCGTTCAGTTGAGCGGTACACCGGCGCGGCCGGTTTTGCAGCTTTATTCCGATGTGGCGTCATTGGTACGAACTATCGAGCAAGCACCACCCTCAGTGCCGCTCGTGATTGTTCAGACGCAAGGATTGCCTGATGCACGTGTTGTAGCTGCACTTCGAACACGAGGTGTTGCCTTTGATTCAGTCATGTACCGATCAGGTTGGGTGTGCAGTATCGTCGGTTCAGATTCGTGGCTCAGCTCACCAAGTCGCCACGTCAAGAGCTTTTTCACGAACCAAGGGTCGAGCTGGTCTGATGGTGTGAGTCTGGGCCGTGGTGAGCATTTCCTGCTGATCGGTAGTGGACCAGGAATCGAGAGCGCAAGAGTGCGAGCAGCAGAGAATGCGTTTCTCAGTAAGCGGGACTGGTCTGTGGGTGCTGACGTCATTGCCATCGTGCACGGCGAGCTTCTCCCTCAGGCCCGACGATGGGCAAGACACCGTGAAGCTTTCTCAGGCAAGCGCATTGTGGTGGTTGACGTTAACGAGGTGTTTGAGGCCTATGGCGCAGGACGTCATGATCCGCGCGCTGTGCGCGAGTTCCTCCGCGATGCCTGGCAAGGATCGACGAATCGGAAACCAACACACAGCGTGCTTATTGGTAACGCTAGCTGGGACGTTCGTCAAGCTGTGAGACGTGGAAACGTGGATGCCTCTCGTCCCGACCAAGTGCCAACGTATGGAAGGCCGAGCAGCGATCTGTGGTTTGGTCTGCTTGATGATGAGTTTGATCTGCAAACACCGGAACTCATTGTTACCCGCTTTCCGTGTTCTACACCGGATGAGGCCAAGATTCTGATCGACAAGATCATCACCGCAGATACAACGCCGTACGCCCCCTACATGAGAAGGTTTCTCTATGCTGGAGGGGGCAATAGCGACGAGAGTTTCTGTGAGATCTACGAGCGGATTTTGCGCGACGAATTCGGCACCGGTGTGTCATTTTCCGAACCGCCGCTATGTATTGATACCATAACTGTCTGCAGTAAAAGTGTTGATCATCCTGGCCGACGAATCCGCGAGCAGATCAATCAGGGTGTTGGCTTCGTGAACTTCATTGGTCACGGTGGAACCGAGGTCTTCGACATCGACGACTGGCGGCCGAACCAGCTCAACAACTTCGGACGCTATCCCATACTCGGTACGTTTTCCTGCCTCACTGGCTCGTATTCGAGTCCGTCAGGAATATGCGAGAATGCCCAGTATTTGCTCGAACCCGATAAAGGTGCTGTGGGATCTATCGGTTCAACGGGGTATCAGTACATCGGTATTGCAGACATGATGCACTACCTCTGCCACGAGATTCTCTATAGCACAACGATCCGCGA
>VEQR01000163.1 GCA_018883125.1 Candidatus Kapaibacterium sp.
CCGTGCTCGTTGAGGTGGCGCAGTATCGCTGAATCGACAGATGTTGCATGCTTGCCCATTCTTGACACAAATATAGGCATATTATTTGGTCAGTAATCAATTCACTACACAACGCTATGCTCGGACCTAGTAAGGGACCACAATGCTTCTGTCGTTTTCACTTCGGGCGATGGCAGGGGGCAAGGTGCGGGTTAGCCTCGAGGATACTTCATCAGCCGTAGCCCGAATACCACACCCGCAGCCACATTCAGCGCGCGCCAGATATCGCGGTCGCTGAAGTGTACCGGGATAACCGGATTGTAAACGATTGCCACCAAGCCCATAGCGATGTTCCACGGAGTCAGCCCCTTGTCCCTTTCGTTATAGATCACAATCACCGCCGACACGGTAAGAACTAAGCGCAGTATCGTGTAGTAGCCGATCGGCAATTTCGCCAGTGCCACAAATGACAGGATCATGCAGATCGCGAGAAGGTTCTTCACGTGGAGAGCTCGAATGGTTGGCTTGGCCGCTGTGGCAAGGTTATCGGGAAGGGGGCGAGGGGGAAGATCATTTCTCCGATGTGAGACTGAACGACAATCCAAGCGCAAAACTGAAATTCTGTCTCCGTAGCGTAAGTGGGTTGTCTGTAAGGCTGCTTCTCAGATAGGTGTTACCTGGAGTGTAGTATGGGTTAAGTACATCCATGGCCTGCAAGATCGCACCAATGTGAACGATAGACGTAAATCCATCACCTTCAATGACGAACCCGATTCCACCGAAATAGCCAACATCACCATACTCGGTGTTTGGCACGAGTCCCACCGAACCGCCGATGCTCACGGCACTATTGCATTGATAGAATATCGTGCCAACCGGAAGCATCGTTGTAACTCTACCCGCTCGAATCGTGCTTGACGAATCGATTCGAAAACTTTCACTCCCCGAGTATTTGGTCAGGTGTTGACAATACAGCGGCAACAACAATCCAATTGACGGTAGAAAACGTATAGCGCTCCTGATCGGTACTTTGACCGGATAGTCGATCTCCTCAGCTCCAACTAGCGTCTTCGTTGCCGAGGCTCTAGGTCTGACAGCGACTGAAAACAAGATCGCTGACCCCTCAGCCAAGACCGGTATGGAATATACTGTGGAAAGGAGGCTGCAAGAATCTTTGATTAGATTCAACAGGCCTTGAGCTGTATACTGAGCTGTACGCAACTTCTCGCCTTGGCTACCGAGTCTCTGCTTTAAATGTGCAATCTGTTTGTCTCTCTCTACCTTACTCGGTATTCCCCCAATATCACCCGACAGTTGCTCATACAAACTATAACTACTTACAACTTCGGCCGCTGCCCTTCTGAGTTTAAGCGTAAACGTCTTGAAATCGATAAGTTTCTCATCGGCAAAGGCAGTCTTTACTTGCTTCTCTATCTCACCAACACAGCTGCTTGTCAGTATAATCCGTGATATGCCATCAATAACCTTCTCAAGTTTAGCTTGCTCGTCCTCGGCGCCTTTTAGAATCTTCTCAGCCTCAACATATCCATCACTAGATACACTCAATTTTCTCTGCCCATTAGGCGTAGTATCTACGGGTAAAACCTTGGCCGCATATTCCAGCGGGTTCGTTGGCGTGTATACGGTTCGAGTCGTCTTATGTGAAATCACCACCTCATGCGTCATCCGATTGACTCCCGTGACCTTCAACACTACGTATGACCCATGCTTCGCATAGTCTCCAGGTATAGTAACAGATGGGTTTTTACACCCACCGACATTCAGCACCACCATTTTTGTGTCATCAGAATCGCCACTGCATAATAGGCTCAGCGCGTGACTTGGTATTGCGGATACTATCAGCACCAACGCAGATGCCACCATAGACACAAACCATCTGCCGCTGAATCCAGCTAGTCTCCTCACAAACAACGAAGCGATTCGCATACCACCTACCCTATACAATGGTTTACTGTTTGATATTTCGGTGACAAATTATCGAGACGCACAATATTCTAGCAAGGAGTTTATCAATGCATTGCACAGATACCCATTCTGGAAACCCTGAATAGATCGCAAGGTCCCTCGTCGCCTTCGGCTCCTCGGGATGACGCACAAATCGTTAACGAGCACCGAGACATGTAGGGGCGAGACGCATGTCTCGCCCGCAGAGCGTGATGATAACTGCAAAGGGGGCTTGCCTCATTTTCCCAGAGCTGAAGCCCTGGGCAGTTAGGCGGGACCATGGGTAGCAGCGGCGCTGATTGTGCTGACAAGGGCTTCGCACAATTGCCCAGGGCTTCAGCCCTGGGACAAAAGGGTGAATCCATAATCACAGAGAATTGGCAAAGGGGGCTTGCCTCATTTTCCCAGGGCTGAAGCCTTGGGCAATTATGCGAAGAAGCCGCGCATGTCTCGCCCGATTCAACACGTCATATGGCGTATATTGACATGACATTCGTCGCCCCCACGGGCGAGACTGCGTCTCGCCCCTACATGCCCCTACAACCT
>VEQR01000164.1 GCA_018883125.1 Candidatus Kapaibacterium sp.
GGGCGAAGAAGTCGATTCATGGTTCTGACCAGATATGTGTTCATTATCGAGTGATTGTAAGGGCCTGTGAACGGCGGAATGCACGGCCGGAGACAAGCGTCCCCTCAACCTCATACATATATGTTCCCGCCGGCAACGGCACCCCGAGATCGTCCACAGCATGCAGGAGCACATCCTGCGAACCAGCCATCGACACTTCTGCCGTAACTGTTCGCACGAGTGCGCCAAGCAAATTGTAGACCCGAATTGTCACACGCCCGTCCACAGGCGTTGCGAAACGAATAGTCGTATGCGTAGTAAAGGGGTTTGGATAGTTGCCGAACTCAGCTAACGGCTGGTCATCCGGGTCGTCGTCAACCCCAACAATACCGAAACGGAATGGAACCCAGAAGCCCTGGTACAACGCGGTGTTGTCCGATCTAACCTGCGCAGAAATAAGCGTTTGTCCAACAGTTCCGGAAAGAGCTGTAGCGCCCGTTCCCGTTGCTGAAAGCAATGCTCCACCCGCCCCGATGACGGAGGATGTTAGTACCGGTTGTGATGCTGCAAACTGAACGCACGTAATGAGCCCAGCCAGCAACAGCGTACAGAAAAGACGCATTTGCTGCTCCATAACCTTTCGAATCACGTCGAATCTATGACACACTACTGCATTATCCAAACCTTCAACGGTATTTTTCGAAGGGGAGTGTGAATATTTTTACCATTGCATGTGGATAAATAAAATCTACTAAAGTCTTTCTCATGCCACACGTATGTAGGTATAAATGCGTATAAATGGTTAATTCGGCGCTTAATCCGGTATCGCTTGAATGTAGTCAGAATGACAAAATGCCCGACCATTTCTCACGACCAGAGTACACTGGCGGATCAATGATCGGGCATGGCCCTGATCTTATGTAAGGGGTCTAGGAGCTCTTAGAAGCCTTTCTCAACCTCGTAAAGGCCGTTATCAGTACCCCAAGAACACAAAAGCATTGAGATTAACACTTGCCTGACGGTTATTCAGGGGCATCATGGGCGAGTAATCATTGATGTAGACTTGGTGATAGTGGTCACCACCATACTGGACGGAGATGCCGGTGGTTGAGGGTTCAATGACGTCCGAAAGAGGCCCCGGGGTCTTGGTGAACTCATCATAGCTGCCACCTGAGCCGGAGTCATCGGGCTCAGTGCCGTACGTCCAGCCGTGTGAATGTCCGGGGTCGGTAATGTTGTGGCTATGCCCGCCCCCCCATGACGTATAGCCCCACAACGGCGGAATGTTCTCGGGATTCACAACAACGGTGTTCTCGCCAGAAACTGACCCAAGAGGTTCCACTCCGCCCCCTCCTACCCCCAGCTCATCGCGATGCTTTATAACATGGTCTCGCGTATCCGGAAGCGTGCCTGTAAAGCCGAGACTAGCGGCATTGGTCTGCGCTACAGACGGCAACGATCCGATATTCTGACCGTTCAGACGATACCATCCCTTATGATTGGACGAGGCATAGGAGTACTTGACGTCACCGATCTCGGCAATGAGTCCGGATGGCAGACGTCCGGAGGCATCCAGAACAACGACATTTTGGGCCGTATTGATGTTGGGGTCCATCGCCTGGGCGGCAGCACGAACAGCACTGACTACCCGCGATCCGGTTTGCGCAGATGTTGACAGCGCCGGATTGGGATACGTACCCGTCAGATCGCCCCCTGCCGCACCATTTGGTGGGAGAGACGTAGGAATGGTACCGGGTGCAAGGTCCAACGTCACGATCGTTCCATCGGCGATCTTCTCCGTTGTTACGGAATTCGCTGCCAGCCGAGAGTTGGTCACCGCCGACGGAGCCAGCTTCTCGGTGGTCACGGCGGCATCCAAGATCTTACCCGTGTTCACAGCGTTCGTCCGAATGAAGGGGGCTGGGTACGTCCCGATAAGATCTCCACCGGCCGGAACGATGTAGGGAAAGTCACCCACTGATTTATTCGATATCACGAGGATACGACCCCGATCATCGACGGTTATCTGCGGAATGTTCATCTCGTTGCCGTAAGTGCCTGCCACAACCCCAGTCATTGAGAGCTTTGGAGTCGAGATCGAGCCATCGGCCAGTTTCGTCGTAGTGACTGCACCATCAAGGATCTTGGCTGACGTCACGGCAGCATCTACGAGCTTTGACGAACTAACCGAAGCGTCAGCAAGCTTTGAGGTCGTGATGGCTCCAAGTGCTACTGCCGGTGAGGGATACGTTCCGGTAAGATCGCCTCCGGCCGAACCTGTTGGTGGTAAGGACGTTGGAATGGTGCCTGTTGCAAGCTTGCTTGACGTCACGCTGCCGTTTGCCAATTCATTCGATCCGATGGCTCCAGGTGCGATCTTTGCTTGGGTTATTGCACCGTCGCGCACATCGATACCCACCGTAGGACCGCTTCCTCCGAGAATGCGCATGGTATTGTCTGGAC
>VEQR01000080.1 GCA_018883125.1 Candidatus Kapaibacterium sp.
CAACCCCATGCGACGTGTTCTCTCCAAATGCCCTTGGAGCGATCCTAAACGACGATACGATCCCGAATCTCAACTGTGCCATTGTGTGCGGTGGGGCAAACAATCAGTTGAAGGATGAAAAGAAGCATGGCGAAATGCTCCGGAGCAAGGGTGTTCTCTACGCCCCGGACTACGTCGTTAATTCCGGCGGTCTTATGAACGTGGCCTCGGAAGTTGAAGGCTATGACCGCGCCAAGGTGATGCGTCAGGCCGAGGGTGTGTATGACATCACCGCCAATATCATCCGCATTGCGAATGAGCGGAACATTCTTACCAACGAAGCCTCCAACGCCATCGCCGAAGAACGTCTGCGTCAGGTACGCCACGTTCACGGTTCGTATGTTGGCAGTCCATCAATTCGTGGCGTCTAACGCGTCGGAGATCCATTGACAGATTCATCACAGTCGGATGACTTTCCCGTCAGTCGCAAGACGACGGTCAGAGGGTCGCGCCACCTTGCTCGAGAAAAGGTCCTTCAGATCCTCGCAGCGATCGATGGTGGTGACGTGGAAATAGACGTCGCCTTCCGGCACGTCTTCTACCGCCAATTCACCTTTGATCCGAAAGATGCGCCCGAGGGAACGCGGATCCTCCACCCGGATGAGGTGCACGAGCTCGAAGCAGATGTACCGATCTCGTGGAGTAACGATGACGTCGAGTATGCTCGACGTGTGATCGCAGCAGCGATCAACGGGAAAGAGTCCAGCACCGAACTGATACGCAAGCATGCCCAGAACTGGGAGTTCGACCGCATTGCCATGCTCGACATCATTCTGATGAGAATGGCCATCAGCGAGCTGCTTTCGTGCCAAGAAATCCCCATCAAGGTAACCATCAACGAGGTAATCGAGTTAGCAAAGAGATACTCGACCGACAAAAGCGGTACGTTTATCAACGGGATTCTCGATGCTATCATCGAAGAACTGAAATCAACGGATTCCATCAAAAAATCGGGACGGGGCTTGCAGCCCTAACCGACGGGGGGACACTATGAGTCGCTCATCTGCACGTGTGCTTGCCATAGTCATGGCGCTGGGCATTCTACTCTTTTCGCAGGCCGCAACGGCACAACGCATTACCTGGATCAAGACTCTAGGCGGTCCGAGTTTCGACATGCTAGAATGTTTGCATGTTGCTCCTGACGGGTCATGCAGCGCCATCGGCACGTTCTCTGATTCGATCGATGTTGGCGGAATTGTTCTGCAGTCTATCGGTAGCTATGATGTCTTTACATCCCGCTATAACTCGAAGGGAAACCTCGGTACGGCGTCGGCTCATGGTGGCCTTGATGCTGACGAAGGCCGATCGACCGTGGTCGACAACAAGGGCAATGTCTATTTCGCAGGTGCATTCATCGACGTAGCTGTGATCGCTGGTCAACAGGTCGAGAGTATCGACCCATCATCGATGGACATGTTCATTGTCAAGACCAGCAAAGAAGGTCTGTTCCAGTGGATCAAGATCTTTGGTTCACCGACGTATGATGAGGGGGCCCCCTCCATTGCAGTGGATTCAACGGGCAATATCTACGTGGCCGGTGGTGTTGGTGGTACTGGACAGTTCGGAACAAAGACCTACAAGTCTGTTGGTAAGCTTGATGCCTTCGTTGCCAAGATGAATTCCAACGGAGATTTCCTCTGGGTACAAGGGGCCGGTTCGTCAGACAATGACCGGACGCTTCATGTGCACGTAACACCAAACGGCGATCGCGTGTACGCTGTCGGCAACTTCATTGGTCAGGTAAACTTCGGTAGCAATACCATCGAGAGCTTTGTGAACCGGACGGACTTTTTCGTGCGCGCACTGAATGCCTCGGGTCAGCCCCTTTGGTGTAAGCGCATCGGATCAAGCGAGCCAGACTTCCAGATCGGTGCCAACACGACGAGTGATGGGAAGTTGCTGGTGACGGGTGCCATGCGCCTGACAACAACATTCGACACAAAGACGCTAAAGGCTGACGGAGAGAATGCGTCAGATGTATTCGTGGCCCGAGTTTCGAAGGATGGGGAATTCGAATTTCTGCGCCGTTATGGCAGCACCTTTGAAGAGATCGCAACGTGCATTGTTGCCGATGCGAAGGGCAACATGTTTGTTGGCGGTTCATTCGACAGTACAACGATCATGGATTCGTTCCAAGAAGATTCGAAGGGGGCCAGCGACGGCTTCATCATGCGTCTTATGGCCAATGGTGACGTTGATTGGGTCCGCACATTCGGTGGACCATACGAAGATGCTGTTACCGGTGTTGGTATTGATGCAAAGGGCATCCCGTACGTTGGTGGAACGTTCGAAACCTACGCTTGGTTCGATGATCAGAAGATCACGGGTAAGGGCTTCGACGACATCTTTATTGCTGCTCTTGACTGCGGTCCAAGCACGCAGCTGCGTCCGAGTGCAAAGGAACTCAAATTGTGTGAGGGAATGGATCGTCCGATCATAGCGCGACTCGGATATCCATCGTACGAATGGTTTGTGAACGGAGAGAAGGTTGCCGAACCAAGCTTCACGCTGAAGACAACCAATCTGAAGTCTGGCACATACACCATTTACTGCCGTATCAAGGGATACGACGAGTGTATCAAGAATAGCGACAGCATCAAGGTCATCGTCAGGCCGGGCCTGGCCGTTCCCGTTATCACGCGTAGTGGTAATGATCTTACGTGCAGCACAGATCTCGTGAACTACCAATGGTATCGCGAGGGCAAGAAGATCAGTGGCGCAACATCGCGTTCAGTTAAGATCGACGGTGATGGTAATTATCGAGTACTGATCTCCGATACATCAGGCTGTGAACGCTGGTCGGAGAACTTCCTCGTTGGCACAACCAGTGTCGATGATCTTATCGATGGCACATCGATAGCCGTATATCCGAATCCAACGTCCGGCACATTCACCATTGCCGGGGCAGAAGGTGTGGAAGTATCGGTGAGCGATGTGATGGGTCGCGTTGTTTCCTACGTGGCAGCAGCAGCCCCTTATCAGTCACTGGAGATCGACGGTGCAGTTGGTACCTATCTCGTGACGCTCCGATCCGGTGGCCAGTCACGCACGATCATCATGCAGAAGCGATAAGGGTCCACGCTGATAGTCAATGATCAGCGCTACAACAACAGGCACGAATTCAAATGCAAGGGCAGCGGGGTGTTCCAACCACACACCGCTGCCCTTGTACGTTGAATACCCCACGGCATACAGACAGATCGTGAATGTCCACACGATAACCGATCGCAATGGTGCAAGTGGCATCAGGGCAAGGGGCGCTATGAGATACCACGGGTGAACGACGGGCGACAGAACCGCCAGTGCCACGAGCACCATGACGAGAGCAGCGCTTGGTTGACCTCGCCATCGAGCGATGATGACGCCGGAGCCGGCAAGCCCAAGGATCAACAGGAGTGGCCGCGTGGGCGCGTCACCAATGAGAGACGCTAGCACGCTGTAGGATGCGGAGTTCGTTTGCCACGATGCGGTGAATGTACCAAGTGATCCGAGCAGATTCGGTCCAACAAAGGGCAGGTAGATGAGCACCAACGCAGCAAGCATTGCGGCGATGAGTCGACCCTGATCTCGCCGTCCGAGTCCGACGAGTATTATGGGAAGTGCAACGATCGGCAGATACTTGATGCTGATCGCCGCGCCGAGGAGAAGGCCACTCACGATGATGCTCTGGGATCTGCGAGCCGAGATGGACATCGTCATGACAAGCGCCATCGCTAGGTCGATATGCCCGTCTACGTAGCCATGTAACAGAACAACTGGTGACATGGCAGCGAGAAGAAGCCATCCACGCTGCTGCCCGTCATGCATTCGCCATAGGGTCACGCCCAGCACGAAGGAAATCAGCCACAACGTCAGCTTCCATGCTACGGCATCGCCCCCTGAAATGAGACTTGCAACAGCGAAAAGGAGCTGTGCACCAGGCGGGTAGATCGTAAGCATATCCGCATACGGGAGCTGCTGCGGCAGTGTTGCGGAGCCATTCGAGAATGATAAGTTGTGCAAGGCCACATCATTTGGTGCATACGCGTATGGACTTACGCCGTGCAACGTAAGCCACCCATCCCACTGATAGCGAAGGATGTCATCGGTGAAGAGTCCACAGGGAATTGCGGAGCAGGCCAGACATGCGAGAACAACGAACAATGCACGCTTATTGGTGGCAGCGCGCTGCTGAGGAGTTAGCCGAAGGACCGAGGCAACCAATGCAAGCCATCCACCGGACATTCCATACCAGATGGTGATGGGGTCAGCCAACGACGCCAGACCACCCGCACGGAGGGCAAGCAGAAGCATTCCGAGAAGGATGACTGCTAGGGAGGCGTCAGCGACGAATGGCAAGACGCGCGATGGTTGAGAGAATCTTTGCACCCGCACGGACGGAACCTACGACGGTTCCCGAGATCTTGGAGGTGCCGATGCGACGTCGGTAACGAACAGGTGTCTCTCGGAAAGCAATACCGTGCTTGGCCACCTTGATCTGCATCTCAACTGTCCACCCCCACGTACGGTCCTGCATGTTAAGTCGCTGCAATGCGTCCCACCGAATGGCCCTTAGGGGTCCAAGGTCGGTATAATGAACACCCCAGATCAGCTTGATAAGATTCGTTGACAGCCAGTTGCCGAACCGTTGGACCGGGGTCAGTGATCCTCGTTCTGCATATCCAAGCGTCCTGCTTCCGAGACACATCTCCACGTCAGTGGTCATAACAGTGTTGAGAATCATCAGAACATCCTCTGGATGATCGCTCGCATCTCCATCGAGGAACAGCACAACGTCAGGGGGCTCTGCAGCAAGCTCCGCTATACCACGCAGACAGGCTGCGCCGTATCCGCGTTGCGCTTCGTATACAACGTGCGCACCGGCACTGCGCGCTACTTCAACCGTCGCATCGGTCGAGCCGTTATCTACGACAATCACACGATCTACATGCCCCTTCACAGACCCCACCACCAGTCCGATGGACTTCTCTTCGTTGAGCGCAGGAATGATGATTGCGGGCATGGGGAACGAAAATAGCCCCGGGCCTTGGCCCGGGAAACGAGGGACGGGTGCGCAAAAAATGTAGGGGCGAGACGCAGTCTCGCCCGTTCGTCTCGCCCGCTTCCATCACGGCCGCAATTCCCCCAGCCGTGCACGTGCATCGTACAAATCGCATGCCATCTGGAGATTGAGCCAAAACTCCGGTGTGGTGCCGAATTCGCGAGAGAGCAGAACGGCTGTCTCCGCCGATACTCCGCGCTTTCCGCGAATGATCGTATTGATCCGTTGAATTGGAATCGCGAGACGTTCGGCAAGCTCAACTTGCGTCATCTTCATAGGTTCTATGAATTCCGTCAGCAGTATGAGTCCCGGATGGGTTGGACGACGATTGGTTGGTTTCATGGGATTTGCGCATTTGTTAATGGTAATCGACAATGTCAACATCGTATGCGTAGGAGTTATGCCAGCGAAACACGATGCGATACTTGTCGTTGATTCGAATCGAGTGGAAATTGACCCTGTCGCCACGAAGTAGTTCGAGTCGATTTCCTGGCGGAATGCGAAGGTCTAAAAGGTTATGGGAGGCATTGATCATGTCGAGCTTTCGTTGAGCGATTGACCAGATCGGCTTTGGAACAGTTCGGGCAAAGCGAGTCGGCCGACCGTGGAATACATCTTCGGCTGCTTGCGATGCAAAGCTTTTGATCATGTACAAGAATAACACATTAACGGTATACGTGCAAACGTTAATCATTGCAATGCGTCATCGTTAATGAGGGCAGAAAGTATGGCCAATTCGCCGTCTCGTATCGCCCACACAACGCCAAGAAATTCATCGAACGGGCCAAACGGCCCTAATGGACCAAGCGACGTGGTTTAGCTTCGACAATGCCTCGTCCACTGCGCGAATTACAGCTTCCTTACGGTGTTCCGTCGGATCCTGTGGAGGCACTAGCACTGGTGCTGCGTGAACGTCGGCTGGAGTTAGGCCTTACACAGAGTGACCTTGAGGATGACGGATCGTTCGATCGTTCGTATGTATCGAAACTTGAGCTCGCTAAGCGAACGCCGGATCTCACTGCGATCTTTCATATCGCCGCCAAGCTTCAGTTGGAGCCGAATGAGCTCATTAGGCGGGTAGAGGTACGACTGGCCGCAAAGCACCGGACGCTTACCTGACAAAGTACCTGGCGTTGTACGAGCCGAGTTCCTCGTACTGCCAGTTACCGGCACGAGCGCGCTTGCCGAGGACATCGCGGGCATCATCAACGGAGATGCCAAGAGCGGCAGCGAATTGTTCTGCTTCGAATGAGCCGGATGAGCCGGCGAGAGACGTAATCGTGCTCTCGACACGTGCGTCAAAACCCTTTTGCAGGCGAAGTCCAATCAGCAGCGTGGCAACGGATGCCCCGATCATGAGGAGCCCCATAACAAGGTTCCCCATGCCAACGTCATCGTTGTCACCACGGTACGCACCATAGGAAAAGACGAACCCGAATACGGCAAACATCAGGAAGAGTGCCGAGAGCATGAGGATGAGGCGGTGAATCATAGGGGGCAAATTACTGCCTATTTTCGAGCCGTCCGTATGACGTCCGTACCAAGGAGAACACTGTGAACGAGAAGATCGACCAACTTCGAGCACTTAAGGCTGAGGCCCTGTTAGGGGGCGGGCAAAAGCGCATTGAGGCACAGCATGCAAAGGGGAAGCTGACGGCAAGGGAGCGTCTGGATGTGCTGCTCGACGAAGGGTCGTTCTCGGAAATGGACATGTTGGCACGGCATCGATCGACAAAGTTCGGTCTGGAGCAACAGCGTCCGCTGGGTGATGGTGTTGTGACCGGCACCGGGCAGATCCACGGACGCACGGTGTGCGTGTTCTCGCAGGACTTCACCACTTTCGGTGGTTCCCTGGGTGAAGTGCATGCCGAGAAGATCTGCAAGCTGCTCGACCTTGCGATGAAGATCGGCGCTCCGGTGATCGGACTCAACGATTCCGGTGGCGCGCGCATCCAGGAAGGCGTTGTGGCGCTCGGTGGCTATGCCGACATCTTCCTGCGCAACACGATGGCCAGCGGTGTGGTGCCGCAACTAAGCGTGATCCTTGGACCTTGTGCCGGTGGTGCGGTGTATTCGCCGGCCCTGACGGACTTTGTGTTCATGACGAAGGGGACGTCGTACATGTTCGTTACCGGACCCGAGGTTGTTAAGACCGTGACTCACGAAGAGGTGACATTCGAAGAACTCGGTGGGGCAGACACACATGCTTCACGAAGCGGCGTAGCCCACTTCGCCTTCGACAACGAAATCGAGACGCTTCTTGCCGTCCGCAAGATGATGTCCTTCGTGCCGCTGAACAACCGTGAGAAGCCCCCTGTCAGGCCAACGCACGATGTTCCAAATCGCTCCTGCGAACGTTTGCGGCATATCATTCCGGCAAATCCCAACCAGCCGTATGACATGAAAGATGTCATCCGCGAAGTGGTTGATGAAGCGGACTTCTTCGAGGTCCACGCCGAATACGCCACCAATATCATCTGTGGCTTTGCAACGCTCGATGGTCACCCCGTTGGCATCGTTGCAAATCAGCCCGCCTCTCTTGCCGGCGTGCTCGACATCAACAGCTCGGTGAAGGGGGCTCGCTTTGTCCGCTTCTGCGATGCATTCAACATACCGTTGGTTGTCTTCGAAGACGTGCCGGGCTTCCTGCCGGGCACGGACCAGGAATGGCGCGGCATCATCCGTCACGGCGCGAAACTTCTCTATGCCTTCTGCGAGGCAACCGTTCCGAAAATGACCGTGATCACCCGCAAGGCATACGGCGGAGCGTACGATGTGATGAACTCAAAGCACATCCGCGGCGATTACAACATCGCGTGGCCAACCGCCGAGATCGCCGTGATGGGTGCGAAGGGGGCTGTGGAGATTCTGTATCGTAAAGACATTGACAAAGCCGACGACAAAGCCGCTCGCATGCAGGAGCTGCAAGACCAATACAACACCGAGTTCGCCAACCCCTACGAAGCTGCCGAGCGCGGCTATGTGGACGATGTGATTGAACCCCAGCAGACGCGCCACGAACTCATCAAAGCTCTACGTCGCCTCCACACAAAGAACGATACGAACCCGTGGAAGAAGCACGGGAATATTCCTTTGTGACGGGTTTTAGGTTTTAGGTTTTGGGTTTTGGGTTTTAGGTTTTGGGTGCGTTCATCACCAAGGGCGGTGGGGACGACGTCATCCACGCGCAAGCGGGGATCCAACCCGTCATCCTCGCGCAAGCGGGGATCCAACTTCAAGACACGAGGTCCCTCGGCCCCCTCACTGCGTTCGGGGCCTCGGGATGACGCCCGCGCGCATTTACAAGGAGAAACGTAAAGGCGTCGCGCGTAGCGCTTGGTAGACGTTCGCTCAATGCAAAGTGACGCGTCATCCCGAGGCCCCGAACGCAGTGAGGGGGCCGAGGGACCTCGCGAGAATGACGATGTTCCCATGAATGATAACAACAATTCAAATTCGCCCGCCTGTGGAAAACTTCCCCTTGTGTGTGTGTGTGTGTGTGTGTGTGTGTGTAGGTTCACGTTCCATTCAGAGATAACCCATCCTAGTTGAGGCATTGCGATCTGTCCATACCGGGCAGCGTTCATTTCATTTTACTTTTTTGAAAGGAGAACCGATATGAAACGGTTCTTGATAATCGCCGCGGCAGCAGTAACACTTGCCGCATGTTCACAGACCGGTGTTGTGGAGCCCGTGGTCTATCGATCGAATGAGTTCCCAAAGCCAGGCAGAGAGAAAACGATAGCAAAGACAGTTCGTGAACCGGCTCGTGGCGGAAGGAGCTTCCCACCAGGTGAATGGTATCCAGGCCAACCGTTGAAGCACGAATGGAAGCCTGATGCTTTAGGCATTTCTTGCGTGATGGTCCAAGGCAGATGCTATGAGACTTCAGCGGACGGCAGTTTTGTTGATATATTCTACCGTCCACTTATAGCAATCGATTCGGCGATGCCGAGCATTGAGCGGACGTTGAAACTCGTCGAATAAGTAAGCTACGCGAACGTGTTGCATTCATCTTGAGAAAGTCCCGCATGATGACGAAGAACGTATTAAGAGTATGTACGCGTTTGTGTTCGACGTTATCTGCAGCGGCCATTTGCGGCAGCCTGATCACTTCCTCGTGCCGGCCGATCTCACTTCCAACTCGGCCGGCACGAATCAGTGTGATAAGTAAAATGATTGAGAGTGATTCACTAGCCCTCTCGACCATCGTGACATCTCGTATCGTAGGCAACTCGGCTCTCTTAGCGCTTGATCTGGAGCTTCGCAAGATAGTTTCGATCGACATTCCATCCGGTTCAATCAGCGATAATATTGCGATCTCGCTAAGCGACCTGGAGACCCTTTGGCAACAGGCCCCTGATACCATACCGGACTACTACATTGTGGGCACTGAGCGTGGTAGCAAGATGAGCTATTCGGAAGCACTGAGGTATTTACGACGGGACAACAGTGGTATTACCATTGATGGATTCGATGTCTACAATAACGATTCAATATTCGCAACTGCAACGATTCGTTTCCCGTACAGTGAAATCCGTGAAAATGGGGATCGATATGTGGGTCACTTGATGTTCGCATACGCTATAAAAACACGGTATAGATCGGACTCAATAGCGGCCATTCTACTATCTCCCCAGAAGGCGGCAAACTTCTGCCCAGTTAGTTTTGGCGTCAACGTTCAAGGTAGCAAGGTGTGGCTTTCGGCGTGGGATTGGAAACAAAGAACGGAGGACGCGATGCTGAACGAAAACTATTGGTGGGCGCGTTCAGCCCGGTATACGCGCTCAGGAGAGTTCACCGGCAAGGTCTCGCGGGAGAAATCGAACTATAACGATTCGGGTAGCTATCGACAGACTAGCACATGGCTGGCGGACGGCCTCGACACGACAACCTACGTGAGAGTGATGTCAGCTGTTTCCGCTGTGGATATTGTGAATGCCGATGATGGTTCGTTTGTCCGCGTGGACCTGCCAAGTAGCGTGATGTCGAATATGGAATCGGTCTTCACAACGCATCCTGTCCGATTTGGAGTTGATCTTCTTGCAGTAGTTCTCCGGAAGACACCTCCCGACAAAGGAAGCCAACAGCAATTCGTTGTGATAGGCAAGCTTGCCAAGCAGCCACCGGTAGTTCAATGGATAGGCTTTTATTCCTGTACATCAGATAATCAACTGCTCAGTCTAGTTGACACCAACGACAGCCCCCTGTATCGCAAGGATCTACTGGGGATATTCGAGAATCCGGACACTGGTCCGTACCTGGCCCGGATAGAATTGGAGTAAGCGATGAGATCACGGAGTATCATGTTGCGAGTTGTCATGTGCATCGTCATCGTAACATCGATGGCAACAGCCGCGGATGATGCGGTTCGCAGCGCGTTGCCGGAGGTACTTGCAAGTACGAAGTTGCGGTATGGAACGGACTCGTACGTCATTGTTCCGGTGCACTTCACCGGGTGCCCGACGTGCGTGAAAATCTATCTGCCGTGTGATAAAATGCTCGATAAATGCTCTGCGAAGGGATACTCGCTCGTGTTCATTGCCCCGGTTAACAGAAGGGTACTATGGGCAAGTGCGGACAAGGCCGGTTCGTACCCCGTTAAGACCATCCCTGA
>VEQR01000081.1 GCA_018883125.1 Candidatus Kapaibacterium sp.
TAACGCGCCAGGTCCTCCAGCACCAATGCCCGCAGCCGATGATCCTCGATGCGCTTGAGCGTGGTCACCGCCGGAAAGGCCAGTGAGCGGAGCAGCTCCGGCTGCACGAAATAGCGCGTGGCCTTTGTCCTGCCGCTCTGATCGACCAGACCCCATTCGCACAGCCGGTCCAGCCACGGGCGCAGCGCCTCCGCGTCCCGCAACTCCAGCCGCGTCGCGAGCTCCCGCGCCGACATCGCATCGTCGCGGGCCAGCAGACCCAGCGCGATGCGCTCACGCTGCGTCAGCGGATAGGTCTCGCTCGCCCTGGCGATGAAAGCCAGAACCTGCCGGTCGGGCGCGGTGCGCGCCAGCGTCACCTTGACCCAATCGGCCCCTTCCTCAACCACGGGTGCCGGCCGTCCCTGCGACAACAGAACGTCATACATCGCATCAAAGCCGCTGCCCTCACGTTCCATCAGCTTGAGGTCATGGCACAGGCGTGCCAGATGCTCGTTGCGCCGCACCGACGCATGCAGCACGTTGTCCGGCGTCACCCCCAGCGGCAAGCGACCCGGGTTCACGAATTCCAGCCGGTCAGGATGCAGGTTGAGATAGATGTCACCGCGCTGGGTGTAGGGCCGGTGCACCAGCGCGTTGATGAGCAGCTCGCGGATCACCCGCTCATCAAAGGCTGGAACCTGGGTACGAAAAAGGCCCTCGGCCACCTCATAAAACTCACGGAAATCCGGTACGTCCTGCCATACGGCATCCACCAGTTCCATCGGCGACAGGGTGTAGTCGTCCCAGGAGAGCTTGTTGACCTTGTTCTCCTGCGCATCGCGCTTGATGAACTGGATCACGGGCGCAGACCCCAGGCGCGCCCGGTCGCCTTGCAAACCCACGCACAGCACCCCCAGGTGCGTGAGCCATTCACCGCGTGCCAGCTGGTAATGGTCCAGCAGCTCGTCGTCGTGCTTTTCCCTGACCGAGGGCTTGACCCGGTCCGAGGCGCGCAGGCCAGCCACCAGTGCTGCCAACTTGGCGGCGTCCACCTGGGTACGCGGGATCTCCATCGAGGTGAGCGTTTCCCAAGGCAGGGCCGAACGCTCGCTGGCCAGGCGCATCACGTCGTCGCCCAGGACCGGGGAACTGGTGTCGCCAATGCGGAGAAAGAAGCGGCCTTCCGAAGTGGAAGCCGTACCCGATATCGAGCGCGCGATGGTCAGCTCAATGAATTCGGCGCCATTGCCGGCAGTGACGACCAATGGCTGCACGGCCACGTTGATCGTGAGTTCGCCAACCCGGCGGCGCAATACATCGGGCAAGTCGGCCGGTATGCGTTGGCCGGGTGGCGGTAACGCCTCGCCGTTTTCGATGCCGATCAACAGGCGCCCGCCCACGGCATTGGCGAAGGCCACACAGTCCTTGGCCAGCTCCGGCCAGTCTGCCGACTTGCCCGTGACGGCACGCAGCGACTTGCGGTCGAGGAGTTGGCCTTCGAGGCTCATGCCGCGATTTCCTCGGGCAGACGGATGCCGGAGACATCGAGTTGGCCGGACATCAGCTTGGGAAGCAAAAGGTCGCGGGTTTGGGCGAGCGTGCGATTCTGTCGGAAGAGGGTCGCCATTTGGACAAAGATCGGCGAAACAGCCTCGTGATATCCATCCAGAACTTGCGCGGACGGCAGAAGAAATTCGAGCTTCTTGATTACTTCTTGGCTCAGATTTGGCTGGGCGGCTCCCATGCCAAGAGAAATCAACTTTTGTTTGATTTCCTTGAGCCACTGGAAACAGTAATAAGAAAGACCCTTCGTCTCGGCAACCAGAAATGCACAGCAAGCCTGGTTCGTCGCTGCTGGCTTCGCCAGTAATGCAGTCATGCCAATGGTTGCGCCGTACATGGCAAGAAGAACTGTGCCAGCTGGGAAAATCTTTGCCGATGAACTTTCCAAGCCTGCGAGGGTAATTTCTTCCTCAGTTTCAAATAGGAATCCATCGTTCAGCTCTTTAGTTTTTACCCACGGGATGCCTGACCCGAAAAAGTCAGCCCTTTTACGGCTTGGGGTACCGCCTGACGAAGTTTTCATGAGTGATCCCAATAGCCCGGCTTGCCACCCTTCCGGCACCCCATCCTTCACCGGCACCGATTCATGGCCAGGGAAGCACAGGTGCACGAACCACTCGCGGTAAAGGCGCCGGGCGGCGTCTTCGAGCAAGGCGATGCGGCGCTGGTTGGTGGCGATCAGGTCGTCGTAGGCGGACAGGACCTGCGCAACCTTTCGCTGTTCCGCCAACGTATCCGGCACCAAAACATTGCAGTCACAC
The DNA here is from genome assembly GCA_018883125.1 of Candidatus Kapaibacterium sp. Taxonomy (GTDB): domain Bacteria; phylum Bacteroidota; class Ignavibacteria; order Kapaibacteriales; family Kapaibacteriaceae; genus UBA10438. The sequence continues at coordinate 2,307 of VEQR01000081.1, forward strand.
ATACGCCTTGGCGCCGTGTGGCGAACAGTAGCACCCGTCGCTGAGCCCCGGACTTGGGCTCTGTAGTCCGGCGAATTCAGCAAGTAGTACAAGAAATCTTTGTCGATTGGCGTCTCCGAAATAAATTCCACCAATCCGAGACGCTGGTTGTGGAGGAAACGGTCATCCTCCGGAACCACAATCGCGCCCCCCAAAATCGGTGCAGCTTGAATCAGGTCCGTCATCACAACCAACATGTCGCCGGACTTCATCAAGTAGTCAGGCGGGAAATCCCCCGAATAGAACTTCTCCTTTCCTGGGCGCAGTTTTAGGCCGCCGGTCTCGTGAGCATTGCCAGGAGTGAGCAGGATGTACTTTCCAGCATCGGAAAAGTACTCTCCCTTGAATGCCCATCCATGCTTGATGGAGATAAATTCGCCAAGCTTGCGCGCCTGCCAACTCATCCGAGCAACTCCTCAAAGTTGCCAGCAATCCGTCCCGCCAGTTCCGCCGCCTTGTCATTCAATTCCGCCAGTTCGTCGTGGATCTCGCGCAGCTTCTCCGCGAAGTCGTCTTCGTCTTCGGCTGCTGCCGCCGCCACGCCCACATAACGCCCCGGTGTCAGCGAGTAGTCGTTTGCGGCGATCTCCTCCGTCGTGACCGCCTTGCACAGACCCAGCACGTCCTCGAACACCGCGTTCGGGAAACGGCTGTGCAACCAGTGAACCTGATGGATGAAGTAGGCGGCCTGCTTCAGCGCGTCGAGCGTGGCATCGCGCACCGTGGGGGCTTCGTTCTTCTTGGCGTCGGCGGCAGTCAGGGCACGCTTAGCATCGCGGGCGGTTTTACTGTCGAAGGCTTTACTGCTGCGGGCGCGAAGGTCTTTCTCGGCGGTTTCCAACATCTTGAGCCACTGCTTGTGGCGGGCCTCGAGAGTCTTGCCGACCGCTTTGAGCTGCGGGGCAAGAACGTCGAGAGTCGCTTGTAAGCCCAACTGCGAAGCATGGTCTGTTCGATCAGACTTCGCAATGGCGGATCGGGCAGCGGTACAGGCACGTAATAGCGATGCGATGGCTTCACGCGATTGTGTATCAGTCTGCGCCGTGGCAAGCTCGGCCTTGAAAGCATCCAGTTTGTCCTGACTGATCCTTGTCTCTTCGGGTTGTTCTGCATTCAACTCAGAAAGCGAAGCCCGTTCGGCAAAGGATTGCAGCGGTGCAGCCAACGCCTGCAAAGCGGCCGTGTCTGCTGCGATAGATTCGGGAAGCACCGCTAGCCATTCATCTACCTTCTGCTGATAGTGGGCCACCAACTCGATGAATCGTTTTCCCTGCCCACGATATAGCCAAACAATGGCGTTAAGATTGGCAAGCTGCTCATCTGTGAACACGTGCGAGCGAGCCGAGACCACATGGTACACATTGCGCGCGTCAATCATCAGCACCCGGTCCAGCAGGTTCTGCGGCTTCCCCTTGTCGAAAAACCACAGCGTGCACGGCAGACTGCGGGTGTAGAAGAACTTGTTGCCGATGGCCATCATCACGTCGACGTGGCCGGTCTTGACCAGCTTCTCGCGGATATCGCGGTCCTTATTGCCGGCATCCGAGGCGCTGGAGGCCATGACAAAGCCAGCCCGACCGGTGGCGTTGAGGTAGGCATAGAAGTATTGGATCCAGAGGCCGTTGGCATTGCTAATGGCACCCGTCTTGGCGTTGGTCCCCGGCAAGCCAAAAGGTAGCCTTCCATGGCCATCAACCTGACTTTCGACCTTCTTCGTATCAACACTATCCACATTGAACGGTGGATTGGCCATGACAAAGTCGCAGTTGCCGACAAGGTACTCGATTTGGTCATAGAAGGTATTTCCTTGGCGGATATTGGAGGCGTCCAGACCGTGAACCACAAGGTTCATCAATGCCAACTTGCTATTGGTACTGCTCTTCTCCTGACCGTGGAACGTCACGATATCGTTGGCTGATTCGTGCCTTACATTCTCAATGAAATGACTGGTTTGCACAAACATGCCAGCTGAACCACAGGCGGGGTCAAGCACAATACCACGGTCCGGCTCGATGACGTTCACAATCATTCGCACCAGCGATGGCGGCGTGAAAAACTCACCGCCCTCCTGGGCGCCGCTTATAGCAAACTTGTTGAGGAAGTATTCATATATCCGACCGAACACATCACCCGTAGCTGCCCGAAGTGCGGGCCGATTGAATATTTTGACAAGCTCAACCAGCAGATCAGGTTCAAAAGCTGCATACCCACGTGGTAAGGCGCCTTTCAGGATCGCGTATCGATCTTCGATGGCTTGCATCGCCGTATCAATGACATCGCCAAGGTTAACAGTCCGAGGTAGACCTGCAATTCGATCAAAGCGTGCATCTTCGGGCAGGTATATCGCTGCCTTCGAATCGAACGACTCGATGATCAATTCCTGGCGTTCGGTTTCAGGTAGCTGCGAAGGAATACGGGATTCAACTTCGGGCAGGAACGTCCTGAAGCGATTATCAGCATGCCTCAAAAAGATCAGGCCCAGCACCGGCATCGCATATTCGGCCGCCGTCAGCTTGGAATTGGCGCGCAGCTGATCAGCTGCCTCCCAGAGTTCGCTTTCGAGTTGTCGGGTATTCATGGAAGAAGTACTTGATCCTGCACGTTGGATTCAGACGGCAACAATCATACGGAATCAATGACAACATAGCACACCACTCGCACCTGAGAGAAACTCTCTGGTGGTTGTGAATGACGGCGAAGGTAGATGCAAACTCTTTTACTTGCCGATGCTCAGGACTTCATACTGAATCACGCCGGCCGGCACCTTGGTCTCGATGAGATCACCCACGACCCTACCGAGGAGAGCCTTGCCAAGGGGGCTGGTAACTGAGAGCTTATTCTGCTCGAAGTCTGCCTCTTCCGGGGACACAAGCAGGTACTGAAGTTTCTTGTTGGTCTTCTTATTAAGAAGCTCAACACGAGAAAGGATGTACACCTTATCGTCGGGAAAATCCTTGGCATCAATTACCTGTGCCTTGGAGAGCATGGTCTGAAGTCGGGAAATCCGGATCTCAAGGAGTTCCTGTGCGTGCTTGGCCGCATCGTAGTCGGCGTTCTCCGAGAGATCGCCATGGGAACGTGCTTCGGCGATCTTCTGAGCGATGTCCCGCCGACCATTCGTGGTGAGCTCCTGAACTTCAGCCTGGATCTGATGGAGGTATTCTTTTGTAACGTAAACGGCGTCTCCTGCCATGAGACATCTCCGCAATGAGGTTGGGGTTTCAGGAAAAAAAAACAAAGCCTCGTGCGGCTTTGTTCTTCGGTATTCGAATCTACGCAGGTAGCGGCCGCGGTGCAACCGCCGATTAAAGATGCCGCAGGATGTGTCCCATTTTATCTCGCTTTGTCTCAAGATAGCCGATGTTATCAACTGTGGGCGCTACTTCCAGGGCAACCAGCTCGGTGACCTCCAGTCCGTGCGACTGCAAACCAACGCGCTTCTTCGGATTATTCGTCATAAGACGCATCTTACTGATACCAAGTTCAGTCAGGATCTGTGCCCCTATGCCGTAATCCCGAGGATCAGGTGGGAAGCCAAGGTGAACGTTGGCCTCCACGGTGTCAAGTCCCTGTTCCTGCAGCGCATAGGCCTTGATCTTGTTGGCGAGTCCGATGCCCCTTCCCTCTTGGCGCATATAGAGAACTACTCCTCGGCCCTCACGGTCTATCTGTTCAAGAGCTGCATGGAGCTGCGGACCACAGTCGCAACGGTGAGAACCAAAGATGTCCCCGGTCAGGCACTCACTGTGCACCCGCACGAGAACAGGTTCAGTCGTCGATATGTCACCCTTGACCACGGCAACATGTTCTTTGCCATCAACAGTGTTCACAAAGATCTTGATGATGAATTCACCAAACTGACTCGGAAGCTTTGCCTCGGCAACGAATCGTACAAGACGTTCCTTCGCACGCCGATAGGCGATGAGGTCCTGCACGGAGATCATTCGCAGACCGTGACGTTTGGACATCTCCAGCAGATCCGGAACGCGCGCCATGGAACCGTCATCCTTCAAGATCTCGCACAGCACTCCAACGGGCTTGAGTCCAGAGAGAGTCATAAGGTCTGCTACTGCCTCGGTATGGCCAGCGCGACGCAATACACCGCCATCGACGGCGATAAGCGGGAAGATGTGTCCCGGACGTCCGAAGTCCTCCGGGCGGGCATCGTCCGAGGCCATCGCGAGCACCGTTGCCGTTCGGTCACTCACGGAGATACCGCTGGCCGTGCCGTGGACGTAATCCACGCTCACGGTAAAACGTGTTCCATGAAGGGCAGTGTTGTCACTGACCATCAGTGGCAGCTCAAGCTTCTTGGCGCGGTCTTCCGTCAGGCTGACGCAGATAAGCCCCCTTCCCTGAGTGGCCATGAAATTGATGTTCTGTTCAGAACACAATTCAGCCGAACAGATCAGGTCGCCCTCGTTCTCCCGGTCCTCATCATCAACGACGATGATGCACTTTCCGGCCCGAAGGTCTTCGATTGCGTCAGTAATGCTATCAAGCATGGCAGAGGAGCAGGATTACTTCTTGACGACCGTCGAAATCGCAGACTTGTCGAACTTGACGTTGCAACCTGATGCAATGGTCACCGAAATCGTCGCTTCATCAACCTCGTGAACAGTGCCATGGATGCCTGAGGAGGTTACGACCGCGTCGCCCTTTTTAACGCTGGACAGCAACTGTTGATGCTCCTTTGCGCGCTTCTGCTGCGGACGGATCATCATGAAATAGAAGATGCCGATAACAGCGGCAAACATGAAAAGAGTCTGCATAAGCTGACCGGTTGGGTCGGCACCGGCCTGTGGTGGCGGAGCCATGAAAAGCATTGCAAGCATGGGAGTGTTCCGATGGGTGAAATGATCAGGTACGAGGTTGATTGAGTTGGTCGATGGTCTCGGCAGCCCATTGACGAAATGTTCCGTCAAGGATTTTCTCTCGGGCCGTGCGGACGAGCCATCGGTATAGAGCTACATTCTGCTCCGTAGCGAGCATGAGACCAAAGATCTCACCGGCGTTGAAGAGATGGCGAAGATACGCTAGAGAGTAGTTCCGGCTGCTGTCAGAGCCGACATTGGGATCAATGGGTTCGTCTCGCTGCTTCCACGTCGCATTCTTGATGTTCACCCGCCCAAGAGTCGTAAAGAGCGTTCCATTACGCGCATTTCTGGTTGGCATTACACAGTCGAACATATCAACTCCAAGCCCGATGCACCGAAGAATATTCTCCGGCGTGCCCACACCCATGAGATACCGGGCCCGCTCTGCGGGCATGACCTCAGTGGAGCAGGCCACAACGTCATACATATTCTCAGCTGGCTCCCCAACGCTCAGACCCCCAATGGCATAGCCGTCAAAACCTATGTCGACAAGTGAACTCATGCAGCTCTTGCGCAGATCATGATACACGCTCCCCTGTCCGATGCCGAACTGAAACTGACGGTGACCATAGTGAAAGGGGCTTTTCAGGTGATGCACGCGGGAACGTTCAGCCCAACGAAGCGTCAGGTCCATTGAGCGCCGCGCCTGCTCATGCTCGCAAGGATACGACGTGCACTCATCAAGTACCATGAAGATGTCACTACCGATTGCCCGTTGAGTGTCCACAACATTCTCGGCTGTGAACAGGTGCTTTGATCCATCGATATGCGAACGAAACTCAACACCCTCTTCACTCATTGTGCGCAGATCACGCAACGAGAAGACCTGAAATCCTCCACTGTCGGTGAGGATAGGCCGGTCCCATGTACTGAACCGATGCAGTCCACCCATCGCAGAAAGTGTTTCGACGCCTGGACGCAGATACAGATGGTAGGTATTGGCCAGGATGATCGGCACGTCAAGCTCCCGAAGAGAGCGATGGCTCATGGCCTTGAGAGCCCCCTGTGTGCCGACCGGCATGAAGATCGGCGTGGGGATATCACCATGATCGGTAGATACCACGCCAGCGCGCGCGGCAGTATCCGTGCAGGATGCTTCGAGACGGAATGGATTTGGGAGCGACATCTCGGTGTGTGACACTTAACGCCCTTCCGACTCTTTGCGAATGATGCCGCCACCGACAACGTCGTCACCCTCGTACATAACCACAGACTGCCCGGGGGCGATGGCACGTCGAGGCTCGTCAAACTCCACGTGCAGAATTCCGTGTTCGTCTGTTGAACACGTGGCTGGTGCTCCTTCATCCTTGTACCGGATCTTGACGTGAAATCTTCGGGAATCTCGCAGATCTGCATACTTCTGCAGGTTCACATTGTCGGCGGTGAGCGATCGGGCTTCGAGTTTCTCTGCAGTGCCCACGATCACCTCATTTGACGATGGCAGGACGTTGAGAACAAACAACGGTTCGCTATGGGCTATACCGAGGCCCTTTCGCTGACCTACAGTGTAGAACGGATAACCGTCGTGCTGTCCAATGACCTTACCGTCCAGGACGATGTTGCCCTGACCGATTCGTTCGTCAATGTCCTCCACAGCATCACGCAGGAATCGACGATAGTCGTTATCAGCGATGAAGCAGATCTCATAGGATTCCGGCTTGGGGGCCAGATCTAGCCCGAGCCGATCTTTCTCCGATCGAGAATGGGGCTTTGTAAAGCCCGCCAACGGGAACAAGGTTCGTCCTAGGTGCTCCTGACGAACACTCCAGAGCATGTAGGACTGATCTTTCTGAGCATCCGGGCTGCGTCGGATCCACCTGCGGCCGGTATGCTCATCGTGCATGATACTGGCATAGTGTCCGGTGGCGATGTACTCGGCTCCCAGAGCATCCGCCTTCTTGAGCATTTCCGCCCATTTAATCTGGCGGTTGCACCGAACGCACGGATTAGGCGTGTTTCCCTGGAGATAATCATCGACGAAATAGTTGATGATCTGCTCTTTGAACGTCTCGGTGAAATCAACCGTGTAATGCGGAATACCCAGGCCCAGGGCTACGCGCCGAGCATCATTGATGCCGTCGAGCGAGCAGCATGTGGAGTCATTGCCAACGTTGCCGCCAACGTCTTCGTACTTGTAGGTCTTTATCGTTATGCCGACAACATCGAATCCCTGCTCTACGAGCAGGCCCGCCGCAACGCTGGAGTCGATGCCGCCGGACATGCCGACGATGACGCGATTTGAATTCCGTTCCACGTAGTAGTAGCTTTCAGTTCCTGCAAAATTACCCATGTCAACCCAACCCTTCATCCCTGCCCGTCCTCGCACACTCGACCGACGCTTCTGGGGTGCCTACTTCTCGTGGACACTTCGACGGCACTTTTCCGCCGGATACATCGCCGGAGAGCATCACCTGGTCACGCTCAGTAGAGGTAGCGACAACATCCCAACCATCGTCGCCTCGACACATGCATCCTGGTGGGATGCTGCTGTTGCCATGTCGCTTGCGTTCTCCCGTCACAGACTGGACACCGACGGGATGATGGAATACCGACAATTGCATCGGTATCGTTTCTTTTCCCGACTCGGAATGTTCAGCGTGATCCGTGAAGATCCGAACAGTGCAATGAAATCGTTGCGATACGCGGGTTCCAGGCTTAGCAATTCCAACCGTATGCTCTGGATGTACCCGCAAGGAACGCTCATTCACCAGGACATTGAATCGATCCACTGCGAGCCGGGAATCGGCATTCTTACCCGCATGCTTGGCCAGTGCCGAATTCTTCCCGTTGCTATGCGATATGAACTCCTGCGCGAACAACGGCCTGCCTGCTGGGTGCGATTTGGTGAGCCCCTTGATATTGATGCCGGCACTCCGATTCGCACTGTTCAGGGAATGATCTCTGAATCACTAACAGTTGTCCGAGATACGCTCCGCACAGACGCTATGAACGAGAGCCATACATCGTACGACAGGTTCATTACCGGCCGACGCTCAATGGAAAAGCGCTTTGACGCACTTCTCGGACGCCAACCGTGAATCACCTGAGTCGCGGCTGCGCCTCAGAGAAGAGACCTTACTGTTTCACAAAGGTTGCCGTCCAGATCCCGCTGGCGCTCCGCACTTGTACGATGTACGCACCCGATGACCAAGCAGCCGTTGACGTCTGGAAGACCGAAACGTCATCGGCAACAGATCCGCGATAGAGCACACGGCCCGATAAATCAACGATCTCAAGGGTTCGTTGTGTGCGAGCTGGAAGGTTAACCGTCAACTCATCCACAACAGGAATTGGCGTGATTGAGAGCGCGCCCCGGCCGCCTTCGTCCTCGCTTACAGACGTACCTTCATAGACGAAAGCAAAGTCATCGGAGATGTTGATACACGTACCATCGGACACAATCACACGATACGTGCCACTCTGGGTTGTCTGCAGTGTGCGCGATGTAGCAC
>VEQR01000082.1 GCA_018883125.1 Candidatus Kapaibacterium sp.
CACCGGACAGGTCCTGAACGTCTGCGGCGGCCTGGCAATGTGAGTGGCGCAAGCGGACGCTAGATTTGCATGATTTTTCAACCTCATTTTCAGTAAGGGTTTACTATGTCAGCAGTGGCACAAAAGGTAACGGAGATCATCGTTTCCAAGCTTGGAGTCGAAGAATCTCAGGTAACACCAACGGCTTCGTTCACAAGCGACCTTGGTGCGGATTCTCTGGACACCGTAGAGCTCATCATGGAGTTCGAAAAGGCTTTCAATCTTACGATTGACGACAGTGATGCCGAGAAGATCCAAACCGTTGGTGATGCTATCAGCTTCATTGAATCACAAGCATCCTAATTCAACCTTCGTAGCTCCACGCTCATCTCTCAGAAATTTGGCATTCGTATGTCGAGAACCATACCTCGTGTTGTGATAACCGGAGTCGGTGCTGTGACGCCCCTTGGCAACACCGCGCAGGACTTTTGGAATGGAATGATGGAGGGACGCAGCGGTGCGGGCCCCATTACGCGTTTTGACGCAACCGAGTTCGACACCCGTTTTGCCTGTGAGGTGAAGAACTACGATCCAACATTGCACATTACGCGCAAAGAGGTTCAGCGAATGGACCTCTTTGCGCAGTATGCGATGTCCTGCGCCGTTATGGCCGTCGAAGATTCGGGGCTGGATTTTTCTACGTGTGACCTAGAGCGGGCCGGCGTTGTGTTCGGCTCGGGCATCGGCGGCATGTGGACGTATCATCATCAGCAGAAGAACCTCTTCGATCGTGACGGCAAGCCGGATCGCATTTCTCCGCTCTTTATCCCGATGCTTATTTCGGATATCGCTGCCGGACACATCGCGATCCGGTACGGATTGAAGGGGCCGAACTATGCGACTGTTTCGGCCTGTGCAACCTCATCGCATTCTATCGCCGACGCATTTATGCTCATGCAACGCGGCATGGTTGATATTATGCTTGCCGGCGGCAGTGAGGCCGTTGTGTGCCCAATGGGTATCGGTGGCTTCAACTCCATGAAAGCACTGTCTACACGCAATGACAGCCCGGAAACAGCAAGTCGTCCGTTCGATAAAGATCGCGATGGCTTTGTCATGGGTGAAGGGGGCGGAGTACTCGTGATGGAAACACTTGAGCATGCCACCAAGCGCGGAGCCAACATTCTTGCCGAGATCGTTGGTATTGGTCTTACCGACGATGCCTATCACATCACGCAGCCGGCCCCGGGCGGGGAAGGTGCTGTGAGGTCCATGCGTATGGCTTTGGCCGACGCTGGTCTTCAGCCTGACGACATCGACTACGTGAACGCCCACGGAACGTCAACATATTTCAATGACAAGTCGGAGTCGGCCGCCATCCGAACAGTATTCGGTGATTGGGCGAACTCAATGCTTGTCAGCTCTACAAAGTCCATGACGGGTCACCTGCTTGGAGCTGCCGGCGCCATCGAAGCAATTGCTACGGTGCTGGCCATCAAGAACGGTATCGCCCCGCCGACGATCAACCAGATCACACCTGATCCTGACTGCACGCTGGATTATGTGGCCAATGCGCCGCGTAAGCATCCGATTCGTGCTGCCATCAGCAACACCTTTGGGTTCGGCGGACATAACGCCACACTCTGCTTCAAGTCTTACAGCGAGTAAGAAGCCCCTTTCCGAAAGTACCAAGTAGAGCACGCCCCGTGAAGGACATCGTTCGACAGCTCTACGCGAATCTCTTGAAGTTTGCCTCCACAAAGGGGGCGGCAAGTAATGCTGCGTTCAAGGAGATTTTCCCGTCGATGAATCTGCTCACCGACGAGCGCGTGCGCGAGCTTGAGGCAACCCTCGGCATAAGTATTCATATGCCATCGCTCTACGAGCAGGCACTTACGCATCGCTCGTACCTTCAGGTGGCCAACACGCCGGATCATCGCTCGAATGAGCGCCTGGAGTTTCTCGGCGATGCGATCCTTGGAATGGTAACAGCCGAATATCTCTTCTATAACAATCGCGAAGTACTCGAAGGCGAGCTCACCAAAATGCGCTCGTGGATCGTGAATAAGAAGTCGCTAGCTGTCTGCGCCCGAGCCCTGAAACTGGAAGAGTACTTGTTTCTCAGCTACTCGGCCAGTCAGTCACTGCAGAGGGGAAATGACGGCATGCTTGCCGATGCTCTTGAGTCGGTGATTGCGGCCATTTATCTCGATCGCGGCTTTGATGAAGTGCGTCGGTTCATTGTCGAACGACTGCTGCCGATCATGATGCGTGAATCGCTCGTGCATGACACGAACTTCAAGAGCCTGTTGCTGGAAACAGTGCAGGGTAAGGGGCACGGGGCTCCTCGCTACGTGGTGGTGAAGGAAGAGGGACCCGATCACGAGAAGTTCTTCACGGTGGAAGTAGTTGTTGACGAGCGCGTTGTCGGCTCGGGATCGGGCAGAAATAAAAAGGAAGCCGAGCAGGCCGCAGCAGAGGCCGGTATGGCCTACATTGCCTCTCTCAGGAGCTTCCGTCAGAAGAATGACACGATCAACGCGGCAACGGATCCTGATTAATTGCTGCCGTGTCACCGGACTGAAACCATACAACGGACTCCGGGGTTATTCGTCCAGGTGAATCGCATGAAACATCTTCAACACGTGATACTGATTGGCCTGCTGCTGATCGGTTGCGCCACCGATGCACAGTCACAACTCATTGGTGGCGGTACGGCATTCGGCAAGAACAAAAAGCAGTACGAGAAGTTCAACTGGAAGGTCATCCAGTCGACAAACTTTGACGTGTATTTTCACGGTAACGCCGTGCCCCTTGCCAACTTCATGGCACGCGAAGCCGAGCAGGCACTGCGCACAATACAGGACCAGCTGAACTTCACGATCAACAAGCGCATTGCGCTTATCCTCTACAATTCCCACAACCAGTTCCAGCAGACCAACGTCATCAGTCAGTTCATGACTGAAGGAATCGGCGGCGTAACGGAACTCTATAAGAACCGTGTTGTGCTGCCGTACGAGGGAGATCTCGCGAAATTCAAGCATGTGATCCATCACGAGCTTGTTCATGCCGTCCTCAACGATATGCTCTATGGCGGTTCGATCCAGTCGCTGGTGAATAACCCCAATGCGGTGATGCTTCCCCTGTGGATGAACGAGGGGTTTGCCGAGTATTCCAGTGCCGGCGGAATGGACGTCAAGACCGATATGTTCATGCGCGACGTGGCGGTGAGTGAGTACCTCAGGGGGCTTGATCAGCTCAGCGGGTACTTTGCGTATCGCGGTGGGCAGGCCTTTTGGACATACGTGGCCGATACCTACGGAAAGGGCAAGGTGGGGGAAGTCCTCAACCGTTTCCGTCAGCTGCGAGATGTTGAGCGCACATTCAAAGCCTCATTCGGAATGTCGTACGAAGAGATGTCTGAGCAGTGGGCCAAGGACACCAAGCGAGAGTACTTCCCGGATGTCGGACGCTATGAATACGTGGAGGACTTTGCCAAGCGTCTGACGAACCACCGTAAGGAAGACAACTTCTACAACACCTCGCCGGCGGTCTCTCCGGACGGCGAAAAGGTTGCTTTCCTGTCGGATCGAGGCGCTGGTACCTTTGGACTGTATGTCATGGACCTTAAGACGAAGGAGCCCCGTGAGCTTGCCACCAGCGGACGAAGCACGGCCTTCGAAGAGCTAAATTTCCTCACACCGGGTATCTCCTGGAATCCCAAAGGCACGAAGCTGGCGGTCGGTGCCAAGGGGGCGGGCCAGGATGTGATCTACCTGGTGGACGTAGCGTCTGGTGATTACGATGAGCTCAAGTTTGGCTTGCAGACGATAGGGGGCGTATCGTGGTCGCCTGACGGACGACGCATCGCCTTTGAAGCCGATACTGGAGGACGTCACGCCGACATCTACGTCTACGACTTCGGCAACCGCAAACTGACCAAGCTCACCAACGACGTATTCACGGACGCCGTGCCCACGTGGTCCCCTGACAGCAGATTTGTGTACTTCATATCCGATCGGGGTCCCTATTTGCAGGCACGAGATCTGCCGAAGGACTTTAAGATCTGGAAGCACGACGTCGATTCGCGAGACGTGTATCGAGTAGACATTCAGACGCTTGGTCTCGAGCGTCTCACCGAAGACCCAGCCATCGGGAAGTCGTCCTTGGCGGTTTCGCCGGATGGATCGGCGCTTTTATACGTGGCCGACTACAACGGCATCAGCAATCTTTGGCGACTCGACCTGAAGAGCCGCCGCCGATCGGCACTCACGAACTCACTGCAGGAAGTGTCACAGATCTCTTTGTCGCGCGATGGAACGAAGCTTTTGTTTGCCTCGCAGAACCGCGTCGGATACGACATCTTTCTGTTGAACTTTCCGCTCGATCTAAAGCAGCGGGACTCTCTACCCATGACGGTGTTCCGTCGGCAGGAGTTGGCTCAGCGCAACACCGTCTCTCAGCTGGTGTCCAAGCCCCCTGCGGAGCAGGACACGATGACCTTCAGCTATGGAACCTTCGACGTTGATCTGTCGGAGCAGAAATCAGCTCCACCGAATCCCGAGGCCGTGCAATTCGAGTCTGATCCTTTGCGCAAGCAGGATGCAGAGCGCGAGGATTCTGTTGTTGTCAGGGACTACAAAACAACGTTCTCGGCAGACGTGGTAACCGGAAATGCCGGCTACTCGAATTTCTTTGGTGCAAACGGACAGATCCAGATGTTATTCTCCGACATGCTCGGAGATCATGAGATCTATTTCCGTGGAAACATCTTTCTGGATCTGAACAACAGCAGTTTCTGGCTCTCGTATGGGTATCTGCCGGACGTGATCGACCTCTATGCGGCGGTCTTTCAAAATGCCGGTTTCACTTTCCTTCCGGGGGACCCTTATACGTACCGTCTGCGGAGCTACGGAACTCAGCTGAATGCTTCGTATCCGTTTTCGCGATACTCACGGCTCGATCTCGGTGTCCAAGTACTTGGTATGTCACGAGAGAATATCGATATCCCGTTGGAGCCATCACTGTCTCGTTTCGTTACTGTTCCATCCTTGTCGTTCGTCCTTGATGACGGGATTATGGGTATGTGGGCGCCGATGAGTGGCACGCGTATGAATCTCACAGTCGAGGCCTCACCAGCATGGGGCGAGTCGGGTCTTTCCTTCACCACCGCTCGAGTGGATGCTCGACGCTATATTCATCTCGGCGGGGCATATTCAATTGCCATTCGCGGTACGGGCGGATATAGCTCAGGTCGAAATCCACAGAAGTTCTTCATCGGTGGCACGGATAACTGGATCAACGGCTATCTCGGTGCCAACGGCTGGCCGTTTGTGAACCCCGAGGACTTTGCTTTTACGCGTCCTGGCTGGCCCCTTCGCGGATATGCCATCAATGAGCGCTATGGCACGCAATTCTTCGTGACCAATATCGAGCTGCGGTTCCCATTCCTCTTGGCGTTTCAGGCAGGCCCCATACCATCGCTGTTTCAGGGGATGCAGGCACAGGTCTTCTTTGATGCCGGAGGAGCCTGGGATGCCGATGGTCTTGCGTGGTCAGAGCCAGGAGTTCTTGCTAGCAACCCGATCCTCTCATCGGTAGGCGTCGGCACGCGCAATGCAGCACTTGGGTTGCCCCTGCGCATTGATGTTGCATGGCGGATCCGTCCGGAAGGGGGCTTCTCGGCACCCTTGTGGATGGTCTCACTCGGGGTGGACTTTTGAGTATCCGGCTCGGCCGTTTGTACGCGAGATGAGCAACGCCAAAAACGACGACATCTTCTCTTCGTCAATCGTCACATCAAACGTCACAGCATCGCCATACGATGCCTCGAACTGAGCTTCAACATCTTCCAGCAGACGCGTCACAGTTGATACATCATCGTAGATGCAATGCACCAAGATCTTCTGCTGCGGACGCACCGTTATAAGTTCGGCGCTCTGAATAGCCCCTTGGGCAGCCTCAGCATAGGCGCGCGCTAGGGGTCCGACGCCAAGCTTTACGCCACCGAAGGTGCGCACCACAACAATGATGCAATCGCTCAGAGCTGCCTTCTGCAAGGCAAAAAGAATCGGCTTTCCGGCTGTGCCCGAGGGTTCGCCATCGTCGGACATGCGAGACTCGAGCCCGTGTTCGCCAATGCGATACGCATAGCAGTGATGTACGGCATCCCAATAGGTTGTGCGCAGTGCATCAAGAGTTTGCTGTGCTTCGGCCTTCGATCGGCAGGGGGCGAGAAACGCCCGAAAGACTGATCGTTTGATGGTAATTTCGAAGTTATTCTCCGATGTCACCGTTCGGTAAGGCGTGAAGCTCATGCGGATGTCGTGGCGGCTCGACGAGGGAGAGAGGGATCTCGTATGCGAATTGGGATGGTGTGTTATCCAACCTATGGCGGCAGTGGAGTGCTGGCCACAGAGTTGGGTCACGAACTTGCAAAAAAAGGGCATAGCGTCCACTTCATCACCTATGCTCAGCCGATGCGTCTTGACCGCTTTCAGGACAATATCTACTACCATGAGGTGGAAACGCCATCGTATCCCCTAATGGAGTTCAACCAGTACACACTTTCGCTGGCGGGTAAGATCCTAGATGTGGCCAAGTACGAGCAGCTGGATGTTGTGCACGTGCATTACGCCATCCCACATGCAGTAAGTGCCTATCTGGCTCGGGAGATTAGCCGCGCAACGCGCCCCTTTCGACTGGTGACAACGCTGCACGGAACGGACATCACACTTGTTGGCATGGAGCCAACCTTCCTGCCATTGGTGAAGTTCTCGCTTGAAAAAAGTGATGTGGTGACGGCTGTCTCGGGGTTTCTTGCCGAAAAGACGCGTCAGAGCTTTGGTCAGGATCTGTCGATCCGCGTGATCCCGAACTTTGTTGATACCTCGCTCTATCGTCGTGGTGACTGCAGTCACCTTGAGAAGCACATCAAGAAAGACGGCGAGTTTGTTCTAATGCATGTATCGAACTTCCGTCCCGTTAAGCGCGTTCAAGACTGCGTGCGAATTCTTGCAGAGGTCCGCAAGAAAGTCCCTGCTCGCCTAGTTTTTGTTGGTGACGGACCCGAGCGAAGCGACGCAGAGCGCCTGTGCCGCGAACTCGAAGTTGAGGACCACGTGACGTTCCTTGGAAAGCAGTCGGCATTACCTGAGATCCTGTCCGTAGCCGACATCTTCCTTCTTCCGTCACAGCAGGAGAGCTTTGGCCTCTCTGCACTCGAGGCCATGAGCTGCTCGGTTCCGGTTGTAGCTACCAACATCGGTGGCATTCCCGAGGTGGTGCGTCACGACGAATCGGGTTTCATAGCCGAGCTGGGCGATGTTGACCGCATGGCGCGCTACTGCCTCGATCTGCTGACGAACCCCAAGAAGCTGGCCATCTTCCGCGAGAACGCCCGCAGGCGCGTAGTGGAGAACTTCGACATCTCGCTTATCGTGCCGCACTACGAGCGTGTCTACGCTGAATCGATGCTCATGCCTGGGTGAGCCCCTTTCGAAAAGAAACATCATTCACACCATCATTACCGTAATGACCACCAACGAGTACCTTGACCATCACCGCGGGCGATTTGAAGCCGAGCTCGTGGAGTTCCTATCCATCGCCAGTATCAGCACCGATCCCGATGCAGCCGCCGATGTAGCGCGTTGCGCTGACTGGCTTGCCAGCCATCTGAGCGGTATCGGCATGCCTCTGGTTGAGGTGATACCGACGCCGGGTCACCCGATCGTGTATGCCGAACGCATGGATGCCGGCGAGGGCGGACCAACGGTGCTGTTCTATGGTCATTATGACGTGCAGCCGGTGGACCCGCTGAACCTCTGGTCCAATCCGCCCTTTGATCCGGTGATCCGTGATGGCAAGATCTATGCCCGTGGCGCCACGGATGACAAGGGGCAGGTGTTTCTGCATATCAAGGCCATTGAGGCGATGCTCGCAACTGAAGGACGGTTGCCCATCAACATCAAGCTGCTGATAGAGGGTGAAGAAGAGATCGGTAGCCCGAACCTTGCACCTTTCGTCAAGGACAATGCTGCAAAGCTTGCCTGCGACTCCGTCCTTGTGTCAGACACATCCATGTTCGCTCCCGGTCAACCATCGATCGTCTACAGTTTGCGCGGCATGGCCTACATGCAGATCGACGTGCAGGGTCCAAATCGTGACCTGCATTCGGGTTCGTATGGCGGCGCTGTGCAGAATCCGCTCAATGCGCTGGCCACGATCATTGCCCGGCTCAAGGACGAGCATGGCCACATCTTGGTCGAGGGTTTTTACGATGACGTAAAGCCCCTTACCGAACAGGAGCGACTGGACCTTGCAGCACTGGGTCATAGCGATGAGCGCCTGAAGTCTGACGTAGACGTATCCGAGCTCTTTGGCGAAGAGGGCTATAGCTCCATCGAACGACTTGGGGCGCGTCCAACACTCGACGTTAACGGTCTGCTTGGCGGCTTCACCGGTGAGGGTGCAAAGACCGTGCTGCCGGCAAGGGCCATGGCTAAGGTCAGTATGCGTTTGGTGCCACACCAGAAGCATGATGACATCGCAAATAAGTTTATTAGCTATGTGCAGTCCATCGCGCCGCCGGGAGTTACTGTGCAGGTGCAGGATCTGCATGGGGCAGATCCCGTTCTGGTCGAGCGCGACTCGCCCGTTATGCACGCAGCCACGCAGGCTCTCGAGGAAACATTCTCCTCTCCGTGTCGATTTACTCGTGAAGGGGGCTCGATTCCCGTTGTCTTGCTGTTTGATCAGGTGCTTCGTGTTCCGACCGTGCTCATGGGGTTCGGACTCAATAACGAGAATGCGCATTCACCGGACGAGCATTTTGACTTGTCGAACTTCCACACCGGCATGAAGGCCGTCACGCGGTACCATCATCTGCTCTCCGGCGGCGGACGCTGATGCAGCGACATCACGCGGAGATCGCACTTGCACTGATCACGGTGCTCTGGGCCGGTACGTTTGTGGTGATCAAGACGGCGCTTGCGGAGTCGGATCCCAGCGTCTTCGTGGCGCTGCGGTTTGGTCTTGCTCTTGTGATCGGCCTTGTCATCTGGCGTCGGTCGTTGTCATCCATCGACGGCACAACTCTGCGTCGGGGCAGCATGCTTGGCCTGATCTTCGGCAGTGGCTTTCTGCTGCAGACCTTTGGACTTACGGAAACGTCGGCCTCCACATCAGCATTCATCACCGGAACCATGGTGGCCTTTGTACCTCTGGTTCAGCGAATACTGCATGGCACCAGCCTGCGCGGTACGCATGCAGCGTCGATCGTGTTGATCCTTGGTGGACTCTACCTCTTTACCTCGCCCGAGCTCATGGGCATACGGCTTGGAGACGTACAGACATTAGTGAGTGCGATGATCTGGGCGATATACGTTGTGAAGATCGATGACTGGACCTCCGATGTACGTGAGGACCCGCAACGTCAGAATGCGCTTGTGGTTCTTCAGTTTGCGGCAACTGTTGTGCTTGCCTTACTATCGATGGTGCTGTTCAATTTTACGGGTCATGGTACAACGCATCTGGTGTGGTCATCGAATGTTATCACTGCCGTCTTGTACTGCTCAATCTTTGCCTCCGTCATTCCAACATTTGTGCAAACGCGATTTCAGCAGTTCACGCATCCCGTGCGTGCCGGAATCATTTTTGCCATGGAGCCCCTTGCCGCCTCGGTGATCGCCGTTGCCATCGGAGCTGAGACGCTGAGTATGCGCCAGATGATGGGAGGGGGCGTATTGATTGCCGCCATTGTTGTGCCTGACATCATTGCCATGAGGAGGGGAGAGTGACCAAGCAGGAGCTGCGTGAATCGTCAATAGCGCGACGAGCATCGATCGAACCTGCCGATCGGGCCTTGTGGGACCAGCTCATCTTTGAGCGAGCTCACAAACATCGGGCGTTTCAGATCGCCTCCAGGGTGCACGTGTATCGGTCGACCTCCGAGGAAGTACTGTCCATGCCCTTCATCGAATATGCATTGGGGATCGGCAAAGAAGTCTACGTTCCAATCACACCTGAAACTGGCCAGGATCTGCAGCACTGTCGCGTAACGTGGGGTACGCAGTGGACGCCCGGACGCTTCGGGATTCTCGAGCCGGTTCCGGAGTCGGACCAAGACCTAGTTTTGGCCGAGCACTTTGATCAGAGCTCGGCCGTGATTGTTCCGCTTGTGGCCTTTGACAAGGCCTGCCATCGTCTGGGCTACGGAAAGGGCTATTACGACCACTTTCTCGCTCGCACCCAGGCCACCGCCATCGGCATCGCCTATCAGTGTCAGCTCATGTCGGAAGTATCCTCTGAGCCCCATGACGTAGCGCTTGCCGCCATCGCCACGCAGGAATGCTGGTATCGGCCGTAGATTTGCCGCAGTCGCAAACGCTGGAGAACACGCTTACCCATGGCTCGATTTGTTGTCACCACAGAACTCGACGGTCGCACCAGCACCGTTGAGGTTACCGCCACCGGAGCAACCAATGATTCCGGTGCAGCCATAGAGCTTCTGCCATCAGGCATTCCCGGCGTTTGGCACTGGCTCAACGGCAATGCTCTTGTGCCCGTGCATATTCACAGTGACGGGCTGCACAGCGTGACCATATCCATCCGCGGATACGCCTACACGGCCCGCGTACTCCGGG